>NZ_JALKAR010000009.1:0-102936 GCF_023015725.1 Loktanella sp. F6476L | reverse complement strand
GAATATATCAATGGCTTCTACAATCCGCGCCGCCGACACTCAGCACTGGGCTGGAAAAGCCCCGTCGCTTTCGAACGGAAAGCGGCATAAACGAGCACTTGGGGCGGCACGAAAGCGCGACAGGTCCAGTCTGGTCTTCCAGAATGATCACGCCGTCATCGCCGCTATCAAACTTCAACGATCCTGCCAGCGGCGCGTGGTTCACGCCCCGTTGCAGCAATGCTGTCATCTCGTCTTGCGTCATTTGGTGCGACGATCCCGCGCAGCGAGCAGTTTCAAACGCAATGCGTTCAACTGGATAAAGCCTTGCGCATCCGTCTGATCGTACGCGCCTGCATCTTCTTCAAACGTCACATGCGCCTCGGAATAGAGGCTGTTTTCAGACCACCGCGCAACAGTTGTGGCAGAGCCTTTGTAAAGCTTGATCTTCACCGTGCCGCTCACGTGCTCTTGCGATTTATCAATCGCGGCTTGCAGCATTTCACGCTCCGGCGAGAACCAGAAACCGTTGTAGATCAGTTCTGCATAGCGCGGCATCAAGCTGTCTTTCAGGTGACCAGCACCAGAATCAAGCGTGATCTGTTCGATCCCACGGTGGGCTTCCAGCAACACAGTGCCGCCCGGCGTTTCATAGATGCCGCGGGACTTCATGCCAACGAAACGGTTTTCAACAAGGTCCAAACGACCCACGCCGTGCTTGCCACCCAGCTCATTCAGCTTGGTCAGCACAGTCGCGGGGGACATGCGTTCGCCGTTGATAGACACGGCATCGCCACGCTCAAACCCAACTTCGATGAACTCAGGCTCGTTCGGCGCATCCTCAGGATTAACAGTGCGCTGATAGACATATTCCGGTGCTTCAACAGCAGGATCTTCCAGAACTTTCCCTTCAGACGACGTGTGCAACAGGTTCGCATCGACCGAGAACGGGGCCTCACCGCGCTTGTCTTTCGCCACAGGAATCTGGTGCTGCTCTGCAAACTCAATCAGTTTGGTTCGGGACGTCAGATCCCACTCACGCCAAGGGGCGATGACTTTGATGTCTGGGTTCAGCGCATAAGCGGCCAATTCAAACCGAACCTGATCGTTGCCTTTACCAGTGGCGCCGTGGGCGATGGCGTCAGCGCCTTCGGCCTCAGCAATCTCAACCAAGCGCTTGGAAATCAGTGGGCGGGCGATAGACGTGCCAAGCAGGTAGATGCCTTCGTAAACGGCATTCGCACGGAACATCGGGAACACGAAATCGCGGACAAATTCTTCGCGGACGTCTTCGATGTGGATCGCAGATGCGCCCATCATTTCAGCCTTCGCGCGGGCGGGTTCCAGTTCTTCACCTTGACCTAGATCGGCAGTGAACGTGACAACTTCGCAGTTATATTCGGTCTGGAGCCACTTGAGGATGATAGAGGTGTCGAGGCCACCAGAATAAGCAAGGACAACTTTTTTAGGAGCGGACATAAGATCAAGCCTTTGATGCGGATATTTGTTGGAAACGGCGATACTGCGTTTGGGCGGGCAGGGCAAGGATAGCGGCGTTGACGGGGGTCCACCCGCGTGCAACCTAGGCGCACAATTCAACCAGACGAGTATTTTTCCATGGCGTTCAAAATCCTACTTCACACATTCCGCATGATTTTCGGTAATTTCGGGCAGGCGCTAAAGGTGTCGGTCGGGCCGTATCTGATCTTGATTTTGGGCTATGCCGTAATGTTTGGCGCGCTTAGCACGATGGCCGACTCAACAGTAGGGGTGACCCCGCTTATGTCCATCATGCTTGTCGTGTTGCTCCCGCTATCGCTTTTTGTGGCGGCGTGGGTCGCCGTATCGTGGCACCGGTTTATTTTGCTAGAGGAATATGTCGGTTTTCTTCCAACTGTGAAGGATCGCCCGATTTGGCCATATGCCGCAAAAGCTATTTTGATGGCTCTAATTCTGGGGCTAATTGGCGTGCTTTTGTTTTTTTGCTATTATTTACTTGCATTAATGCCGTTGGCCGCAGGTGGGCGGGAATCGAGCTCATTGTTTGGTGTTCTTTCCGCTATAGTGTTTGTGTGCGCATTTTTTCTCTTGGTCGTAATAAGCTTAAGAATGGGGCCAGCCTTGGTAGCGACGGCTTTGGGAAAATCGATGACATTTCGCGATGCAGTAGAAGCCACGAGCAAGATTCGCGGCGTTATTTGGGGTGTAGCCCTTCTGTTTGCTTTGCTAAATGCGATCCTAGGTTTCGCTTTTGAGCTCATTGGCAGTGCCGTGCCAATTCTTGGCATATTCATGAGTATTGCTTTGAATTGGCTGACCACACTGCTCGGCATCTCAATCCTCACAACGATCTACGGTCACGTCATCGAAGATCGCCCTCTAATTTCTTAACATATTGTTAATAAACAGAGTTTCGCAGCGAAACGATTAAAAGACGCCGGCGAGAAAGTCGGCGTCTCCGTCGTTTGCCAGTTCCGCCAAGGCCACAACCGGATCAAGCCAAACCGCTAAATGTCCCGGTTCTGACGGTGGCCCGAGCGGCAGAATGGGGCGCGCTAGATAGATGTGGCAAACCTTTTCGGCGTGGATTTTGTATTCAGGCATGTAGGTGAACCGCCTGAACACGCCGACCTTTCGTGGTGCGGCGATCCGGTATCCGGTTTCTTCCAAAACTTCGCGGTGCAATGCCTCGATCGGCCCTTCGCCCGGATCAATGCCGCCGCCGGGCAGCTGGAATTCATCGTGCGGCGCGCCTTGGTAGGTGACCAAAACCTTCCCGCCGCGAGGTAAAATCGCGTAGGCACCGGGCCGTTGCACGTACTTGTGTCCCGCAATCGGCGTGCTGCCATACCGTCTGATCATACCTTACCCCCTTGGACGCTACACTTGCCGCCCCTATATAGCCGCGATATGCCAATTCCTGACAAGATAGGAAAGCCGATGACCATAGGTTCAATTGCCTGGGACGATACAGTCCTGCCGTTTCAACTCGATCGTTCCGACATCCGTGGCCGGGTGGCCCGTTTGGATGGCGTGTTGGAAGAAGTTCTGAAACAGCACGACTACCCTGCCGTGATCGAAGGTCTGGTGGCTGAGATGGCTTTGCTGACCGCGATGATCGGCCAGTCGATGAAACTGCGCTGGAAGCTGTCCTTGCAGGTTCGCGGCGAAGGTGCTGCGCGTATTCTGGCGACAGATTATTATGCGCCGACTGACGATGGTCAACCTGCCCGCATCCGTGCCTATGCCAGCTACAACAAAGATACGCTGGACGAGAATGGCGATGGGTTTGAACAGATCGGCAAAGGTTACTTTGCGATCATGATCCATCAGGGTGAAGACATGGCGCCTTATCAAGGTGTGACACCGCTTGCCGGTGGGTCCTTGTCCGCTTGTGCAGAGACATATTTTGCGCAGTCTGAACAGTTGCCGACGCAGTTTTCGCTGTCTTACGGTCAAAACCAGATGCCGGGCGAAGGTCCAAAATGGCGGGCCGGTGGGATCATGTTGCAGCATATGCCAAAATCGTCGATCCGCGACGCCCCTGCGGGTGACGAAGCATTGCGTGAGGACGGCCTGACTGATCCGATGGATTTCCTGAACGAGGATGAAGGTGAAAACTGGAACCGCGCGACAGCATTGCTGAGCACTGTTGACGACATGGAACTGATCGGCCCAACCGTGACGCCGACCGAATTGTTGGTCCGTTTGTTCCACGAAGAAGAACCGCGCGTGTTTGACGCGAACCAGATCAAATTCGGCTGCACCTGTTCCGAAGACAAAGTGCGTCAGTCGTTGTCGATCTATTCCGCGAAAGACATCAAGACGATGACGACCGAGGAAAATACAGTGACGGCGGATTGTCAGTTCTGTGGGGCCCATTATGTGTTCGATCCTTTGACACTTGGGTTTGAAGGGGAAAAGGCCGCAGGCGATGACGCCTGATTACGGTCAAATCTTACGCGACGCGCTGTCCCAATCGGGTGGTGCGTCGTCTGATTTTGATCTGAACCCTGACATTGTCACGCCCGAGGGTCGCGTTTTGAAACCAGCTGCTGTGTTGGTTGGCGTGCGCGAAAACGGGAACTTGATCCTTACGAAACGCTCTGCGAAGTTGAAACACCATCCGGGGCAGATCGCCTTTCCGGGCGGTAAGATGGATGACACCGACGCGGACCTTGCGGCCGCTGCTTTGCGTGAAGCACGCGAAGAGATCGGATTGCCATCGGGTCAAGTTGACGTGCTTGGCGCGTTGCCGTGCCATGAAACGGTGACGTCCTACCAAGTGACCCCAATCGTGGCGCTGATACGCGGCGAATACACCGTGATCCCCGAAGCCGGCGAAGTCGCCGAAGTGTTCGAGGTACCGTTCACCCATTTCACCGACCCTGCAAGTTACCGCATCGAAGGTCGCCGCTGGCAGGGCAGGCGGCGCGAATATTATGTGGCCCCGTTCGGCGCATATTACATATGGGGTGCGACCGCCCGTATCCTGCGCGGCTTGGCGGATCGGATCGCATCATGAAAATCACGGCGGACTGGCTTTCTGCGACGCCTGCGCAAACCGTTTGTGCGTTGTTAGCAGATGCTGGTTTTCAGGCGTGGTTTGTGGGCGGTTGTGTCCGTGATACATTGCTGGATGCGCCTGTTGCCGATCTGGACCTGTCTACGAACGCACGCCCTGACGTCGTGATGAAGCTGGCGCAAGCCGCTGAATTGACCGTGGTTCCTACGGGGATCGACCATGGCACCGTGACGATCATCGTGGATAAGGAACCGATTGAGGTCACGACATTCCGCAAAGATGTTGCTACCGATGGCAGGCGTGCCGTTGTTGCGTTTGCCGACACGATGCTGGACGACGCCCGCCGCCGTGATTTTACGATGAACGCGCTTTATGCGGATCGTAACGGTGTGGTCGCGGACCCTTTGGGTGGATTGCCGGATTTGAAGGCGCGGCATGTCCGCTTTATCGATGATCCGGATCGCCGTATTCGCGAAGATTATCTGCGTATCTTGCGATTTTTCCGGTTTCACGCGTGGTACGGCAATGTCGATGACGGCATTGATGCAGATGGTTTGGCGGCATGCGCCGAGAATGTTGAAGGCATCCAGAGCCTGTCAAAGGAACGCATCGGTCAGGAGATGATTAAGCTGCTCGCCGCCCTTGATCCGGCCCCCGCTGTTGCGTCTTTTGCGTCTTGCGGTGGCTTGATGCAGGTGCTGCCCGGTGCAGATCACGGCGCGTTGGCGGTGTTGGTGCACATTGAACAGAACGCAGGGATGACGCCCGATCCGATCCGTCGTTTAGCGGTTCTAGGCGGGATGGACGTGGCTGAGAATTTGCGGCTGTCAAAGGCAAACGCGCGGCGGCTGGATGTGTTGCGCAGCGATGTGTCCCCGACCGAAATTGCGTATCGTCACGATTGCCAAACAGGCATGGATAAGCTGGCGATAGAATGCGCGTCTATGGGTCAAGATATAGACACTCATCAAGCGAAATCAGTAAATTTTGCAGCCAGTCAAACGTTCCCGATTACCGCCCCAGACCTAATGCCTGCGTTGCAAGGTGCGGCGCTGGGCGAGGCGTTGAAAGCGGCTGAGAAACGGTGGATCGCGTCCGGTTTCACGTTGACGAAGGATGACCTGATTGACTGAATTATTGCCGCTTTTCGGGTTCGTCTTTGCTGGGCTGTTTTCACCCGGTCCGAACGTGATTTTGCTGACGGCATCTGGTGCGCGGTTTGGGTTTCGCCCGACATTGCCTCATATTTCTGGTGTGGCGTTTGGCGTTGGGATCACGTCGGCGATCACGGGATTTGGTCTTGGCGCGCTTTTGCAAAGCTATCCATCCTTGCGGCTAATCCTGCAAATCTGCGCGAGCCTTTGGATTTTGTGGATGGCGTACAAGCTGTGGCTTGCCAATCCGGTGCAAAAGAATGACGCGGCTGATCGTCCGTTCACCTTTATCGAAGCGGTACTGTTCCAGTGGGTGAACCCAAAGGTCTGGGCGGTCGCATTGTCCGCGATGGTCTACGTGCCAATGGGATCACCGACAGAGCAGGCGTTAACGCTCGGCGCTACGTTTTCGGCCATAAACCTATGTGTGTGCCTGTTCTGGACTTACGCTGGAACGTTGCTGTCGTATCTGCTGACAAACGCGACCGCATGGCGCGTGTTTTTGCGTATCATGGCCGTCGCTTTGGTTTGTTTTTCGGTGCTGGTTTTCATCTAGGGCGTGCACGACTATGTCTAGGGGATAACCCCAAAGGCTATTGTCATGTTCCGCTTCTTTGAAAAGCTGGTCGACCCCTATGTCGCCTATCCCGAAAACAACACGCCGCCGCAAACGTTGCGCGCGTTTTTGTGGGACTATTTCAGGCCTTTTCGCGGAGTTTTCGTTTTTACGGGTGTCGTGTCAATCGTGATCGCGATTGTCGAGATCATGCTGATTTCCTACATGGGCCGGCTTGTGAATTTGCTAGGCAGCGGCACGCCGGATCAGGTCTGGACGACCTACGGGGTCGAGCTGATCGTCGTTGCTATTGCGATTTTGACGGTGCGGCCTGTCGTTTACATGGGTCAAGTGCTGCTGCTGAACCAGACAATCCTGCCCAATGTCGGCACGCTGGTTCGGTGGCGTGCGCATCGTCATGTTATGCGTCAATCGGTCGGCTGGTTCGAGGATGATTTTGCTGGTCGGATCGCGAACCGGATCATGCAGACGCCGCCTGCCGCGGGTGAAGTGGTGTTCGAAATTTTCGACGCGCTGACCTTTGCTGTGGCTTATGTTGTGGGCGCTGCTGTGCTGTTGTCCGGCGCTGACCCACGGTTGATGGTCCCGCTTTTGCTTTGGTTAGGGTCTTATTTGTGGCTGATGCGCTGGGTCATGGCCAAGATTGGTCCCGCGTCAGAGGCATCGTCGAATGCGCGGTCCGCTGTGACGGGGCGCGTCGTTGATAGTTATACAAATATCCATTCCGTGAAGATGTTCGCGCATCATGATCGGGAAATTGACTATGCGAAGGAAAGCATCGAAGAAGCGCGCCGCACGTTCCAGACCGAAATGCGGCTGTTCACGATCATGGATGGCGGGCTGACCCTGATTAACGGGTTCTTGGTCGTCGGTGTTGTTGGCTGGGCTGTCTATTTGTGGATGCAAGGCACGGCGTCTGTGGGTGTTGTCGCGGCGGCGACCGCCTTGGCGTTGCGGCTGAATTCGATGTCTGGGTGGATTATGTTTGCCGCGTCCAGTTTCTTTCGTGATCTGGGTGTCGTGAAGGAAGGGATGCAGACGATTGCGCAGCCAATTACGCTGCTCGATGATCCAAATGCGGTGCCGTTGCAGGTGTCACAGGGGGGTGTCGAGATGCAGGACCTGTCGCATCATTATGGGAAGCAGACCGGCGGGCTCGACCAGATCAACCTGACGATTGCACCTGGTGAAAAGGTGGGTCTTGTTGGCCAGTCGGGTGCCGGGAAATCGACGCTGGTGAAGTTGTTGTTGCGGTTCTATGACGCCGAAAGCGGGCAGATCGTGATTGATGGACAGCCGATAAACACCGTGACGCAGGACAGTTTGCGGGCTGCGATTGGTATGGTCCAGCAGGATAGCGCGTTGCTGCATCGGTCGGTCCGCGAAAATATTCTGTATGGCTGCCCAAGTGCCACCGAGGCCGAAATGATCGCCGCCGCGAAAAAAGCGGAAGCGCATGATTTCATCCTGACGCTGGAAGATAACGAAGGGAACGCCGGATATGACGCGCGCGTTGGTGAACGTGGCGTGAAATTGTCGGGTGGTCAGCGACAAAGGATCGCGCTGGCCCGTGTCATTTTGAAAGACGCGCCTATCTTGTTGTTAGACGAGGCGACGTCGGCGCTGGATTCAGAGGTCGAAGCCGCCATTCTAGAAACGCTTTATGGCATGATGCAGGGCAAAACGGTGATCGCGATTGCGCACCGTTTGTCGACGATTGCCCAGATGGATCGGATCATCGTGATGGACCAGGGTCGCATTATTGAAGACGGGACGCATGACAGTTTACTGGCGGCAAACGGGCAATATGCACGGTTCTGGGCACGCCAATCGGGCGGGTTTTTAGGGCAGGACACAGCAGGATCAAAAGCATGAGCATCGCGAACTGGATCGCCCCATTTCAAGCGGCGGATGGGCCGCCGCCAAAGACGCTGGTCGCCTTTGCGCGCTGGGCGTTGAAGGGCAGCTTTTTGCCGATTGCAGCTGGGTCAGCGGTTTCGGTGGTGTCGGGCCTGATCGAGGTCGCGTCAGCGTTAATGCTGGGCATGGTAATTGACGCGGCTTTGGCGGGAAGTGCCGAAGGCTTTTTCGCCGAAAATACGGGTCTAATACTGGGCGTTTCGGTGTTTTTCCTGCTATTCCGCCCTGCATGGCTTGCCCTGTCCGGCGTGATGCAATCGGTGGTTTTGGGGCCGTCGATTTCTGCGCTGATCCTATCGCGATTGCATCGCTATACGTTGGGGCAGGCGGTGTCGTTCTTTGACAACGACTTCGCGGGCCGGATTTCACAAAAGCAGATGCAGGCGTCGCGGGCGTTGACCGACATTGTCGTGGAATTTGTGCACACGGTGGTCTTTGCCTTCGCGTCCGTGGTTGGATCGTTGATCTTGGTCATGACGCTGGATTGGCGGGCGGGTTTTGCATTAGCGCTTTGGTTTATCGCTTATGTCTTTTTCCTGCGCTTCTTTATGCCCCGCATTCGCAAAGCATCTCGCGCGCGCGCGGCAGCGAACGCGACTGTGTCGGGCCAGATTGTTGATACGATTGGCAACATCAAGACGGTCAAATTGTTTGCCCATGACGATCACGAAGACAAAGCTGCAATCAATGCGATGAAGGCGTTTCGCCAAAAAGGGATCGCTTGGGGCTGGGTGTCTGCATCGTTCCGCGGATCGTTGATGGTGCTTTCGGGCGTTTTGCCTTTGATTTTGGTTGGCGTGACTCTGCTGGTTTGGAGCCGTGGCGGCGCATCGACAGGTGACATCGCGGTTGCGGGCACCATTGGGCTGCGTCTGGCGCAGATGACTGGTTGGGTCAGTTTCACGCTGATGGGCATGTACGGCAATGTTGGCGTTTTGGAAGACGCTGTGCAGACCCTGACGCCGGAACATACGCTGGGTGATGCGCCGAATGCAGGTGTTTTGGATGTGCCAAAGGGGACGATTACATTGGATGATGTGACGTTTTCCTACGGTGGTGGTCCGGGTGGTTTGAACGCTGTTGATCTGAACATCGCGAGCGGCGAACGGTTGGGCATTGTTGGTGCGTCCGGCGCTGGGAAGTCGACCTTGGTCGCGTTGCTTCTGCGGCTGTATGACACCGAAAAGGGCCGTGTCCTGATTGATGGTCAGGACATTTCGCAGGTGACACAAGAAAGCCTGCGCCGCCAAATTGCGATGGTGACGCAAGAAACAGCTATGTTTAATCGGTCGGCGCGTGACAACATCGGGTATGGATCACCTGATGCGACCGAGGATCAGATCATCGCGGCAGCACAGCAGGCAGAAGCGCATGACTTTCTGATCGATCTGAAGGATTTCATGGATCGGACCGGCTATGACGCGCATCTCGGCGAACGCGGTGTGAAACTGTCGGGTGGTCAACGGCAACGGATCGCGATTGCCCGTGCGATTTTGAAAGATGCACCGATCTTGGTGTTGGATGAGGCGACGTCGGCGCTTGATTCAGAGGTCGAGGCGTCCATTCAGTCCGCGCTGGAAACGGTGATGGAAGGTAAGACCGTGATCGCGATTGCGCACCGTTTGTCGACATTGGCCCGCATGGATCGCATCATCGTGCTTGACGCGGGGCGCATCGTTGAACAAGGAAGCCACGACGACTTGCTCGCGCAGGACGGTCTGTATGCGCGGTACTGGAACCGGCAATCGGGCGGCTTTATTAACGTGAAAGATGCGGCGGAATAATTCATGGCGATGATCGAAGGGTTAACCCACCTTGGCATGGGTAAATTGGACGACGGGCGGACATTGTTGCCGCGCGTTTTGCCGGGTGAAGAGGTTAGTGTTGATCAAGACGGCACAGTCCGGATTGTCACGCCATCTGTCGATCGTGTGTCGCCGCCGTGTCGCCATTTCAAGACCTGTGGCGGCTGTGCCATGCAACATGCCTCTGACGCGTTTGTCGCCGATTGGAAGCAGGAAATTGTGCGCAAAGCCATCGCTGCACAGGGTCTAAACACGGTGTTTCGCGATATTGCGACGTCGCCTGCCCAGTCGCGCCGGCGTGCAAAGTTTGCGGGTCAGCGTACCAAAAAGGGCGTGATGCTAGGGTTCTACGCGAAGGGCACTGATACGATTATCGCGGTGCCGGATTGCCAGTTGATCACACCGGGTTTGCATGACGCGCGTGCCGCGCTTGAGGCGCTGATCATGTTCGCGGCATCGCGTAAGTCGCATGTGTCGTTCACCGTGACCGAGACGTCAGTTGGCCCTGATATCAGTGTTGAGACGGAAAAAGAATTAACGTCGCAATTGCGGATGGAGCTTGCGGTGTTCGCGCAAATGCACGGCGTGTCGCGGCTTGTCTGGCAGGACGAAGTGATCGTGACGATGAACCCGCCTGCGCAGGATTTCGGTGGTGTGTCCGCGGTGCCGCCTGCTGGCGCGTTTCTGCAAGCGACGAAACATGGCGAAGCGGTTCTGCGTGATGCGGTGATTGAGATTACCCAAGGCGCGAAAAGCATCGTTGACCTGTTCGCTGGGTCCGGCACCTTTGCTTTGCCATTATCCAAGACGGCTGAAATCCACGCTGTTGAAGGTGAAGCGGATATGATCGCGGCCCTTGATCGGGGCTGGCGCGAAGGTAAGAACCTGAAGCGCGTGACGTCCGAGACGCGTGATTTGTTCCGCCGTCCGCTGGAACCTGATGAACTGCGGAAATTTGACGCGGCTGTCATCGATCCCCCGCGTGCCGGTGCTGATGCGCAAATTGCGACGCTTGCGGCAAGCGACGTCAAGGTGATCGCGATGGTGTCGTGTAACCCTGTCACCTTTGCCCGCGACGCAAAAATGCTTGTTGCACATGGCTTTACGCTAAATTGGGTACAGGTTGTTGATCAATTCCGCTGGTCGCCACATGTTGAGGTTGTGGCAAGCTTCACGAGGAAGTGAAGATCAGTTTGACGAAGGCGCTATGGTGGCGCAAATATAGTGCATAATATCCGGCAAAACGGCAGCAGACCGACGGTGGGCAGATGACAATTTCTAGGCGAACAATGGTAGTAGGTCTGGGCGCTGCGGCGCTGACCGGCTGTTCAACAACTAAATTCAGGACGTACAGCGGGCCGCCTGTGACCCGCATTCAGGTGTTCAAAGGGCAGCGTCGCTTGCAGTTGCTCAATGGCGAACGTCTGTTGAAAGAATATGATTTCGAGCTTGGTTTCGCGCCTGCTGGTCACAAGGCGTTTGAAGGCGACGGTCGGACACCCGAAGGCGCATATCTGATTAACCGCCGGAACCCGAATAGCCGTTATCATCTGTCTTTAGGTATTTCCTACCCGAACCGTAACGACATCGCCTATGCGCGGTCGCATGGATTAAGCCCGGGTGGTGATATCTTTATTCACGGCACGCCCAATCCGTTGTCGAACGAAGATGATTGGACATGGGGATGTATCGCCGTGACGAACGACGAGATTGAAGAAATCTACGCGATGGTCCGCGATTGGACCCCGATCTACATTTATCCCTGAAAAGAACTACCTGCGACGGGTGCACCAAGTGGGCGAATGTCGACGGCTGCTGGTGCTTGGAATGCACCCGGTGCCGTGCCGACGCTGAGCGTCCACCAAATTTTACCGGCTGGTTCTTGATACCATGCAAAACCGATGCGCTGGGCAGTTGGGTCAAGGATCACAGCGCGACTGTCTTGATCTTGGGTCCATGCGGCGAGCGTTTCCAGTTCGGTTTCATAGGATTCCGAAATGACTTCGCCAACAAGACGTCCAGAGAACCCTGCGCGACGTGCCCGATCCAACGGTGATGATCCGTCAGACCCGAACAGCCATGGCCGGTTCTGCACGGACATGTCCCGCGAATGGGTTGCGGCAGATGCGATCAGGTTCGGATCAAGTGTGACAGGCGTTACACCAGCTGCTTGGCGCAGCGCATTGATACTGTCTTCCATGCGGAACTGAATGGCATCGACGTCGTTTGCCCCGATTTGGTAAACCGTCGGTAGTGGCAAGCCATCAGGGCCGATTCTTGCGACTGGTGTACCACCAGAACAAGCGGCCAAACCAAAAGCTGTCAGTCCTAAAATCAATTCGCGTCGAAACATGGGGATACTCGCGTTAAGAATGCCTTGTCTTAGCGGCATTCGCACAACACCGCAAACACCGTTCAGCAACAGTTTGCCATTATGACACATGTTTGATTTGCGCGAACGGGGTAGAATACCTAAGTCTACATCACATTATTTTGTATTTGACGGAGCGCGAGACCATGACGTCCGACTTCAAGTCCCTTTCCCGCCGCGGGTTTCTTGCGGCAACTGCAGCCACAGTTGGCACAGCCGCAATCGGTCAGACGAACAATTCGACCGAAATTGAAGGCGTGATTGGTGGTGGTGTGACACGCAACACGGCATCGTTCCGGTCGCTTGATTGGCGTCCGTATTTCCAAACGTTGGCTGGCGGTGCGATCCTGTGCGATCTGGAAAGCCGTGCGTTACATTTCTGGTCCGAGGATCAGAGCATTTATAAACTGTATCCAACGTCTGTTCCGTTGTCAGAGGATCTGACACGTCGCGGTCGCACAGAGGTTATTCGCAAGGTAGAAGGTCCGTCATGGGCCCCGACACCTGCGATGCGTGAACGCAACCCTGAATGGCCTGAACGTATTGGACCGGGTCCGGACAATCCGCTTGGCACACACGCGTTGTACCTAAGCTGGCAGTATTACCGAATCCACGGCACCCACGACACGCGCAAGATCGGTCGTCGGTCGTCGAATGGCTGCATCGGTTTGTATAACGAACACATCGCTGAATTGTACGGTTTGGTCGGCAATGGCGCCCAAGTGATGTTGATCTAGGATCACCTAACCGTAATTTTCTGAAGCCCCGTCACGATTGGCGGGGCTTTTTTATTGGGCGAATTGGGTGACCCAACTTCTCCGTGCAATTGAGCCACATTCACAACCAAAACCCAATGGTTGCACAAGTTTCATTTTGAAACGGACGGATTTCCACGGATACTGGCCTCATAAAAATAAATGCAGGTTACCGAAGTTATTGTTCTTAAAGAGTAAAGAACGGAAGCGTTCGGATAGGCCTGTGAGGCAGATCTTGGAGTTATATAATGAATTTGAGTGAATTGCTCATTGACGGCACAGGTGCGTCTAACGCATCCGCAGGCCCGACCGTCACAATCGCAGACCCGGTTACGGGAACATTTCGTATCGCCGCAGGGACCGGACAGGTCCAGTTAGGCTTTGCCGCATCGGACATCGCATCCACCCAACAGGTGGGTGATGATCTGATCCTGACGCTGGCCAACGGCGAAGTGATCCGGCTTGTCGATTATTTCGAGGTGTTTGAAGCTGGTGCCGGACTGGCGCTGGGCGGCGCTGCTGTGGCACTGGACAGCACCGCACTGCTTGGCGCGGCGGCTGGTGCTGGCGTTCTGGCTGCGGTTGCAGGCGGTGGCGGCGGTGGTTCCGATGATACAAGCGGTGGTGGAACTGGCGGTGATGGCGATGGTGATGGTGGAACCGGCGGCGATGGCGGTGGTACGATCGTTGATACAACGGCACCGGATGCGCCAACATTCACGAGTTACCGCGACGATGTTGGGTCGATCACCAGCACGACGAGCACGGCTGTTACAACCGACGATACGCGCCCCGCGTTGAATATCGGTGCCAATCTGGCGGACACACCGAAGCTTTACGTCAACGGTGTCGAAACCGCAGCGACATATTCGGCAGCCGACGGCACATTGACGCCCGATGCCCCGCTGGCGGAAGGCGAACAGACCCTTTCGGTGACGCTGACCGATGCCGCTGGCAATGAGAGCGACCAAGCAGATGCGACGTTGGATGTGGTTGTGGATACAACTGCGCCAGTAGCACCCGTTGTCGTCGCCGACGGTGACAAAGCGGTTTTGGGTACTGCAGGTGCAGGTGCGACTGTTGTGATCGATGTCGATGGAGACGGCGTGCCGGATCTCGAAACTGTCGCCGACGCTGATGGAAACTGGACGATCGAGGGTGACTTTGCAGTGGGATCGACGATTTCTGTGTTTTCGACAGACGAAGCCGGTAACACCAGCGACAAGGTCGACATCACGGTCAGGCCGATGAATGAGGTCACGATTACGGGGTCAGGGGAAGCGACGGCGATCCCTGAAAATGTCAACTGGGGAAATTTTGAGGCTGGGACAAATACGATTACGTTTGAGTTCAGCCAAGCGGTCGATAGTTCTAACTTCACTGAAAGTGATATTATCGTTGCTAACGGCACACTTGTTGCAGGCAGCTTGACGGGTAGTGGCACAACTTGGACCGCAGAAGTGGTTCCTGATCTAGCCGTCGGGCATTCGAACGTCGCGGTTGATATTGCGGCGTATTCTGTGACCTCACCTTCCGGTGTGCTGAATACGGCTGGAGCAAACGAAACTAGTCTTATTTATCCGTTTTATGAGACAAGCTATCCCTATGTTTTGGATGCAGACATAACGGACTGGGACACGTCCAATCTGGTAAACATGGATGGTGCATTTTTCCGTGCGAACGCTTTCAATCAGGACATAGGTGGTTGGGATACGTCAAGTGTCACTGTAATGGATGGAACGTTTCTTAACGCGTATGTATTCGATCAAGATATTGGTTCTTGGGATACGTCGAATGTCGAATCGATGTCTTACATGTTTGCTGACGCCACGGTATTTAATCAGGACATAGGTGGTTGGGACACCTCAAATGTCGAATCTATGTATGAGATGTTCAATAGTGCAGAGGAATTCGATCAAGATATCGGTGACTGGGACACATCGAGTGTTACCGACATGAAAGATATGTTTGATGGAGCTAAGATTTTCAATCAGGACATCGGTAGGTGGGACACCTCAAGCGTGACTGACATGACAGCCATGTTTGGCGACACTGAAATGTTCGACCAGGACATCGGAGGTTGGGATACATCGAGCGTTAAAAGTATGCGTTCCATGTTCAATCGCGCTGTTGCTTTCAATCAGGACATCAGCGGTTGGGATACATCCAGTGTTACGAATATGGGGTCGATGTTTAGAGAAAGCAGCACATTTGATCAAGATATTGGTGATTGGAACGTCTCAAGTATCACTGAGGGGGATCGGGATAGTATGTGGCAGATGTTCGAGGGTGCCACAGGGATGTCGTCCGAAAATATGGATGCTTCGTTGAATGGCTGGGCCACGATTGATGGGGCGGCTGGTGAAACGGCTCTAGCTGAGGGTGTGGAGCTAACTGTCGCTGCATCTGCGACTGACGCGACTGCGATTCAGCATTTGGAAGACGCGTACGGTTGGGTTGTTGACGGGATGGATTTCGATGCAATTGATGGTTTGCAGGTTGGCGACAATGCGGCCGATGATACCGTTGTTCTTGCTGCCGGTGGTGAGACGTATCACGGGCTTGGTGGTAACGACACGATCACCGGTGGTGATGGTGATGACGTGATCTTTGGTGGTACTGGCGATGATTTGATCACGCTGGGTGCGGGTGAGAACCTTGTCGTTTATGGTCACGCTGATGCGGGTGCCGATACGATCACTGATTTTGAACGCGGTATTGATGCTTTGGACGTGTCGAACCTGTTGATCGGTTACGATGACGGTGATGACATCTCGGATTGGGTGACTGCAGCGGACGACGGGTCTGGTGGTACGACTTTGACCATTTCAGAAGTAGCGGGCGGAGCCGATACGATCACGATCAATCTGGACGGTGTTGCGCATACCACGACGCTTGAAGATGATATGGTTACCGACGGCAGTCTTGTCGTTATCTAAAATGAAAAACGGCAGGGGGTTTGAAACCTCCTGCCGTTTTGCGTCTTTTCGTATCGTTGCGATCAACTGCGCTGTTTAGCGCCCAGCGGACGAGAATGACCGCCGCACGTCCGGGCCTATGCCCAGCCAGCTTGCTGTGACTTGTTGCAGGTGGCGCGTGATGCGGACCTTTTGCGTTTCGCCTTGCTGGAATGCTTCGAATGCGGCTTCGCCGACGTGCGCTTCCAAATCTGCACGAATGAATTCCGGTTCTGTCAAAGGTTCGCCAGTGCGCGCATCGACCACTTGAATGCTGAAGGCGATGTTATGCACTGCAGATGGTGCTTTTGCCCGCGCGAGTGGTGTTAGTGCGTGGAATTCATGCAGGGTCACATCCAAGTTCACAGCTTTGGACCCGCGCAACGGGCGTGCACCGCGACGGACGCCGTCCGTCACAATTTCCGCGACTTGCACTCTACGATCACCGACTGGATCTTCGTGCCAAACAACGTCAGCGTTTGGTGCGTAAGAATTCGTTTCGGTCGTCGTCAGGTCGTCTGGTATCGCGACGTTTACTTCACGTACGCGCCATTTTTGTGAAACGGTGTTTTCGATACCTGTGCTATAGTCTGTTTCCCAGCTGCCGGAACATCCAGCAAGCAAAGCAAGGCATAGCGTTAAGATTCGAGCTTTCATTGGGCTCCTCCATCGGAAAAGAAATTTATTCCAATGTAGGTACTGTCCGATTCTGTCCGGAATGCGACTTTTTTATCGAGAATATCCGAAAGATACGGGGAATATTCTAAAGATAGTATCACATTTTAAATCATGCGCTGGATTCGCCGAATGCCTACCGTAGCCAGCCGCGTAAGTTCCTATTGATGATCCCTGATAGTGCATTGATGTGCGCCGGATCATCGTTGAGGCATGGGATATAGGTGAAGTGTTCGCCGCCAGCTTCTTCGAAGCTTTCTTTGATCTCTTCGTTGATTTCTTCCAACGTTTCGATGCAATCGGCAGAGAATGCAGGCGCGCAGATCGCGATGTTCTTGATGCCCTCTTCAGATGCCATACGCGCCACTTCTTCGACGGTGTAGGGTTTCAGCCACTCTTCGCGGCCAAAGACCGATTGGAACGTCGTGCGGATCTCGGTGTCCGCCCATCCCAGCCGTTCTTTCAGCAGGCGCGTCGTTTTCTGGCATTCGCAATGATACCGGTCGCCTTCCATCAGATACCGGATCGGCATGCCGTGGTACGAACACACGAGGACGTCCGGCTTTTTGTCAGCCTTTGCGTAGGCGGCTTCGATAGATTTGGCGAGCGCATCGATGTAGGCCGTGTCTTCGAAATACGGTTCAACAATCCGCGCGATGGGTTGCTGTTTTTGCGCGATCAGGGCACGGAAAAACTGGTCGTTTGCGGTTGCTGATGTGGCCCCTGCGTAGTGCGGGTACAGCGGGAAAAACAGGATTTTGGTGCAGCCTGCATCGACCATTTCCTGCACTTTGGATTTGGTGGAAGGGTTGCCGTAACGCATGCAGAAATCCACGCGCACGTCGTCACCGTATTCGGCGACCATTTTGGCGCGGATCGCTGCGGTCTGCTTTTTGGTGATGGTCAGAAGTGGGCTTTCGTTGTCTTCTTCGTTCCAGATGGATTTGTAGGCCGCGCCTGACGAAAAAGGCCGTTTGGTCAGGATCACCAGCTGCAAGAGCGGTTGCCAAATCCAGTTCGAGATATCGACAACGCGTTTGTCGGACAGGAATTCGTTCAGATAGCGGCGCATTGACCAATAGCCGGTGTCGTCTGGTGTGCCGAGGTTGGCCACAAGCACGCCAACACGTGCCGGTTTCACCTTCGGGTGGTCAGGCTGTGCGTGAACAGGACAAACGGCAGGGCGTTCAGATGAGGTTTCTTGTGCATCAAACATGGTCATGGCCCGTCATTATCGCGATTTGGTGGTTTATGAAATGGAATACGCGCAGGCGCGTCGATTGGACTTATTTTAGTGGTGTTTCATCGGTGCCAAGCGCATCGGCCAGTCGTGTCTTGGCGCTACCCGGTCGCAAGGGTTGCGGTTGGCTTTCTGCTGGTGCCCATCCTGTCAGCGTGATGATTTCGAAGGTGGCTGTGACCCGCTTGCCGTCTTCTGCGCGGAAGTTGTCGGCGTAGATCGTCGCGGCTTCAGTCAGCATGTTACGGGGGGTGAATGTTTTAATCCGGTCGGACAGGGAGTTGTTTTCGCCCATCTTGCGCAGGTCATGCATCAGGTGAAACGCGTTGGCGTAGCTGACCTGCAAGGGTGTGCCGTCTGCCACTGGCAATGCGAAACCTGCCCGTTGCAGCAAACCACCAAGGTCACGAATTTCGCCCATGGGCGCGATGCGCGGGGACAATCCGCCCGTGACGGCGATTTCCGCTTCAGCTAGCGATGTCCGCAATTCGTTCAGTGTTTGCCCGCCAAAGCTGGCCGCAAGGAACAACCCGTCCGGTTTCAGTGCCCGCCGACATTGTACCAGTTGCCCAACGGGGTCGTTCGCCCAATGCAGCGCGAGTGTATGCAGGACCAGATCGTAGGTTTCGACTTCGAGCGCGAGGGTGTCGTCATCGCCCACAATTGTGGCGTCCGGATACTTTGCCGCCCAGAATTCTGGAAAGCCGGTGACAATCGCGATCTTTGTAAACGTTCTGTTAACCTCGATCAGTCTTTCCTGAAATTCGTCGGCGACGACGTCGTGCAAGAAAAGCGCGTCGGGCAAGGCCCTATCACGGTGACGGGTCAGGGCGGCGCGGTCGGTGATATTCGGTGGCGTATCCATAAGGGGGATTTAGAGCGTGCAAGCCTTAATGCAAAGTGTCGTTCGATCAATTTATCCGCCGCAATGTGTCGCGTGCGAAACGGCAACCGAGGCCGAACATGGTTTGTGCGGCCCATGTTGGGCGCAAACCGCATTTATTAGCGGGTTGGTGTGCGACACCTGCGGGGCGCCGCAATTGGGTGAGGATCACGGAGATCGCATCCAATGCGATGATTGCATGACAATCGCCCGCCCGTGGGAACGCGGCCGTGCAGCGTTGGAATATCGCGGGATTGGCAGGCGATTGGTGTTGGGTTTGAAGCATGGCGATCGATTAGATCTGACGTGGCCTGTTGCCGGATGGATGGCTGCGCGTTCGCAGCCGATCATGCGCGAAGATACGGTGATTGTGCCGGTGCCGTTGCATTGGTCGCGTTTGATCAAACGGCGGTATAATCAAGCTGCGGCCTTGGCGGTGGATCTTGGGCGTCATCTGGGGCGACCGGTGATTGTGGATGCATTGACGCGGACGAAAGCGACCAAACCGTTGGATGGGATAGGGCGCACAGCCCGCTTTGCGGCTTTGGCGGGTACTATTACCGCCCATCCGAAACGGGGTCTTTTGCTGGCTGGCAAGTCGGTTCTGATTGTCGATGATGTGATGACATCCGGGGCGACCTTAGCTGCCGCAACAGAGGCTGCGCGGGCCGCTGGTGCCGCAAACGTGTCTATTGTTACTCTGGCGCGTGTGGTGAAGGATACCTAGATAGGCGCTGACCCGCACTGAAAGGATTGCCCGATGGCTAACATTGAAATGTATATCAAACCCGGTTGCCCGTATTGCCATGCGGCTGCACGCTTGCTGGACAACAAAAAGGCCAGCTACAGCACAGTCAATATTCTTGCCCAACCCAACAAGCGCCCTGAAATGATCAAGCGTGCAAATGGGGGATCGACGGTTCCGCAAATCTTCATTGATGGAAAACACATCGGTGGCTTTGACGACCTGAACGCGTTGAATGCGCGTGGCAAGCTGGACCCGCTTTTGGCGGCATGAAAGTAGCTTTACTTCAGATCACGTCAGGACCTGATCCGGTCCAGAACCTTGCGATGGTGCGCGCTATGGTGCGCGATGCTGTCCGGCAAGGGGCCGGATTTGTCCTGACACCTGAAGTCACGAATTGCCTGACATCAAGCCGCGCCGCACAGGCCGCGGCTTTGTCGTTAGAAGACGACGACATCACGCTTGCCGCGTTGTGCGCCGATGCTAAGGCGCTGGGCGTTTGGATTTCTATCGGGTCACTGGCCTTGAAAACCGGTGATCCGGATGGGCGTTTTGCCAATCGGTCGTTCATGATCAACCCGCAGGGCGATATCGTCGGGCGCTATGACAAGATCCACATGTTCGACGTGACCGTGTCCGAGAAAGAGACCTATCGCGAATCGAAAGGATATCGTCCCGGAGATCACGCAACATTGGTCGAAACGCCATTTGGCACGGTTGGCATGTCGATTTGTTACGATATTCGTTTTGCCTATCTCTATCGCACATTGGCGCAGGCTGGTGCCGATATTCTACTGATTCCTGCTGCTTTTTCACCGGTGACGGGCGCTGCCCACTGGGAAACATTATTGCGCGCAAGGGCCATAGAAACAGGGTGTTATGTCCTTGCCGCCGCCCAAACGGGCACGTTTGACCCCGCTGCCGAGCGTCCGCGCACGACCTATGGGCATTCGATGGTGATCAGTCCGTGGGGTGACGTTTTGGCCGACGGTGGTACGGATGCGACGATTGTAATGGTTGATATTGACCCTGCGGAAGTGTCACATGCGCGCAAACGCATTCCCGCGCTCACCCATGATCGAGATTTTACAGGTCCCTGATGATTGACGACTCCGATAATCTTGCTGCGACGTTATTCAGCGAGATTCTGGCGGTGGATCAGTTGGCGCGTGCCAGTGTCGCGAAGGTGTTGCCAAAGGGGATGGAGCTGTCCCATTTTTCAGTACTCAATCATCTTGCCCATAGCGGTGTGGAACGGTCCCCCGGTGAATTGGCGCGTACGTTTCATCTGACCCGTGGTGCGATGACAAACACGCTAGGCAAGCTGGAATGGAACGGTTGGGTTCATATCCGGCCCGATTGGGATGATGCGCGGCGTAAGATGGTTGCCATTTCGCCAGCGGGCATGTCCGCGCGTGACGCCGCAATTCACGCGATTTCCCCGCTGATTGCCCAAATCGTCAAGGATATAGGTCCGATGCGTGTGCGCAGTACGCTGCCTGTTTTGCGCGAAATGCGACAGCGGTTAGCTGACGCCTGATAGCTGCCTGACCACCTGTAAATTCAAGTCGATCACGCCAACTTGATGCTGACGCAAGGTGAGAGGAACCCTTTGCCGTGCGCCGAGTTACATCCCCAAGTTCAAGAATTGGAAAGGACCGATCTTATGAAGATTTTGATGGTTTTGACGTCACACGATCAACTTGGTGACACAGGCAAGAAAACCGGCTTTTGGCTGGAAGAATTTGCAGCCCCTTATTACGCGCTGAAAGATGCGGGCGCGGAAGTCGTGCTTGCATCCCCGAAGGGTGGTCAGCCACCGATTGATCCAAGCAGCGACAGCGAAGATTCCCAGACAGACGCAACGCGTCGTTTCAAAGATGACAAAGATGCGCAGGCTGATCTGGCGGACACAGCTGTTCTGGCTGACGTGCAAGACGCTGGTTTCGATGCGATTTTCTACCCAGGTGGTCACGGCCCATTGTGGGATCTGGCCGAAGATGCTGACAGCATTCGTCTGATCGAAACCTTTGCGGCAAGCGACCGTCCGGTTGGTGCTGTTTGTCACGCCCCTGCGGTGTTCAAGCACACCAAAGGTGCCGACGGCAAACCGCTAGTGAACGGCAAGCGAGTCACCGGTTTCACCAACACCGAAGAAGATGCTGTTCAGCTGACAGATGTTGTGCCGTTCTTGGTTGAAGACATGCTGAAAGCGAACGGCGGTCAGTACGAGAAGTCCGACGATTGGGCGTCTTTTGCGATCACTGACGGCAAACTGGTGACAGGCCAGAACCCTGCGTCATCAGAAGCAGCGGCAGAGCAGCTTTTGGCCCTGCTGAAGTAAATCGATGTTACAAGTAACGAGTGATGGGGCGGGCCGATTGGTCCGCCCTTGTTTTATGCAGGTTTGATCGCCGCTGTCACGTAGTTCACCGAAAGGTCGCGATCAGAAATTCGCCAGTTCCACATGATCGGATTGAACTGGAATCCCTTGCGGTCCACAGGGTCCATGCCTGCGTTGCGCAATAGGTCGAACAATTCGTCTGGCGTGATGAATTTGCTGAATTCATGCGTGCCTTTTGGCAGCCAGCGCATCACGTGTTCTGCGCCGACAATGGCCATCATAAAGCTTTTGGGGTTGCGGTTAATGGTTGAACAGATGTGCAGCCCGCCGGGTTTCAACAGTTGCCGACACGCCGTCAGGAACCCGAGCGGGTCAGCCACGTGTTCCACAACTTCCATGTTCAGAACAACGTCAAACTGTTCGCCGTCTTCTGCCATCGCTTCCGCTGTATTGTGTCGGTAATCGATGGTTAGACCTGATTGCTGCGCGTGAATCTCAGCCACGGGAATGTTGCCTGCTGCCGCGTCAACGCCCACAATCGTCGCCCCAAGCCGCGCCATCGGTTCGCATAACAACCCGCCGCCGCAGCCGATGTCCAAGATGCGTAGCCCGTCGAATGGTGCAGGCCCGTTCAGGTCCCGTCCGAACTCTGCCGCGATTTGACTGGTGATGTAATCCAGCCGACAGGGGTTCAGCATATGCAGCGGCTTGAACTTGCCTTCCAAATCCCACCATTCAGCGGCCATGGCTTCGAATTTGGCGATCTCGGCGGGGTCTACTGTGTTGGTTGCTGCATCGGTCATATCGTGGTCCATTTCCTGTCTTCGGGTGATGGTTTCCCGTCTCAACACGCTATATAGGTCGTTTATGGACAAGGTCGTAGGTCAAAAGCGCACAGGCGCACATCTGTATCCCCCGATGGACCCGTTTAATCAGCAAATGCTGGATACGGGCGACGGGCATTCCATCTATGTGGAACAATGCGGCAATCCGAACGGGATTCCTGTTGTTGTCCTGCATGGCGGGCCCGGTGGTGGCTGTAGCCCAGCGATGCGTCGCTATTTTGACCCAAGTGTTTATCGGATCGTTTTGTTTGATCAGCGTGGCTGTGGTCGGTCGCGACCCCATGCAAGCGTTATTAACAACACAACATGGCATTTGGTGGCGGATATCGAGATGATCCGCGAGGCGTTGAACATTGATCGGTGGATCGTGTTTGGCGGCAGCTGGGGGGCGACCCTGTCGCTGATCTACGGACAAACGCATCCCGAGAGCACGGCCGCGCTAGTGTTGCGCGGCGTCTTCTTGATGACCCAACCCGAGCTGGACTGGTTCTATGGCGGTGGGGCTGGTCGGTTCTGGCCTGATCTTTGGGCAAAGTTCACTGATTTGATCCCAGAAGACGAACACGATGATTTTATCGCGGCGTATCACCGGCGCCTTTTCTCGGGCGATTTGCCGATGGAATCGCGGTATGCGCGCGCGTGGGCGGGTTGGGAAAACGCATTGGCGTCGATTGAATCAAACGGTTCAACTGGCGAAAGCCCGTCTGATTACGCCCGCGCCTTTGCACGGCTCGAAAATCACTATTTCGCCAATGCCGGATTTTTGACCGAGGACCAGCAAATCTTGAACAATATGGACAAGATTGCAGATATCCCTGGCGTGATTGTGCAGGGGCGTTTTGACATGATCTGTCCGCCGGTTTCTGCCCACACGCTGGCCAGCAAATGGCCAAAGGGGCGTTTGGTCATGATCGGAAAAGCGGGGCATGCATTGTCCGAACCGGGCATCAGTCGAGAACTTGTGCACACGATGGATATGTTCGCGGACAAGCGCGACTTTCTGAATTTCTGAACCAGACTTTCTGAATCTCGAGGGTTTACAGCCGCGTCTGTGCCGTTAACTTGTAAGCATCCTCAGGGGAACTTAGAATTTTGGGCAACGTCCTAACCATTATACTTCAACGCCTTGCACTAGGCGTTCTCACGCTTCTCATTGTTTCGATTGTGATCTTTGTTGCTGTGAACTTGCTTCCGGGTGATTTTGCACAGCTGATCTTGGGTCAAGGGGCTACAGAAGAATCCGTCAATCAAATCCGCAAAGACCTTGGGTTGGATCAGCCGTTGATCACGCGCTATTTTGGCTGGCTTGGCGGGATGTTGACCGGTGATCTTGGTACCAGTTTCGCGCAGTTGAACTTTACGTCAAACTTGGGCGGCGTGAATAACGTGACCGTGCTGGATCAAATCCTGCCACGGTTGAGCAACACATTGTTCCTTGCTGGTGTGACTGCAATGATCGCTGTGCCGATTGCTGTGACGCTCGGCATTCTGGCCGCGTTGTATCGCAACACAATCTTTGACCGCGCCGCGAATATCGCAACGTTGAGTTCGATTTCGTCGCCAGAGTTCTTCATGGCCTATGTGCTGATCCTCGTGCTTGCCGTGATCAACCCGCTGTTGCCATCGCTGTCCAACATTTACGACGGGATGCCGTTTGGCGAACGTCTGGAAAAGACAATGCTGCCTGCGCTTACGCTTACATTGGTCGTGACCGCGCATATGATGCGGATGACACGCGCGTCGATTATCAACTTGCTCGCTTCACCCTATATCGAAATGGCCCGTCTCAAGGGTATGTCGCCGATGCGCGTCATCGTGAAACACGCCCTGCCGAATGCGCTGGCCCCGATCATCAACGTGATCGCATTGAACCTTGCTTACCTGATCACTGGTGTGGTCGTGGTTGAGGTGGTGTTTGTGTATCCGGGTATCGGCCAGCTGTTCGTGGATAGTGTGAAAATCCGCGACATTCCGGTCGTCCAAGCCTGCTGCCTGATCTTTGCAGCTGCTTACATCCTGTTGAACCTCACGGCGGACATCATGTCGATCCTGAGCAATCCGCGTCTGAGGCATCCGAAATGATCAATCTTCTTATTGCACTTGTTGTGATCGCGGGCCTTGCGTGGGTGATGCGGTTTGCCGGCCAAAAAGTGACGAACAACGCCCCGAAATTCCGCGACATGTCTTACGGCGTGGCCTTTGGTTATGTCTTGGGTGCTGCGTTGTTGGTCTGGCTTGCATGGGCTTACATGCAAGCACGGTCCGACGATCCGCTCGTCGCGAACAAGTTCTTCTTTTTGAAGGCGGCGATTGAAGGGTTTGTCATCTTTGCCATTGCGGCTTGGCTGTTCAAGCAACTGGGCCAGTATGTTGGCACCGCATGGTCGAAAAAGATGTTCCGGTCTATGCCGTTGACTGCTGCTTTTGGAGTGCTGATCATCATCATTTACGTCGTTGTTGCGGTGTTTGCGGGTGCAATCGCCCCTTACGGCCAAGACGAGATTATCCAAGGTGCTGCTGCAAACGTTGTGGCTGGCGGTGATCCTGCGCTGGGCGGTGATCCTGCGTATCCGTTGGGTACAGATCAGATCGGTCGCGACATTCTTAGCCGCCTGATTTACGGCGCACAGAACACAGTTGGGATCGCGTTTATCACGACAGTGCTGGCCTTCTTGCTTGGCGGGACGTTTGGTTTTCTAGCCGCCGTTCTGGGTGGCTGGCTTGACCAGTTACTGTCGCGTGCTGTGGACGTGTTGATGGCGATCCCGTCGTTGATTTTTGCGCTCTTGCTGATGACAATCGCGAGCGTGTGGTCATCGCAGCTGGGTATTCCGCTGACGATATTTATGGTCCTGATTATTGCTGTCATCGACAGCACCCGCGTGTTCCGTCTGGCCCGTGCCGTTGGTCAGAACATTGTTGTGATGGATTATATCGAGGCTGCGAAACTGCGCGGTGAAGGCATGGGTTACCTCGTGTTCAAGGAAATCCTGCCAAATGCGACTGCACCTTTGCTGGCCGAATTTGGTCTGCGTTTCTGCTTTGTGTTCCTGACGATCGCTGCGCTGTCGTTCTTGGGTGTGGGTATCCAGCCGCCTTTGGCTGACTGGGGCACGATGGTGCGCGACCTTGCCGGTTTCATCAACTACGCACAATTTGCGCCGCAAGCGTCGGTGACACCGTTGTTGGCTGCGGGTGCGATTGCCTTGCTGACCGTTGCTGTGAACTTTGTCGTCGACTGGATGCTACATAAAACGTCGGGGTTGAAGGAATGAGCGATCAACTGGTCAAAATCCGCAATCTCTGGCTTGAGGGCCGCAGTGACGAAACGTGGAACCCGATTATCAACGGTGTCGATCTTGACCTGAAGAAGGGTGAAGTTCTGGGACTGATCGGTGAATCCGGCGCGGGCAAGTCTACACTTGGTTTGGCTGCGATGGGATTTTGTCGCGATGGCGTGCGTGTGTCGAAAGGCACCGTCGAATTTGATGGCATTGATCTTTTCAGCGCCTCTGCCGCGACGAAACGGTCTTTGCTTGGTAAACGGATCGCCTATGTGGCGCAGTCTGCTGCTGCGAGCTTTAACCCAGCACATAAAATTCTTGAACAGCATGTTGAGGCACCGACCCAGCATGGTGTGATGGGCAAAGCTGAATCCGAAGCGGACGGAATGGAGCTGTATCGCAAGCTTCGCCTGCCTAATCCGAATGAAATCGGGTTTCGGTATCCGCATCAGGTATCTGGTGGTCAATTGCAGCGTGCGATGACCGCGATGGCGATGGCTTGTCGTCCCGATCTGATCATCTTTGACGAACCGACAACTGCTTTGGATGTGACGACGCAGATCGAAGTGTTGGCTGCGATCCGCGAGATCGTTGAGGAATTCAACACCGCTGCGATCTACATCACGCATGATCTGGCTGTTGTCGCCCAGATGGCCGACCAGATTAAGGTGCTGCTGAAGGGTGACGAGGTGGAAACCGCTGATACCCGCACGATGCTGGCTACGCCGACACAGGATTATACAAAATCGCTGTGGGCTGTGCGTAGTTTTGAACGCCCTTTAAAAGCGCCTGTTGTTGCGGGTGCTGTGCCTGTGGTGTCGGTCAAGAATGTTGATGCCGCTTACGGGAAAATCCCTGTGTTGCATGATGTCAGCTTTGACATGCACGAAGGTCGTACAGTCGCTGTTGTTGGTGAATCCGGCTCAGGTAAATCGACGACGGCCCGGTGTATTACCGGTTTGCTGCCACCAAGCGCTGGCGAGATCAGCTTTGGCGGCGAAGTGATGCCGGCCAACTATAAGCAACGTACGAAAGACCAGTTGCGTCAGGTGCAGATGATTTATCAGATGGCTGACACCGCGCTGAACCCGCGTGTCAGCGTCGGCAATATCATCGCCCGTCCTGTGCAGTTCTACACTGGGCTGTCAGGTCGTGATCTGCGCAAGCGTGTTGATGGTCTGATGGATCAGATCGAACTGCCTGCGGATGAATACTACAACCGCCTGCCGTCTGAATTGTCAGGTGGTCAAAAGCAGCGGATCGGGATCGCCCGTGCGCTTGCCGCTGAACCGAAGTTCATCATTTGCGACGAAGTCACGTCCGCGCTTGATCAGCTTGTTGCTGAAGGAATCCTGCGCCTTTTGGCGCGTTTGCAGGACGACCTGTCGCTTTCTTATATGTTCATTACCCATGACCTTGCGACCGTTCGTGCCATCGCGGACGAAGTTGTGGTGATGAAAGAAGGCCGTGTCGTCGAACAAGGCCCCAAGCGGGACATGTTTAAACCGCCGCATCATCCGTACACGGATTTGCTGTTGTCATCGGTGCCTGAAATGGATCCTGATTGGCTGACCAATTTGCTTGCAGAGCGCGGTGTGGATAACATTGGCGATGCAGCCATTGATAATATGTAAAGCATTCATCCGTTTCATACGGACGACAAAATAGGGCGGTAAACGCCTGACAACAAACTAGGGAGAAATACAATGTTACATGGAATTAGCAGACGTAGTCTGTTGAAGACCGGCGCAGCCGCTGGTGTTCTGGGCCTGACAGGTATGCCGCTTCGTGCGCAAACAAAGGGTGGCAAACTGACTGCTGGTCTTGGTGGCGCGAACACATCCGATAGCTGGGATGCGCGTACCCATTCTGACATCTTCATGATCGCAGCCGCACACGGTACGGTTTTTGATTGTCTGACAGAGGTTGCAGCAGACGGTTCGCTTGTTGGCGAATTGGCTGAAAGCTGGGAAGCATCAGCAGATGCGAAAACCTGGACATTCAACCTGCGGTCTGGCGTGACGTTCCACAACGGCAAAGCGTTCGGCGCTGACGATGTGATCGAATCCCTGCAGATGCACATTGGTGAAGATTCAAAATCAGCGGCCAAGCCGATTGTTGAAGCGATCACCGAGATGAAGAAAAACTCTGATCTGCAGATCGAATTCACGCTTGCCTCTGGCAACGCTGACTTCCCATATCTGATGTCAGATTATCACATCTGCATGTACCCAGCTGGCATGATCGAAGAAGCGATCCAGAACGGTATCGGTACGGGCCTTTACAGCGTTGTTGCGTTTGATCCAGGCGTGCGTTTCGTTGGTAAGCGCGTTCCAGATCACTACAAAGGCGACGAAGTCGGCTACTTTGATGAAGTTGAATTCATCGCGATCAACGACAACACAGCGCGTATGAACGCACTGATGACGGGTCAGGTTGATACGATCAACCGCATCGACTTTAAAACCGAAGGTTTGTTGAAAGCGAACCCTCAGTTGCGCATTCAAGAAGTGACGGGCAACCAGCACTACACATTCGCAATGCTGACAGACAACGCGCCGTTTAACGACGTCAACGTTCGTCGTGCCCTGAAGTACGGTATCAACCGTCAGGAAATGGTCGACAAGATCCTGCTGGGTCACGGTGCTGTTGGTAACGACACGCCAATCGGTCCTGCTAACCAGTACTACCACTCTGAAATGGATCAGCTTGAGTACGATCCGGACAAGGCAGCATTCTATCTGAAAGAAGCTGGTCTCGACAGCTTGGACGTCGATATCTCAGCGTCTAGCGCTGCGTTTGAAGGTGCTGTTGATGCGGCTCAGCTGTATCAATCATCCGCTTCCTCTGCAGGCATCAACCTGAATGTGGTTCAAGAACCATCAGACGGTTACTGGTCCAACGTATGGCTGAAGAAGAACTTTGCGGCTGTTTACTGGTCCGGTCGTGCGACTGAAGACTGGATGTTCTCGACTGCTTATGAAGCTGGTGTGCCTTGGAACGATAGCCAGTGGGGCGCTGAAGACAGCCCACGCTTCCAAGAGCTGCTTTTGGCAGCCCGCGCAGAGCTGGATGCTGACACACGTCGCAGCCAGTACCATGAAATGCAGGAAATTCTGCGTGACGATGGTGGTGTTCTGGTTCCAATGTTTGCCAACTACGTGCAGGCTGTGAACAACCGGATCTCTTCACCTGACACAGTGGGTAACCTGTGGCAGATGGATAACGCCCGTATGGCAGAGCGTTGGTCTGTGGCGTAAGCCAGTCAACCTGATTGAATAGAAAACGCCCTGCCGGAAACGGTGGGGCGTTTTGTTTTGCAGCATAGGCCCGCCGCGGGCAGCTGCAGCGAAGCCTTTTGATCGCGCAATGCGACGTTAAGGTTAACTTTGCGCCATACTTTCGCCAAATCGGTCTGCCAAAACCTACCCGTTGGGATAAGTATTGGATGTTTATTGTATGAAAATGTTAACTGGTTCTGGTCGTTTTAAGATCAGCGTTTTTGCCTACCAAGTTTTTGGAATTGCTACGTTATTTCTATTAGCCTCTCATTCCACAGCCATCGCAGACAGCACTGTCGATGCAACGTCGAGTCGCGGCTATCTATCGGAGACGCTGGTCGGGATTGAAACGGTGCAAACAAGTGACGCAATTTTGTCGTCAGCGCCTATCGGTAGTCTTGAAGGAAAATTGTATGCCTATCAGCAAGCGCGTCTTGCTTTGGAAGGTGCAGTCGCAGCCCAGAACGAAGCTTATGCGGATTACCAAAGTCTTCTGCTGGTCGCAAAGGCGCGCGAAACCGCTGGCGCCGCGTCGGACCGACATCACTTTGCGGTGGCTGAAGCTGCAAATACCTACAATTGGTTCCAGCAGCGCGCCGAGGAAGCCCAGAGCGTGACGCAGGCAGCACTGCTAAATTTGAGCGATGGCCGTGGGTTGTCGGACATGGCGATGCGCGAATTGCACGCCATGTTGGGGCTTTAGTCCATCTGTCTTGGTCTTTGTTGAACTGATTGATTGCCCAAGTATGACTTGGGCGATCTGCGCCCCCTTGCAGTTGAAGGCCAATAGGTCTATGTGCATTGACAACAGCGGCGTCGGCTTCCACCCCCGACCCAACCGGAAATCTGATACGGGCCGCGCGCCCGTTTTTTTGTGCCTGATAGAATGGCGAAGCTAAATGAATGATTTGATTGCAAAAGCCGCGATTGACCGTCGCATCGCAGACATCATCACCCCTGTCGTTGAAGACATGGGATTCGAAGTTGTGCGCGTGCGATTGATGTCCGGCAAAGAGACGATTCTTCAGATTATGGTCCAGCGCCCTGATGGCCAGATCGAAGTTGATGAATGTGGACAGGTGTCCACGGCGATCTCGGCAACGCTCGACGTCGAAGACCCGATCGTTGAGGTTTATAACCTTGAAGTGTCTAGCCCGGGTATCGACCGTCCTTTGACCCGTCTCAAGGATTTCGACCAATGGCAGGGCTTTGAGGCCAAGATTGAAACGGACGAGCTGATCGATGGTCGTCGCCGTTTTAAGGGCGAATTGGCCGGTGTGCAGGACGACGAAGTTCTGATCACCATTGAGGAAGGCACAATTGGTTTGAAATTCGCATGGCTGTCTGATGCCAAGTTGGTTTTGACCGACGAGCTGATCCGCGATGTTTTGAAGGGCCGCAAGGATGCGGGCCAGATTGATGAATCCCAGTTCGATGAGATTGAAACGATCATCGACAGTGACGAAAACGCTGCCCCCTCTAAGGCGGGCAAATCCAAAAAGCGCCCGAGTTCAAAGAACAGCGCGAACAAGGAGAGTAACTAATGGCGATTACCTCAGCCAACCAGCTTGAGCTGCTGCAAACCGCAGAGGCCGTAGCCCGCGAAAAGAACATCGACCCTGTGTTGGTGATCGAAGCGATGGAAGAATCCCTCGCGCGTGCTGCGAAATCCCGCTACGGCGCGGAAATGGACATTCGCGTGTCTATCGACCGTCGCACAGGTAAAGCCACGTTCACCCGCGTTCGCACGGTTGTTGAAGAGGAAGAGCTTGAGAATTATCAAGCTGAATTCACTGTGGCACAGGCCCGTGAATACATGGACAACCCTGAAATCGGCGATGTATTCTCTGAAGAGGTTCCGCCGGTTGAACTAGGTCGTATTGCCGCCCAGTCCGCCAAGCAGGTGATCCTTCAGAAAGTCCGCGAAGCTGAGCGTGACAAGCAGTACGAAGAATTCAAAGACAAGGCTGGCACAATCATCAACGCGCTTGTTAAGCGTGAGGAATACGGCAACGTCATCATCGACGTGGGTTCAGGTGAAGCCATCCTGCGCCGTAACGAAAAGATCGGCCGTGAAGCGTATCGCCCGAACGAACGCATCCGTTGCTTCATTAAAGAAGTGCGTCGCGAACAGCGCGGTCCGCAGATCTTCCTGTCCCGTACAGCGCCAGAATTCATGGCTGAACTGTTCAAGATGGAAGTTCCTGAGATTTACGAAGGCGTGATCGACATTAAGGCCGTTGCACGTGATCCAGGTTCACGCGCGAAGATCGCTGTGATTTCACACGACGGGTCAATTGATCCGGTTGGTGCCTGTGTTGGTATGCGTGGTTCGCGTGTTCAGGCTGTTGTGAACGAACTGCAGGGCGAAAAGATCGACATCATTCCTTGGAATGAAGATATGCCGACGTTCCTCGTGAACGCGTTGCAGCCTGCTGAGGTGTCCAAGGTTGTTCTGGACGAAGAGGCTGGCAAGATCGAAGTTGTTGTTCCTGATGAGCAGCTTTCGCTGGCGATTGGCCGTCGTGGCCAAAACGTGCGTCTGGCATCTCAGCTGACTGGTCTTGATATCGACATCATGACTGAAGAAGAAGAATCCAAGCGTCGTCAGGCAGAATTCGAACTGCGTACGAAACTGTTCATGGATACGCTGGATCTGGACGAATTCTTTGCGCAGTTGCTGGTTTCCGAAGGGTTCACGAACCTTGAAGAAGTTGCCTACGTTGAAGTTGAAGAACTACTGGTCATCGAAGGCGTTGACGAAGGCACTGCTGGTGAACTGCAGACACGTGCACGTGAATATCTGGAAGCCCAGAATAAGAAGGCCATGGATGCTGCAATTGCCGCTGGCGTTGAGCAGTCCCTGATCGACTTTGAAGGTCTGACACCACAGATGTTGGAAGCCCTTGGCGCGGATGGCGTGAAAACGCTTGAAGACTTCGCGACTTGTGCGGACTGGGAATTGGCTGGTGGCTGGACCATCACTAAAGGCGAACGCACCAAAGATGACGGTGTACTGGAACCATTCGATGTGTCGCTTGAGGAAGCGCAGAACATGGTCATGACAGCCCGCGTAATGCTGGGTTGGGTTGACCCTGACGAACTGACTGCTGACGAAGACGAACCTGCCGAGGAGGAATCAGAAGCCTAATTTGGGCTTCTGACCTTGAATATGGCGCGTGGTGGCCAACATAAGAACCCTGACGACGGTGCGGAACGTAAGTGCATCGTCACAGGAGAGGTGCAACCAAAGGCTGGATTGATCCGGTTTGTGGTTGGCCCCGACAATGCGGTTTATCCTGACATCTTGGGTAAACTGCCCGGTCGTGGTATGTATGTCACCGCGGATCGCGCGGTTCTTGAAGACGCGCGGAAGGGTCATTTCGCCCGCAGTGCAAAGCAAGCCGTGACCGTATCGGATACGTTGATCGACGATGTTGAACGGTTGCTTGCCCAACGTGTTGTTGATCTGCTGGGCCTTGCACGTAAGGCCGGTCGTGCTGTGTGTGGGTTTGAAAAAGTTAAAGGCTGGCTTGCTGGATCTGAGAACGTGCGCGTTCTAATGCAGGCCTCTGATGGCTCCGAACGGGGCAAAACGAAACTATGGACCCCTGAGGGGGCTCGCTACTTTGGATGCTTGACCGCGCAAGAGTTGGGTTTGGCCTTTGGTAGAGGAACTGCAATACATTGCGCGGTCTCTACTGGTGGACTCAGCAATCGTGTTGTAGAGGATGCAACAAAGCTTTCGGGCTTACGCGGGATTGATGGTCAAAAGACTGGCAAGGGCAAAGCGGCCCTTGGGAAGGATACGAATTTAAATGAGCGATAACGACGGCAAAAAGACACTTGGTCTTGGCGGTTCTCGTCCAAGCAACGTGAAACAAAGCTTTAGCCACGGGCGTACAAAGAACGTCGTGGTGGAAACAAAGCGTAAGCGCGTTGTGGTTCCCAAGCCTGGCGCGGGTAAACCTGTGCCGTCTGGCCCAACCGGCCGGCCCATCGGTGGTGACCCATCGAAACGTCCTGCAGGCATTTCTGATGTCGAACTCGAACGCCGGATGAAGGCGCTCGCGATGGCGAAAGCCCGCGAAGCCGAAGAGCAAGCCAAGCGCGAAGCCGAAGAAAAAGAACGTGCTGCTGAACGCGCAGCCCGCCGTGCGGAACAAGAAGCCAAAGAGGCGGAAGACCGTGAACGCGAAGAGCGCGCCAAGCAAAAAGCCGAAGAAGAGGCTGCCAAAAAAGCAAAAGCCGAAGCTGATGCACGTCGCGCAGCAGCGGCACCTGCCGCGGCTGCGACCCCTGCGGATGATGCGCCATCTGGTGCGGCTCGCAACGCTGGCCCACGCAACAAAGCGCCCGAGCGCGACAACCGTGACAATAAAGGCGGTAAGCCTGGTCGTGGTGGCGCGAATGACGGACGTCGTTCTGGTAAGCTGACTGTCAACGCCGCGATGCGCGGTGGTGAAGGCGGTCGTCAACGGTCCATGGCTGCGATGAAGCGTAAGCAAGACCGCGCCCGTGCCAAGGCGATGGGTGTGTCTGCCGAGCGTGAAAAGGTTTACCGCGAAGTGTCCCTGCCAGAAGCGATTACCGTTTCTGAATTGGCTGCCCGTATGACCGAACGTGTTGCTGACGTTGTGAAGGCGTTGATGACAAACGGCATCATGGCCACGCAAACACAGACGATTGATGCGGATACTGCCGAATTGATTATCGAAGAATTTGGCCACACTGTTGTCCGCGTTTCTGACGCTGACGTTGAACAGGTGATCACGGCTGAAGAAGATAAAGCAGAAGATCTGAAGCCACGTGCCCCGATCATCACGATCATGGGCCACGTTGACCACGGTAAGACATCCCTTCTGGATGCGATCCGTAAGACACGTGTTGTGGCTGGCGAAGCTGGCGGCATCACGCAGCACATCGGTGCGTATCAGGTAACTACTGAAAGCGGTCAGCTTTTGTCGTTCCTCGATACACCGGGCCACGCGGCGTTTACGTCGATGCGGTCACGTGGTGCGCAAGTGACTGACATTGTTGTTCTGGTTGTTGCGGCAGATGATGCTGTGATGCCTCAGACAATCGAAGCGATTGCACACGCGAAAGCGGCGAAAGTGCCGATGATCGTGGCCATCAACAAAATCGACCGCGAGGGTGCCAACCCTGACAAAGTGCGGACCGATCTGTTGCAGCACGAAGTGATCGTCGAGAAAATGTCCGGTGATGTGCAGGACGTCGAAGTGTCTGCGATTACGGGCCAAGGTCTGGACAAACTGCTTGAGGCGATTGGCCTGCAGGCGGAAATTCTTGAACTGACAGCTAACCCTGATCGCGCAGCAACTGGTGCGGTGATCGAAGCCCAGCTTGACGTGGGTCGTGGTCCTGTGGCTACGGTTCTGGTTCAGTCCGGTACGCTGAAACGCGGCGATATCTTTGTTGTGGGTGAGCAGTGGGGTAAAGTCCGCGCGCTGATCAACGACCAAGGCAAACGCGTTGAAGAAGCCGGTCCGTCTGTTCCTGTAGAGGTTCTGGGCCTGAACGGTACACCAGAAGCTGGTGACGTTCTGAACGTGACAGAAACCGAAGCCCAAGCGCGTGAAATCGCTGAATACCGCGAGAAAGCTGCGAAAGATAAACGTGCAGCTGCTGGTGCGGCGACTACACTTGAGCAGTTGATGGCGAATGCGAAAGCGAACGAGGACATCAGCGAGCTGCCAATCTTGGTGAAAGCCGACGTGCAGGGTTCTGCCGAAGCGATCGTTCAGGCGATGGAAAAAATCGGTAACGATGAAGTCCGCGTTCGTGTCCTGCATTCCGGTGTTGGTGCGATCACGGAAACAGACATCGGTCTGGCCGAAGCATCCGGCGCCCCTGTGTTTGGCTTTAACGTGCGCGCCAATGCGACGGCGCGGAACACGGCCAACCAAAAAGGCGTGGAAATTCGGTACTACTCGGTCATCTATGACCTTGTTGACGATGTGAAAGCCGCCGCATCTGGCCTGTTGTCTGCGGAAATCCGCGAGAACTTCATCGGGTATGCCACCATCAAGGACGTCTTTAAGGTGTCTAACGTTGGTAAGGTTGCTGGTTGTTTGGTCACTGAAGGTGTGGCGCGTCGGTCTGCCGGTGTGCGTCTGCTGCGTGACAACGTGGTGATCCACGAAGGTACGCTGAAGACCCTGAAACGCTTCAAGGACGAAGTTGCCGAAGTGCAGTCCGGTCAGGAATGCGGCATGGCGTTCGAGAACTACGAAGACATCCGCGCGAACGATGTCATCGAGATCTTTGAGCGTGAAGAGGTCGAACGGAACCTCTAATCAGGTGACCGAATTCATTCGAAAAGGCGGCCCTTTGGGTCGCCTTTTTGCATTTTGAGGCGGCGGAAATTCATTGGCGCTACGTTCAATACGTATGATTGACCAAAAGGTGTCCCAATGATCCGATATTCCCATATCTCGTATATTTCGCTGATCGCAGCGTTGACCTGTCTGCCAGTGATCGCAATGGCCCACGTCGATACCGGCAGCATTAGCGATCAAGCCTTGGTGCAAGAGCCAGACATTGTCGCGTGTACACTAGAAGACGGAACGCAGTCCGAATGCGCGCAGTTCACCGTCAAATACCTTCCGGATGATCTGGATATTGGCCCGTTTTGCCCCGCAACACTGGACGATGAAGGGGGTATCTGGGATTGGACGGGTGACGAGGCAGGATTGTACCGCATTGATCGCGCGTATTTTGAATTTCTCAGCAACCTTGGCTACACGTTTTACGACGAGGACGGCACGGTGCATATCGCGGACATCGCGAGGGCCCAACCTGAAGACGACCATGCCTGCATTAACGTATCTGAAGACGCTTCGGTCACGATGACGATGCTGATCCCGACAACCCCCGTTGTCGCGGATAAAAGCACTGCGCTTGGCACAGTGTCCAAGATCGGTTTGGCGCTGAACGGCGTGCCGATCTTTTCAGATGCACCTAGTATTCAACAGACGGGGCATATGCCCGCGCTGGATACGTGCGGCGGTCATGTTGATCCGGGTGGTTGGTATCACTGGCACGCCACATCAACAGATTTGAACGCTGTTTATGATGCCGTCGATGTCGCAGCGTCTTGCTATCTTGAGCAGGACAGCGCCGCGATGTTTGGTTACGCTTTCGACGGTTTCCCGCTTTACGGCAGCCAAGATGCGGGTGGTGAAGTGCCGACTAATCTAGATGAATGTCAGGGCCATGTCAGGGAGACAGAGGAATATCCCGATGGTGTCTACCACTACCACGCTGGCACAGAGTTCCCGAATTTGCCGCCCTGTCTGATCGGTGTGCAAGCCGAAGGCAACTTTACCACCACCGCCGAGGCGGGCGTTGGCGCCCAGAACGCAGGTGACGGTGGACGGAATGAACCGCCGCGTCCTGGTGACAACGGTGGGATGCCACCGGGGTTTGAGGATGCCGCCGCGCAACTTGGCGTCACGAGCGAAGCATTCTTTGCGGCGATGGAAGCAGCCGGTGGACGTGATGCGGATCTTTCACAGGTCGCGACGACATTGGGCGTTTCATTGGATGACCTGCAGGCCGCGATGCCACAGCGCCCGTAAGGTGTCATGTTCGTTAGAGCCAGTCGCGCAAAATTGGGATCAGCGGAATATCTGCGGGCGGCATTGGGTAGTCGCGCAGGTCTTTCGATGAGACCCATTTCAACGTTTGCCCTTCGCGCCCTTGCGGTGTGCCGTTCCATTTGCGGCAAGCGAACAGGGGCATCAGCAGATGGAAGTCATCGTAGCTATGCGATGCAAAGGTCAGCGGCGCGAGGCAGCTTTCCCATGTGTCGATGCCCAACTCTTCTTGCAGTTCGCGGATCAGGGCGACCTCTGGCGTTTCGCCCTGTTCGACTTTGCCGCCCGGAAATTCCCATAGGCCCGCCATGGATTTGCCTTCGGGACGTTGGGCCAAAAGGATGCGCCCGTCGACGTCGATCAGCGCGACTGCGGATACAAGGACTGTCTTCATGACCGATAATCCGCGTTAATCCGGATGTATTCGTGGGTCAGATCGCAGGTCCATGCTGTGCTGGTACCGGACCCGATGCCCAGATCGACGTTGATCGCGATGTCTTCGCCTTTCATGTACGCGGCACCGGCGTCTTCTGAATAGGTCGGGGACACCCACCCGTTTTCCGCCACTTTGATATCACCGAAACTGATCGCCAGTAGGTCGCGATCCGCCTTTGCACCAGATTTGCCTACTGCCATTACAACGCGGCCCCAGTTGGGGTCTTCGCCAGCAATCGCGGTTTTCACGAGTGGTGAGTTTGCTGTCGCCATCGCCACCTTGCGTGCGTCTGCGTCGTTCTCGGCGCCTGTGACGTTGATGGTGATGAACTTTGTCGCGCCTTCGCCGTCGCGCACGACCTGATGCGATAGGTCCAGCATAACCGCGTGCAGCGCTTCGGCGAAATCGTCGTTGCCCGTAACATCCACGCCGGACGCACCCGTTGCGCCGACCAGAAGCGTGTCAGAGGTCGAAGTGTCGCTATCGACGGTGATGTTGTTGAAGGTCTTGTTGGTTTGTTCGGTCAGCAGCCATTGCAGCGCCTCGAAGCCAATCGCCGCATCGGTGAAGATGTAGACCAGCATTGTCGCCATATCAGGCGCGATCATGCCGGATCCTTTAGCGATGCCTGCGATGTTCACGGTTTTGCCGTTGATGGTGATCTGCCGCGTTGACCCTTTGGCGAAGGTATCGGTCGTCATGATTGCGCGAGCAGCATCGTGCAGGCCGGAGGCGTGTTGCGCTGTGTGCAGTTCGTCGACTTTCGCGATGATCTTGTCGTGCGGCAGCGGTTCACCGATCACGCCAGTAGAGGACGTGAAGACGCGGTTTGATGCCACCCCTGTGGTGCTTTGGATGGCATCAGAGATGGCATTCACCGATCCCGTGCCGGCCTTGCCCGTGAATGCATTGGAATTGCCGGAGTTCACGAAGATCGCGGCAGGTCCTGTTTGGTCACCGCCGAGTTTTTCTTGGCAGTCGAGCACATTCGCAGATCGCGTGGCTGATCGTGTAAAGACCCCGGCGATGGTGCTGCCGGGCGTCAGCAGGGCCAACATCACGTCGGCCCTGTTTTTGTATTTCACCCCCGCTTCCGCAGTTGCGAATGTCACGCCGTCAATGACGGGCAGTTCAGGAAAGGCCGCAGGGGCCAGCGGGGACAATGGCATTTATTTTGGCTCCAGCAGGGACAGGTCGCCCAGAAGTTCAGGATCGATTGTGCCTTCTTCCGGCGTCACGATGTCTGCGGCTTCGGTCAACGCAGCGAGCCGTGCTTGAATTGCGGCTTCTTGGACTTCTGCCATCAGTTCGGACCGGACAGCGTCCAATTCAGGTGCTTCTTTGACGCGCTTTTCGATCAGGTTGATCACGTGGAACCCGAATTGGGTTTCAACTGGATCGGACACGCCGCCGACTTCCATCGCCATGACCGCATCTTCAAACGGGGTGACCATTTGGCCTGCGCCGAACCAACCAAGGTTGCCGCCGTTCGGACCGCTTGGGCCGGTTGAGACTTCTTTTGCGACTTCGCCGAATTCTTCGCCTGCATCAATGCGGGCTCTGGCAGCTTCAGCTTCTTCCAGCGTTTCAACAAGCAGGTGGGCTGCGTTGAATTCGGTTTCGGATTCTGCGTTTTCGTATTTCGCGTCGTAGGCGGCTTGGACCGCTTCATCCGTCATGGATGCCACAGACAGCGCGTCGATTTCTTCGCCAGCCAGCAGGGAACGGCGTTCGTTGCGCAATGCATAATCGACGCGGGCAGGGGCCGTTTCGACGGCATCTGCCAAAAGTTGTTGCTGGATCAGCTGTTCCAGAACACCTTCGAACAACACGTCAGCTGGCAAAGACTGGTACTGCTGAGGCAGCTGTGCGCGTGCGATAATCATCTCGCCCAATGTGATCTCTGTCTCGCCAACGGTGGCAATAACGGTATCCGCAGTGGTTTCTTGTGCTGCAACCGGTGCCGCCAACGCTGCGATCAGCGCCGCAGACCCCAAAAATGTTACATGTTTCATTCTAAAACGATCCCTTGATGCGCCGCGCGGGTGCGCGACGTTGACACTGTTCAACCCCGACCTTAGATCAATGAAAGACCCTGAGGGGGCTGGTCTTGGCCCTTTGTAGGTGGCCTGTTCAGGGGCTACAAGCGACCTCCTCTCAATTCGATGTTAGACAGGCGTCACTGCGCCACCGGAGAATACATGCTTGGTTTAGGAACCGTCGCCAAAAAAGTCTTTGGCACCGCCAATGATCGTAAAGTGAAATCGGTTCGCCCGCTGGTCGCGAAGATCAATGCGCTTGAGCCTGAGTTCGAAAAACTGACTGACGAGCAGATCAAGGAAAAGACAGAAAGCCTGGCGCAACGTGCCATGGGTGGTGAAAGTCTGGATGATCTGCTGCCGGAAGCGTTTGCTAACTGTCGTGAAGGCGCGCGTCGTGCGCTTGGTCTGCGTGCGTTTGACACACAGTTGATGGGCGGGATTTTCCTGCATCAGGGCAACATTTCCGAACAGAAGACCGGTGAAGGTAAAACCCTGACCGCGACCTTTGCGGCCTACCTGAATGCGTTGACTGGCAAAGGTGTGCATATCGTCACCGTGAACGATTACCTTGCCAAGCGTGACGCTGAATGGATGGCGAACGTTTATAACTTCCTTGGTCTGACTGTTGGCGTGATTTACCCGCAACAGCCGGAAGCCGAAAAGATTGAAGCCTACGCCGCTGATATCACGTTTGCGACGAACAACGAGCTTGGCTTTGACTACCTGCGCGACAACATGAAGTCTGAACTGTCCCAGATGTCGCAACGCGCCCACAACTTTGCGATTGTGGATGAGGTCGATTCGATCTTGATCGATGAAGCACGGACACCGCTGATTATTTCTGGTCCCGCGCAGGACCGCAGCCAGATGTATATCGACATCAACAAGCTGATCCCTGAAGTGCAGGACGATCATTACACGCTGGATGAAAAGACCCGTCAGGCGACGTTTAATGACGAAGGCAACGATTTCATTGAAAAGCGCCTGACCGAGATGGGTCAACTGCCTGAAGGTCAGACGTTGTATGATCCGGAAAGCGCGACGCTGGTGCATCACGTCAGCCAAGGCCTGCTAGCCCACAAGATGTTCCAGCGCGACAAAGACTACATCGTCCGTGGTGACGAAGTGGTTCTGATCGACGAATTCACAGGGCGGATGATGGACGGTCGTCGTTTGTCCAATGGTTTGCACCAAGCGATTGAAGCCAAAGAAGGCGTGAACCCGAAGCCGGAAAACGTGACGCTAGCTTCTGTGACGTTCCAGAACTATTTCCGTCTGTACGACAAACTGGCTGGTATGACTGGTACGGCGTTGACCGAAGCGGACGAATTCAAAGAGATTTACGGTCTTGGCGTGGTCGAGGTTCCAACGAACCGTCCGATCGCCCGCTTGGACGAAAACGACCAAGTGTACCGGACCGCCCGCGAGAAATATCAGGGCGTGATTGACCTGACCAAAGAAGCGAATGCCAAAGGGCAGCCTGTTCTGGTTGGTACCACGTCGATTGAGAAATCAGAGCTGATTAGCCAGATGCTGACTGCTGAGGGGATCGCGCACAACGTGCTGAACGCCCGCCTGCACGAACAAGAAGCGCAGATTATCGGTGATGCTGGTAAACTGGGTGCGGTAACAATCGCCACGAACATGGCGGGTCGCGGGACCGATATTAAACTGGGCGGTAACGTCGAGATGCAGGTCGTTCAGGCGCTGGCGGAAGATCCAGAGGCGAACCCTGATGAGGTACGCGCACGGATCGAGGCGGAACATAAAGACGCCGAAGAAAAGGTGAAAGCCGCTGGTGGTCTGTTTGTTCTGGCCACAGAACGTCACGAAAGCCGCCGGATTGATAACCAGCTGCGCGGCCGTTCCGGTCGTCAGGGTGACCCGGGCCGGTCGTTGTTCTTGCTGTCGCTCGAAGATGATCTGATGCGGATTTTCGGGTCTGAACGCTTGGACAAGGTTTTGTCGACGCTTGGTATGAAAGAAGGCGAAGCGATTGAGCACCCATGGGTGAACAAGTCGCTGGAGCGCGCGCAGGCGAAAGTCGAAGGTCGTAACTTTGACATGCGTAAGCAGTTGCTCAAGTACGATGACGTGATGAACGAGCAGCGTAAGGTGATCTTTGGTCAGCGCCGCGAAATCATGGAAGACAGCGATCTGTCTGAAGTAGTGCGCGATATGCGTTATCAGGTTATCGAAGATCTGGTCGACGACTTTATGCCGGCGAAATCTTACGCGGATCAGTGGGACACCGAAGGCCTGTACGCCGCTGTCATCCGTGATCTGGGCATGGATGTGCCTGTGATGAAATGGGCAGCGGAAGAAGGCGTCGACGACGAAGTCATGCGCGAGCGGCTTGAAGCCGAGAGCGACAAGCACATGACCGAGAAGGAAGAAGCCTTTGGTCCGGAAACGCTGCGCAACATCGAAAAGCAGCTGTTGTTGCAGACGATTGATGCGAAATGGCGTGAACATCTGCTGACATTGGAACACCTGCGATCCGTCGTTGGTTTCCGTGGGTATGCCCAGCGTGATCCGTTGAACGAATACAAAACAGAAGGTTTCCAGCTGTTTGAACGTCTCTTGGATGGTTTGCGGACCGATGTGACCCAAAAACTGGGTGCGATTCGACCTATGACCGCCGAAGAACAGGAGCGTATGGTTGCCCAAATGCGCGAACAACAGGCCGCAGCAGCGGCTGCTGCCGCAGGTGGCGCAACTGCAGGGGGAGCGACTGTTGCGGGCGCTGCAACAAACCCAGACGCCGCGCGTCCCGGATTTGTAGAAGATGACCCAAATACGTGGGGCAACCCAAGCCGTAATGACGCTTGCCCGTGTGGCTCTGGTGACAAATTTAAACATTGTCACGGAAAATTAGGCTAAATTCAGCCATAATCCCGTCACGATAAAACCCCCGCGCAGTCGCGCTGGGGCCACGACCAAGGTGCTTATTGTTTCCAAGTGGGAATCGGGAGCAACCTCATGTCGCGTCTTACGAGAGTTAAAAAGGCAACGACCATCGCATCGACTTTTGCGATTGCGTTGGGCATCGGCTTTATCATGCAATACGGCGATGTAGATGCCGCGCGCTACAACGCCAATCTGCCCGTCGAAATTCGCGACCCTGTTCTGCTCGTCGATTATTCGCCATTGGCGACAGCCGATAGCTTTACGTTGAAGCCTGAAGCACCAGCCGCTCAGCGCATTGCAACGACGGCGAACCTGCCGATTGATCCGGATAGCGTTAAACTGATTGCGTTGGTCGAAGATGTTGATGACGTTGATGGTCAAAGCCTATTTGCGCAAACACAAATCAGTGCAAGCGTTTCAAAAGATTGTGAAATTCTTGCTGTGACAGCACCGAATGCGACAGGGTCTGTAATCGTCACTGTTGTGTCAGAATGTCGATCAGACATGCCGTTTACGGTGAACCACAGTGGTTTGTCCTTTTCGGCCCAAGCAGATGCAGCCGGTACGGCGATAATGACGGTTCCGGCTTTGTCCGAAGACGCGACTTTCTTTATCACGTTCGAAGATGGCAAAAGCCTTGCCGCGTCGACCTATGCGCCGCAAGCTCAGCAATACAATCGCGTCGTGTTTCAGTGGGAAGGTCATGACGGGGGTTATTTGCAATCAAACGGCCCTGAAGGGACCCAGGTAATGCTGGATCATTTTGGGGACGACATCGGAGAAATCCCGCGGTTTGCCGAAGTTTATTCCTTTCCTGCCGACACAGATATCGCGACCGGAATGCGCGACATTAACATCGTGGCGCATGTGACAGACAAGAACTGCGGCCAAGACCTGATCGCTGAAAGCTTTTCGGTCTTCCCAGGCATCGTTGATCTGGCATTTAAGGACATCCGTATCACACTTCCGAGCTGTGAAGAGATTGGTGCAACTCTTGAGTTGAAAAAGGTACTGGGGGAACAGACACTCGCGCTAAGATGATGCGACGCTGTTTGAACCAATTTACAGACAAGTTGAAATCTGCGGCATGTTTTGCCGCAGTTTTTCTTTGTGCGACATCTGCTTTGGCAGAACCTGTCACGGTAACATCTGACGGTGGTGGTCTGGTTCTGACGGGTGATGTCATCGGCTATGACGGTGAATTCCTGCAGCTGCGAACAGAATACGGCCCTTTGACGCTGCGCTATGCGTCGGTCACCTGTGGTGGCGCGGCCTGTCCTGATCCAGATGCTTATGTCCCGCTTGTGCGCATTTCAGGGTCCGCACGGATGTCTGAGGTCGCTGTGCCTGCTTTGGTCGAGGCATTTGGGCGATCCCGCGGTTGGCAATCTGTCCTGACCGAAATTGATGCGTCTCATTTCACTGTGGATTTGGTGGACGCGACGGATGGCGTGCAGGCAAATTTTGCGTTCCGTGTGACGAATTCCGACGAAGGCTTCGCCGATTTGATTGCCTTCGAGGCGGACATGGCATTGGCGGTCCGCGAGATACGACCCGAAGAGGTTGAATTGGCGTTGGAAGCCGGCTTGGGTGATCTGACATCACCGCGACAAAGTCGCATTATCGGTTTGGATGCGCTTGTGCCCGTCGTGCATCCTTCGTTGGAACTTGACGCAATCGCACTGAAAGATGTGTCGCAGGTGTTCCGTGGTCTTGTCGATAATTGGGCGGACATTGGTGGTCCGGATTTGCCCGTGCAACGCCACCTTGGGCCTGTTGAAAACGGGCAGATGCAGTTCTTCGTTGACCGGATCGTTAGGCCCGATGGCGGAACCGTTGCCGAAGACATCACGCGGCACGCCGATCTTTCGGCAGTGCGTGATGCTGTTGCAGATGTCCCCGGAAGCATTGCGATGTTGCCGTTTGGCCAGACGGGTAACACGCAGCCCTTGGCACTGCGAGACGCCTGTGATTTTACAGCAACCCCCGTGTCCACGACGCTTAAGACCGAAGATTACCCACTGACCGAACCGTTGTTTTTATATCTACCAGACCGACGGCAGCCGCAGATTGTTCGTGATTTTCTGGCGTGGTTGCGCGGGCCAGAAGCGCAGTTGGTCGTGCGCCGTGCGGGTTTTGTAGATCAGGGTGCAGTGCCCATTCCGCTTGATGCCCAAGGACAACGTTTTGCGAACGCAATCTTGAAGGCAGGCACCGACATCCCATTGGGTGAACTGCAACGCATGGTCCGCGTGCTGATGCCGCGCACGCGGTTGTCGACGAGTTTCCGGTTTGAGGTGGGATCAACGCGGTTAGACGCGCAATCGCGATCCAATATGATGGCGCTGGGACAGGCGATCCGCGACGGCCGATTTGACGGGCAAAGCTTGATGTTGGTGGGATTCAGTGATGGACGCGGGGCACCGGCCCCAAACAGGGAACTATCGAGCGCGCGTGCCGAGGCTGTGAAGCGTGCTTTGGTCGCCGCGTTGGGGACATGGCCAGAGGCCGTTACGTTGGAAACCGAAGCTTTTGGTGAAGCCTTGCCCATGGGTTGCGACGACACAGAGTGGGGACGACAGATGAACCGCCGTGTCGAATTATGGGTCGATCAAAGCAAACCCTGAACCCTGAACGACACTTCGCGTGATCGGCCGATAATGACATGATCGTGCAGGGTGATGCCAAGCACCTCTGCCGCGTTCACAACCTGTTGCGTCATGTCGATGTCCGCTTGGCTGGGCGTTGGATCACCGGACGGGTGATTGTGCACAAGGATCAAGGCAGCCGCATTAAGATCAAGTGCGCGTTTGACGACCTCGCGGGGGTAGACAGGAACGTGATCAATGGTGCCCTGCGCCTGTGCTTCATCCGCGATGACAGTGTTTTGTGTATCCAGATAAAGCACACGAAACTGTTCCGTATCACGATGCGCCATCACCGTATGGCAGTAATCAATCAAGGCGTCCCAATGCGATAGAACGGGCCGCTGCATGATCTTTGCCCGAGACAAGCGGTGTGCGGCAGCTTCGATCATCTTGATCTCTAATGCGGCTTTGCGGGTCACATCATGCACTTTCAACAGCTGATGAATGGGGGCTGAAACCACCCTGTTAAAGTCGCCGAAGGTGTCGAGGAGTTCAAAACAGATGGGGCGTACATCCCGACGCGGAATGGCGCGATACAGGATCAATTCGAGCATTTCGAAATCCAGCATCGCTGACGCACCACCTACGGCGAAACGATCGCGCAAGTGTTTGCGGTGATCGCCAATGTAAGGTGAGACACGTTCTGACGCAGGCAGGATGGCCTGAACGTCATCATCAAAAAGGGTACGGGCTTCGGCAAAGTGTGACATTGCCGAAGCTTGTAATGATTCTGGTGAAGGCGAAGTTAACGGTTAAGGCAATGCGCCTTAACCCTTCATTCCATCCCAAAACGATTTCACAGATTTAAAGAACGAAGACCCTTCCGGGTTGTTCTCTGCTGCGATTTCGTCGAATTCCCGCAGGATTTCTTTCTGACGGGTTGTCAAGTTCACGGGTGTTTCGACCGCCAGTTCGATGAACATGTCGCCTTGGCCACCGCCACGCAGGGCAGGCATACCTTTGCCGCGCAGACGCATCTGGCGACCAGATTGTGAACCGGCTGGGATCTTCACGCGTGACCGGCCACCGTCGATTGTTGGTACTTCGATCTCGCCACCTAAAGCGGCGTTGGTGATCGAAACAGGGACGCGGCAGAACAGGTTGGTGTTCTCGCGTTCGAACAATTCGTGGTCGTTCACTTCGATGAAGATATACAAATCGCCGGTTGGACCGCCGCGCATACCTGCTTCGCCTTCGCCAGCGAGCCGGATACGTGTGCCGGTTTCAACGCCAGCAGGGATGTTCACCGACAAAGATTTCTCTTTCTCGACGCGGCCCTGACCGTGACATTTGTTGCACGGGTTCTTGATCGTCTGACCCATGCCGGAACATGTCGGGCAGGTGCGTTCAACGGTAAAAAAACCCTGCTGCGCACGGACTTTACCCATACCTGAACAGGTCGGACATGTAACAGGTTCGGACCCGCCTTCGGCGCCAGTGCCGTTACATTCATCACAGCCAACAGCTGTCGGAACGTTTACGGTTTTCTGCATGCCTTTGAACGCATCTTCGAGGTTGATGCGCAGGTTGTACCGCAGGTCGTTGCCGCGTTGGGCGCGTGCCCGTCCGCCGCCGCCACCGCGACCGCCCATCATGTCACCGAACAGGTCGTCGAACACGTCAGAGAAGGCCGACGCAAAATCGCCCTGACCGCCACCGCGTGGACCGCCGCCGCCGCCGCCGCCGCCCATGCCGCCTTCGAAAGCTGCATGACCATAACGGTCGTACGCTGCTTTTTTCTCGGCGTTTTTCAGAACGTCGTAAGCTTCATTCGCTTCTTTGAACTGCGCCTCGGCGTTTGGATTGTCGGAATTGCGGTCGGGATGCAGTTCCTTCGCCTTTGTGCGATAGGCTTTTTTGATCTCAGCTTCAGACGCGCCTTTGGACACGCCGAGCGTCTCGTAATAATCACGTTTTGCCATAGTCATAATCCCCCTTGGGAACGGAAAAGACCGGCCCGCTTAGCAAACGGACCGGCCCAATCGTTTAGCCCGTGGGCTTAGTCACGCTTGTCGCCGTCCAGATCTTCGAAGTCTGCGTCGAGAATGTCGTCGTCGCCGCCAGCTTCGTCAGCGCCTTTGACGTCTTCTTCGCCGTTTTCTTCGTCTTGTGACGCTTTGTAGATCGCTTCACCCAGCTTCATCGCAGATTCGGTAACGTTCTGGATGCCAGACTTGATCTTGTCCGCGTTGTCGCCTTCGAGATCGTCTTTCAGCGCAGCAATCGCCAGATCGATGGCTTCGATTGTTGTCGGATCGACTTTCTCTTTGTGCTCTTCCATTGACTTTTCAGTCGAATGGATCAGGCTTTCCGCTTGGTTCTTGGCGTCGACGAGTTCGCGGCGTGCCTTATCGGCATCTGCGTTCTCTTCGGCGTCGCGTACCATTTGTTCGATATCGTCGTCAGACAGACCACCGGACGCTTGGATCGTGATGTTCTGTTCTTTGCCGGTGCCTTTGTCTTTGGCCCCAACAGACACGATGCCGTTGGCGTCGATGTCGAACGTCACTTCGATCTGCGGCATGCCGCGTGGTGCTGGCGGGATATCTTCGAGGTTGAACTGACCGAGGATTTTGTTGTCCGCAGCCATTTCGCGTTCACCTTGGAACACACGCAGTGTCACGGCGTTTTGGTTGTCTTCGGCAGTCGAGAAAACCTGAGATTTCTTCGTCGGGATCGTTGTGTTCCGGTCGATCAGGCGTGTGAACACACCACCAAGGGTTTCAATACCCAAGGACAGCGGGGTCACGTCGAGAAGAACAACGTCCTTCACGTCACCTTGCAGAACACCAGCCTGAATGGCCGCACCCATCGCAACAACCTCATCAGGGTTCACGCCCTGGTGTGGTTCTTTGCCGAAGAACTTTGTCACTTCTTCTTTAACGCGTGGCATCCGTGTCATACCACCAACCAACACGACTTCGTCGATGTCGGATGTGGACAGACCGGCGTCTTTCAACGCAGCCTGACATGGCTTGATGGACGCTTTGATCAGGTCAGCAACAAGGCTTTCCAGTTTCGCACGTGTCAGTTTCATCACCATGTGCAACGGCTGACCGTTAGACCCCATAGAAATAAACGGCTGGTTGATTTCTGTCTGTGAAGACGATGACAGTTCGATCTTCGCTTTTTCAGCAGCTTCTTTCAGACGCTGCAGCGCCATCTTGTCTTGGGTCAGATCAACAGAGTGCTCTTTCTTGAACTCACCTGCGAGGTAATCAACGATGCGCATGTCAAAGTCTTCACCGCCGAGGAACGTGTCACCGTTGGTGGATTTCACTTCGAACAAGCCGTCGTCGATCTCAAGGATGGTCACATCGAATGTACCACCGCCAAGGTCATAGACCGCGATTGTTTGCGTGTTTTCTTTGTCGAGGCCGTAAGCCAACGCAGCCGCTGTCGGCTCGTTGATGATGCGCAGCACTTCGAGGCCAGCAATCTTACCGGCGTCTTTCGTCGCCTGACGCTGGGCATCGTTGAAGTACGCAGGAACGGTGATAACCGCCTGTGTCACATCTTCGCCAAGGTATGATTCAGCTGTTTCTTTCATCTTGCCAAGAATGAAGGCAGAGATTTGAGAAGGAGAGTATTTCTCACCCTTGGATTCGACCCAAGCAGCACCGTTCCCACCGTCAACGACGTTGAACGGCATGTTCTTTTTGTCTTTTGCCAGTGCTTTGTCGTCGACATTACGGCCGATCAGACGCTTTACAGCAAAGATTGTGTTTTCTGGGTTTGTGACGGCCTGGCGTTTTGCCGGCTGGCCTACAAGGCGCTCGTCGTCTGTGAACGCAACGATAGACGGCGTTGTACGCGCGCCTTCTGCGTTTTCGATCACGCGGGGCTTTGACCCGTCCATGATCGCAATACAAGAGTTGGTGGTTCCGAGGTCAATTCCGATGACTTTGGCCATTTTATCAAATCCCTTACGTTTAGGCGGTTTGAGCAGCGCGAACCCGCTTACGGCACCCGCGCCTGATTAAAACTGATTCAGTTCAAGGACATGCCCTGCTCTGTGATCGAACGGTATATAGGGACGCGTTTTGGGGGCTGCAAGCAGTGGAAGGGGGATAAAACGTACCAATTTGCAAGTTTTACGGGTGATGTGGCGGTTTAGTCGAAATTGTAATCGAATGGTTAAGGCTGGCTGGGCTGTTGTCGCGGCGCATGTAATTGTATTCAGGGGGCGTGTGACCGAGGGGGCCGATGTGAAACTGACGAAAAGCCATGTGGCGATGTTGTATGACATTCTAAAATGGCGGCGCGATGTCCGCCATTTTCGGCGTGATCCAATTGATCCAGATTTGCTCGCAGTTTTGCAGGACAGTATGGCCCACGCCCCGTCCGTCGGGAACGCACGGCCATGGCGGGTGATACAGGTGGAAAGCCCTGACCTGCGTGCTGAAATCATCGCGAACTTTGAAACGAGCAACACTGCGGCTGCCATGGACTACACGCCGGCCGAACAGGCGGATTACTTTGCGTTGAAATTGGCTGGCCTGCGTGAAGCGCCCGTTCACCTAGCCGTTTTCACTGACATGTCTGTTCAGGAAGGCCGCGGGCTTGGCCGTCAATCGATGCCAGAAACGTTGTCGTATTCCACGGTCATGGCGATCTATACGCTGTGGCTGACGGCGCGCGCGCATAATATCGGGCTTGGTTGGGTGTCGATCCTCGATCCGGTTGCTGTATCGGCGACCTTGGATGTGCCGAAGGACTGGTCCTTCACGGGGTATCTGTGTTTGGGGCACACGGCATCTGACTCAGATACGCCTTTACTGCACGAAACAGGATGGCAGGAAGACACGCGTCAATCATGGGATGTTCGATAGCGACTAACGGTGTGCGTCCAAGGTGCAGCAGCCTGATTGCGCCCCGTTTCCGTCGGGCGCTTCGTTAAACAGCGTCGCTTTCCACCCAAATTCGCGGTCAGACATGCCGTCGTTGCAGTAGCCTTTTGAACGATAAGGGTCCGGTTTAAGGTCGGTCCTTCTTCAAAAACTGCAATTGCGCCGTTTGGCCCCGCGTTTTCGCGGATCATATTGAGATCGCGCCGGTCTTCGCCCATCGCGTGATATTCGTCGCCGCGCACCGTCACGTTTAGCGACCAGAACGGTTCGGTCCCAAAGCACGACATAGGGCGCGGGAATTCGTAAGGTTGTTGATGATCCGACCACGTGAGGAAACGCATTGCGACCCAGCCGTTCTGTTCGCCTAGCCCAACAAGGCCCCATTTGCCGTCGTTGGAAATCCGGATCACTTCAATGTTCATTGTGTAAGGGCCGTATTCCCCGATGATATCCGACGTCCCGTCAGGCATCGCGCGTATATTCAATGTATCATTAGCCGCGACCCCATCGGTTACAAAATGTGCCGGAAAGTCCTGCGCGATGGCGGGGCTGGCACATAAAACAATGGCAAACGCGATCTGCTTGATCATCGTCCGGCGTTCCAGCTGAGTGATGCGTTCTTCCGTGTGTAGAATTCTGCCATGAGCCCGATCATCACCAGACCGGCGCTGACATACAGCGGATAAGTCCAAGAACTGAAATGCGGATTGTAATGCAGAAAGATAAAACCGCGTGCCTGATCAATCGCGTGGAAAAGCGGGTTCCAATCGAAGAGAACCAGCATGGATGACGGCAAGGAATTGGCCACAAACATCTTGCCCGACGCAATCATATTGGCGCGGGAATACACGCTGGACCCAATCGTTGCGAAGCCGGGCAGCCAAGGTTTGATTGCCAGAAACATCATCCCGACACCGACGCCGGAAATCCAAGCCACAAGCACCATTCCGTAGGCGCCGATCATATTGTCGATGACGACGGGGGTTACGGCGACATGGTAGATGAACAGGACCGTCACCAAAGACAGTGTTTGCAGATAAAGCGATGACAGGGCCGCTGCCGTAATGCTGATGGCCGTATTCATCGGCGCGTGTTGCATCATCGGGGATGCGGGGCCTTCTGAACCGACAACGGCCCCCATTGCTTTGGTATGGGTCAGGAACAGGAAAATGCCCGACATGATATACAGCAGAAAATCACCCCGAATGGCGCTGCCGCGCATCCCAAGAAACATGAACAGCAGGAAAAACGTCATCACAAAGATGACCGTTTGCAGCATGTTCATGATCAAGCCCATGAAAGCATTGCGGTGATCCTTGCGGACCTCACGGACGGTGGCATGATAGATCAGTTCTAGCATGCCGAAAATCGTGCGTGACCGCGTTTGTCGGGTCTCTACATGGAACATACCTTGCGATCCTGCCTAATGTGCCGCGTGAATGGTCGCTGATATAGCGATATAGCACGTAATTCTTGAAGTCTTATTACCTGTGAAGCATAAGGCGAAGAACTTTAATTTTCAATATTTCCAGCAATAGCTGGGCCGAAATGGCAGGTAGTATGATGGACTATGATCTTCTCACCACAATAATGCGCCGTCTTTCCCTAGAGGCGGGCGACAAAATTATGGAAATTTACAACGGTCCAGATTTTGAAGTGAAGTCGAAAAGTGACGACAGTCCTGTGACGATTGCTGATGAAGCCGCTGATGCGATTATCAGCGATGGATTGCGTGCCGCGTTTCCTGACCTCGCCCTTGTAACAGAAGAGCAGGCGGCGTCCCATTCGGTCACGGCTAACACGTTCCTCATTGTTGACCCGCTGGATGGCACGAAGGAATTTATCAACCGCCGCGGCGATTTCACAGTGAATATCGCGTATGTCGTTGATGGCGTTCCTGTGCGCGGCGTTGTTTATGCGCCTGCGAAGGGTCGTATGTTCTTTACAGATGCGGATGGTGTTTCGGTCGAGGAAAGTGGTGATTTTGCAAAGGATACCGTTGGTGCCGTGAAGCCGATCAAGGTGACAAATCCAGATAACGATGCGCTGATGGTCGTCGCATCTAAATCCCACCGCGATCAGGCGACGGATGATTACATCAATAAATACAACGTCAAAGACATGAAAAGCGCAGGGTCTTCGCTGAAATTCTGTCTCGTCGCGACGGGTGAAGCTGATATTTACCCGCGCGTTGGCCGGACGATGGAATGGGACACAGCGGCGGGTCATGCTGTTCTTACCGGTGCTGGTGGTGACGTTGTGCGTTTTGATGACCACACGCCGTTGCGCTACGGGAAAGAGATTTTTGCGAACCCGTTCTTCATCGCTTACGCGCCGGGCGTCGACCTAAAGCAGCCCTAATTTGCCGCATTGGCTATCCATATGATGCAATTCGATACTTATTGGCGGCAAAGTATCCTTTTTCCCCTCTCAAAATTGATAGGGATTGGATAAAGTTAGCATCAATTGTATCAAAAATTTTGAATTACTAATGTATGGAGTAGACTTATGAAGAAGAAAGTTACCAAGGCGATCTTCCCTGTTGCTGGTATGGGCACACGATTCTTGCCTGCTACGAAGTCTGTTCCGAAAGAGATCATGACGCTGGTGGACAAACCGCTAGTTCAGTACGCGATTGATGAGGCTCGTGAAGCTGGCATCAAGGAATTTATCTTTGTTACGTCTCGTGGCAAAGGTGCGTTGGAAGACTATTTTGATCACTCTCCGCAGCTGGAACAATCGCTGCGCAAGTCTGGTAAAACCGAACTGCTCGACACGCTGAAGTCCACGAACATGGACAGCGGTGCGATTGCCTACATTCGCCAGCATAAGGCGCTGGGCCTTGGTCACGCCGTGTGGTGTGCCCGTCGTTTGATCGGGAATGAACCATTTGCAGTTATGCTGCCTGACGATGTGATCGCAGGCGAAACCGGCTGTTTGAAGCAGATGGTTGATGCTTACGAAGAAACCGGCGGCGCAATGGTCGCAACAATGGAAGTGTCCCCGGAAGCGACATCATCCTACGGGATTTTGGATGCGGTAAACGATGGCAATAATTTGGTGAAAGCCAAAGGCATGGTCGAAAAGCCAGCGGCTGGTACCGCGCCGTCAAATTTGGCTGTCATTGGCCGCTACATCCTGACCCCAAAAGTTATGAACAACCTCAGCAAAATTTCTACGGGAGCGGGCGGTGAGCTGCAACTGACTGACGCGATCGCGATGGAGCTTGAAGAAGGTCGCGACATCTTTGGTTACCGTTTCGAAGGGCAGCGTTACGATTGCGGATCGAAAGCAGGTTTCTTGCAGGCGACTGTCGCCTTCGCGTTGTCCCGTCCCGAACTGCGTGATGATCTTTCCGCCTACTTGCGCGACATCGTTGCCCCGCAGATCGCCGCTGAGTAACTTGTGACCACGTCTTCCGCTTGGCAAACTTACCGGCTGCGGATTAGGCGCAAACGGTTTTTGCTGCGCGCATGGCGCAAGCGGTCACAACTCAAAACAATGATGGATCGGACGGGCGACATACGGCCGTCCGATATTTTATGTTTTGCAACTTTGCGGAATGAACTCTTACGGCTTCCGTTCTTTCTGGATCATCATCGCAAGCTGGGTGTGCGCCATTTCCTGATTGTTGATAACGGCAGCGACGATGGCACGACCGCATTTCTAGAAAACCAACCTGACGTGTCGCTTTGGCGGACGGTGGACAGTTATAAACTATCCCGTTTTGGCATGGATTGGCTGACGTGGCTTCAAATGCAATATGCGGCGGGGCATTGGTGTTTAACCGTCGATGCGGACGAAGCATTGATTTACCCAGATTGGGAAACGCAGGATTTGAACGCTTTGACCGCATGGCTGCAAACCCGCGAGGTCCGGTCATTTGGTGCGATCATGTTGGATATGTATCCCAAAGGTCCGTTGTCGCAGCAACCTTATGCCGCGGGTGACGATCCCACCGACGCATTGACTTGGTTCGATGCGGATAACTACCGCCGGACTCGAAACCCGAAGTTTCAGAACGAATGGATCCAAGGCGGTGTGCGCGACCGTGTGTTTTTCCAAGACCGTCCTGAACGTGCGCCTACCCTGAATAAAGTGCCGCTGGTCCATTGGAAAAAGAGCTACGCTTACGTCACTTCTACGCATCACATGCTGCCGACCAAGCTGAACCATGTTTTCGACAGCCAAGTAGATGGTTTGCCGTCGGGTGTTTTGCTGCATAGCAAGTTTTTGAACACGATCGGCGAAAAGTCCGCAGAGGAACGGCAGCGGCGCGAACACTTTGAAAACTCTGATCTTTATGCAGATTACTATCAATCCCTGATCAACGACATTGATTTGTGGTATGAAGGGTCAACCCAATATGAAGGCTGGGAACAGCTTGTCGCATGTGGACTGATGTCAAAAGGCGACTGGCCGGACTGATCGTTATTGCTAAACCTTGTTTAATCACAGGGTCTTGCTATTGATTGTTCCCAAATAGGGCTCGGCTTGAGATCACTCGCAACACGGAATTAACCGCGTTCGCGTATCACAAGAAAGAGACGATCAAAAACGAGGCACGGTTGAGCGTTTTGTCATCATATCGACTTCGGTTGAAGCGGAAGCGTTATAAATTACGCGCCCGCCGCAAAAGTCGTGAACTGCGCAATCTTGCCAATCGGACCAGTGAAATTCGGCCCAATGATATTTTGCTGTTCTGCACGTTGCGGAACGAAGATGTGCGGCTTCCGTATTTCTTAAGATACTACCGTGACTTAGGTGTCGATCATTTCTTGTTCGTGGATAACGGCAGCGATGATGGTGGCGCGGAATACCTTGCCAATCAGCCTGATGTTTCGGTGTGGTCTACCAAAGCCAGCTACAAAAAATCGCGGTTCGGCATTGATTGGCTGACCTATTTGCAGATGCGCTATGCCGAAGATCATTGGACACTGACTGTCGATGTCGATGAATTCTTTATCTTCCCGTTCTGCGATACGCGTCCTGTGCGCGCGCTGACCGATTGGTTGGATAGTTCCAACATCCGGTCATTTGGCGCGATGATGTTGGACATGTATCCGAAGGGCAAAGTCACCGACAAACCGTACCAGCGGGACACCAATCCGCTGGATATCGCACCTTGGTTCGATGCTGGAAATTATACGATCAGTCGCAATGGCAAGTACCGCAATCTGTGGATCCAGGGTGGCCCCCGTGCACGGGCATTCTTTGCCGACAATCCGAGGCAGGCACCTGCATTGAACAAGGTTCCCTTGGTCAAATGGTCAAGCGATTACACTTATGTCAGTTCGACACACATGTTACTGCCGCGCGGGCTGAACCTTGTTTATGATGAATGGGGCGGTGAAAAAGCGTCTGGTGTGCTGCTGCATATGAAGTTTATCGACACGATCGGTGCCAAGGCCGCCGAAGAACTGGCGCGCGGTGAACACTATGCGGATAGTGCTGAATACAAGGCCTACGCAGAGGGTCTGAAAGACAGTCCCGATTTGTGGTGCAAGTGGTCCGAGAAATACATCAACTGGCGTCAGCTGGAAATTCTGGGGATCATGTCCAAAGGAAACTGGGCATGAGCACCGTTGGTATCGTCATTCTGGTGCACACTGCATTCGATCGCGCCGAACAGGTCATCCGCCATTGGGTGAAGGGCGGGTGTCCAGTCGTCGTGCACGTCGATTCGAGCGTGCCGGACGGGACGTTTAAGGCGTTTCAGCGCAACCTATCGCCTTTGAAGACTGTTAAATTTTCAAAACGCTTCCGATGTGAATGGGGCACGTGGGGCATGGTCGCCGCGACCCAAAACGCGTCCGAGATGATTTTGACCAGCTTTCCGGATGTGCGCCACGTCTATCTGGCCTCTGGTTCGTGTCTGCCGCTGCGCCCTGTTGAGGAATTGCGCACTTATCTTGATGGTCGCCCGCGTACCGATTTTATCGAAAGTGCGACGACCGCAGATGTGCCTTGGACTGTTGGCGGATTGGATAAAGAACGGTTTACTCTGCGCTTCCCGTTCTCGTGGAAAAAGAACCGTCGCTTGTTTGACGCTTATGTCCGGCTGCAACGCCGTGCTGGATTTCGACGGCGTATCCCTGCCGGTCTTGTCCCACACATGGGGTCGCAGTGGTGGTGTCTGACGCGGCAGACGGTGTCGGCGATTTTGCAGGACCCTGATCGACCCGCTTATGATAAGTATTTCAAGAAGGTCTGGATCCCCGACGAAAGCTATTTCCAGACGCTTGTCCGGCTCTATTCGCAAAACATTGAAAGCCGGTCGCTGACTCTGTCGAAGTTCGACTTTCAGGGCAAACCACACATCTTTTACGACGATCACCTCCAGCTTTTGCGGCGGTCTGACTGTTTTGTTGCGCGTAAAACGTGGCAACATGCGAACCGACTTTACAGCACGTTTCTGAACCCTGATCCGTCCGCGTTTAAGGCGGCCGAACCCAATCCAGGCAAGATTGACCGCATTTTTGCGAAGGCTGTGGATAGACGGACCTTGGGACGTCCCGGTCTTTATATGCAAAGCCGTTGGCCGCGTATGGACCGTGAAAACGGGCTAACGTCGTCGCCCTATTCGGTCTTTGAAGGCTTCGTCGAACTGTTCGAGAATTTTGAATTCTGGCTTGCCAAGGAAACAGGTGCACGGGTGCATGGCCACTTGTATCACCCTGAAAAGGTGATGTTTGACGGGCGTCAGGACTATTTTCAGGGTGCGATGTCGAACAGTGCGGTGTTGCGCGATTATCAACCGCATATGTTCCTGACGAACCTGATCTGGAATACCCGCGGTGAACGGCAGGCGTTCCAGTTTGGCCCCGAAGACAATCAAAAGATCGCGCCGACCTTCATTCGTGATCGCAATGCGCAGATTTCCGTCATTTCGGGGGCGTGGGCTGTGCCATTGTTCCTTTCGAACCGTAATTTTGCCGATATCCGTGTTGATGCCGCGCGGATGCAACGGATTGAAAATGCACACCTGATGGCGTTGCGAGAGGCAGACACCAAGGCGCGCGTGCGCATTTGGACGATGGCTGATTTCATTGATAGCCCGATGGAAGCATTGCAAACGATTGTCGATGAAATGACGGGGAAATCTGTGCGCACGTTGACGGAAGCGCCGCGCATGGTTGATTTACAAGGGTTCGGGCAATTCTTGCAGAACCTGAAAAACCAAGGGATGCATCCCTATTTGATGGGTGATTTCCCTGTCGAGAACGCAATTCCCGCGCCGAAGGCGAAAACACGGAAACCTTATCTGGTGCGTAAATAATGTCGCGTTTTGACTATTTTGTTGTGTTTGCCGAAATGCGGACCGGTTCGAATTTTCTTGAAGCCAATATCAACAGTTTTGATGGTCTGACGTGTCACGGCGAAGCGTTTAACCCGCACTTTGTGGGCTTCCCGAATGTCGACAACGTGCTCGGCGTGACTCGTGACATGCGCGAAGCGGACCCTGTTAGCCTGATAGAAAAGATCAAGGCAAAGACGCACGGGCTTGGCGGGTTCCGGTTCTTTAATAACCACGATGCGCGTGCATTGGACGCGATCCTGCCCGACCCGCGCTGTGCCAAGATCATCCTGACACGCAATCCAATCGACAGCTATGTCAGTTGGAAAATCGCGAAGGCGACAGGTCAGTGGAAACTGACGAACGTTAAACATGCGCGAAAAGAACCGGTGGCCTTCAATGCCGCCGAATTTGAACGGCATATGGCAGAACTGCAGGCGTTTCAGGTGACGTTACTGAATGGTCTGCAGAAGACAGGACAAACGGCGTTTTATGTAGCGTACGAGGACCTGCAAGATGTCGACGTGATGAACGGTTTGGCTGCGTTTTTGGGCTGCGAAAGCCGGATTGAAGCGCTTGACCAAAAGCTGAAAAAGCAAAATCCGGAACCGTTGGATAGCAAAGTCACAAACTTTGATGCGATGGCGCATGCGCTGGCCCGCATGGATCGTTTTAACCTGAACCGCACCCCGAATTTTGAACCGCGTCGGGGGCCGAATGTGCCAACGTACATTGCTGCCCCACGTGCGCCGCTTTTGTATTTGCCATTAAAATCTGGACCTGTTGACGTCGTGTCGGATTGGTTGTCACAGCTGGATGATGGTGCAGAGGTGCTGACAACATTCAGTCAGAAAAGTCTGCGCCAGTGGAAGGCTGCCTATACCGATCACCGGACGTTCACCGTGTTACGTCATCCTCTGGCGCGCGCGCATGCTGCGTTCTGTGATCGGATTTTGTCGACGAAAAACGATAGCTTTCCAGAAGTTCGTGAGACTCTCATCAAACAGTTTGGGCTACCGATCCCCAAGTTTGATCCGCTGCGTGACCCTGATCAGGGTTATGATGCGGCTGTTCATAAGGCAGCATTCGTCGCGTTCTTGGGTTTCTTGAAAAAGAACCTGACCGGGCAGACCAGCCTGCGTGTTGATCCGGCTTGGGCGTCGCAGCTTTCGTTGCTGCAAGGAATGTCGGATTTCACGATTCCTGATTTGATCATGCGCGAAGACAGGTTGGGCCACGATCTGGCGATTTTGGCTGCGCATATTGGACGTGAAACGATGCCGGGCGTGCCAGACGTGACCGACCCGCATGCCGAACGTCTCGGGCAGATATACGACGCGGACGTCGAAGCAGCCGCCCGTGATGCTTATCAGCGCGACTACATTGCGTTTGGTTTCGGGGATTGGGCGTAACGGCTTAGGCCGCTTGTGTCGCCTGCGTTTCCGTCAGGATCGTGTGCAACGTCCCGTGATCCGCGTTCGCGCGCAACTTTGCTTGCATATCCGGATCGCGCATCGTCCGCGACACAAGTGCGAGCGCTTTCAGATGTTCCACACCCGCATTTTCAGGTGCCAACAGGGCAAAGATCAGATCGACGGGCTGACGGTCAACCGCATCAAAGTCGATCGGTTTTTCCAAACGCAGGAACATGCCGCAGACTTGGGTCACATCGGCAAGGCGGGCGTGGGGCAGGGCGATGCCATGTCCCACACCGGTTGGTCCTAGGTTTTCGCGATTGATGAGTGCATCGATGACATCGCCTGGCTGAAATCCATAAGCGGTTTCTGCGATATCGCCGAGGTCGTGAAAGAGACGCTTCTTGCTTGTGCAAGACGTCAGCGTTTTTACGGCCTCAGCCTTCAAGATCGTAGAAAGTTCCATTCAACCCACTCTTCAATCGATTAGTTCAGTCCGTCGTTTTCGGATCGACCCAACCAATATTCCCATCATCACGCCGATAAACGACGTTGATTCCGTTATGTTTCTCGTTGCGGAAGACCAGTACCGGGGCGTTGGCCAATTCCATTTGCATCACCGCTTCGCCGGCGGACAGGGACGGAATTTTTGTCTCTGTCTCAGCGATAATCATTGCGCTGACTGTATCTTGCTCCGCTTCGCCCGACTCATCTGTTGGAGCGAGGATATAGGACCCTGCGTCCGAGAGTTCAACTGGTTGTGATCGTTCCTTGTGGTGATCCTTCAACCTGCGCTTGTAGCGACGCAACTGTTTGTCCATTTTTTCGAGACAGGCGTCAAATGCTGCGTAAATTTCGTTGTCGTGACCGGTCGCTTGTGCCGTCAAACCCGTTGATAAGTGAACAATCGCTTCGCAAACATATTCATGTCCAGACTTGGAAAAGACGATATTGGCGTCCGTTGGCCGCCCTGCGTACTTATCCAGCATAACCCCAAGCTCGTCCTTAACGTGCGTTTGAAGAGCGTTTCCTGTGTCGATTTGCTTACCACTGATCTGATACCGCATCGGGTCTCCTATATTGACTGGTACACGCCGGAACGCAGGCAAAACACGCCTTTTTAGGCGGCGGTCGTGTACATTGGGAAGGATGATAACGCCAAGTTTTTCAGTGTCTTGCCTAAGACATCGGCCGAGGCGGCCCAGCAGTTGCGAAGGTTGATCAACTTGACTGTCATCCTTTACATTGGGCGCTCAATTCCGCGTTTTGTCAATGCTGGAGTGGTTAATAGGTGAACCGATCTATACGACCCGAAAGCTATCCCCAAGGTAAACGCGCCGTACGTTTTCGTCTTTAATGACGTCTTCGGTTGTTCCGCTCATCAGCACTTTACCGTCGTGCAGGATGTAGGCGCGGTCCACAATTTGCAGCGTTTCTTGGACGTTGTGGTCGGTGATCAGCACACCAATGCCCCGATTTTTCAGGTCTGCAACAAGGTGGCGGATTTCACCCACAGCAATTGGATCGACGCCCGCAAAGGGTTCATCAAGCAGTACATATTTTGGCCCAGCCGCGAGGCAACGCGCGATTTCGGCGCGTCGCCGCTCACCACCCGATAGCGCAAGCGCGGGTGCCCGCCGCAGGTGTTCAATGGAAAATTCGGATAGCAGTTCCTCCAGCCGATCGCGCTGCTTTTTCTTGTCGGGCACTGCGATTTCAAGAATCGCTTTGATGTTGTCCTCGACCGACAGGCCCCGAAAGATCGACATTTCTTGCGGAAGATAGCCGATGCCAAGTTTTGCGCGACGATACATCGGTAGGGTCGTGACCTCGCGACCGTCAATGATGACTTGCCCGCCTTCCGGCGTCACTAAGCCCGCGATGGAATAGAAGCAGGTGGTTTTGCCGGACCCGTTTGGACCGAGCAGCGCCACAACCTCACCACGTCCAAGGTCGATACTGACGTCACGAATGACCGTCCGCTTGCGATAGCTTTTGCGCAGATTAACGATGCGCAGGCCAACGTCGCCGTCTTGAACAGACAGGTCGTTCATCAGTTGCCCTGCTGGAACACGGTGCGCACGCGTCCTTCCATTTGGGCGTTGCCTGTTTCAACGTCGATGGTCATGCGGTCTGCTGACAAAGCGGATGGGCCTTGGGTCAACAGGACTTCACCGGACAGCACCAGTTTTCCATTGGTCAGGTCGTAGTTGGCGTTTTGCGCTTCCGCGGCTTCGGTGGCTGTCGTGAAGGTCACACCGCCGCTTGCGGCAAAACTGGCGATACCGCCGGTGGCGCCATCATAAACCACCTGTGCCCGTGCAGCCCCAATCCGAAGATCACCTTGGCCGATCAGAACGTTGCCTTCGAAAACCGCCGTGCCCGAATCCTGATCGACCGAAAGGCTGTCGGCTGCCACTTCGACCGGAGCGTTCGGATTGGTCGTGATACCGCCCAAATCAATGTTGGTCTGGGCCATCACGGGGCTAGCCAAAAGCAAGGCAAAAAGCGCGATCGATCTGATCATCTGGTCTGTCCTTCCGGCCCTTAAGGCTGTGTATTCTCGGGCGTGTATAGCAGGCGGACGCCTTGTGTGAACAGCATCTGCTGCCCGTCGCCGTCTTTTGATACTGCTATCCGTACTTTGCCTGCCGACAGTTCACCAAAAGGGGCGTGTACCTCAAGGGGACCGTCAGAGATGATTTCCCCCGTGCGCAGGTCTGCGCTGATGCCGACAGTTTCCATCGTGTAGCCGCTGGATGTTGTGACACGGGAAAGTCCGTTCAGCCGTGCGGTTCGATCTTTGCTATTCAGGATGCTCATGCCTGATGTGACACTCATGGTTGTCCCATCCGCAAAGTCGATGGCGATGTTTAGGTCTTCGACCAGCAATGTCGTTGCGCTGCCGCTTTCGGGTTTTGCGTTCTTGGCGGACACCGCGACGACTGATCCATCGTCGGTCACGCTGGAAAACTGCGGTGACGTGATCTGTTGTTCACGCGCTAGTTCTTCCAGTTGAGCTACGGGGATATCTGGTGTTTCAGACGGGCTGCGGGCGAACAGGAACATGGTGGACAACAATCCAATCGCAACCAGCGGCAGGATGATTTTCACCCACCCGACAAACCACGTATGAAAGTTCTTATAGGTTGCCACGCTGCGTCCTTAATGTGCGAAGATGTCCGCGTCGGGCCACCCGTCCAGATCAAGTTTCGCACGCATTGGCAAGAAATCGAAACAGGCTTGCGCCATTTCGGTCCGCCCTTCACGTGCGAGCATAACGTCAAATGCGGCCTTGAGTTTGTGCAAGTGTAACACATCAGAGGCCGCGTAATTCAGCTGTGCGTCGGTCAGGGTTTCCGCGCCCCAATCGCTTTGCTGTTGGTATTTGGAAATATCGACGCTGATCATTTCGTGCAGCAGGTTCCGCAATCCGTGGCGGTCCGTGTACGTGCGAACCAGTTTCGATGCGATCTTGGTGCAATACACAGGGGCGGCGAGTGTCCCAAACGCGTTGTGCATCGCCGCGATATCAAAGCGACCATAGTGGAACAGTTTGACGACGCCGGGATCGGCCAGCATCTTGCACAGGTTGGGTGCTTCGGTTTGGCCTTTCGCGACCTGAACAAGGTGGCAATCACCGTCGCCGCTGGACATTTGGATCAAGCACAAGCGGTCCCGATGCAGATTCAACCCCATCGTTTCGCAATCAATAGCGACCATTGGCCCTAGATTTAGGCCATCAGGCAGATCGTTTTGGTAAAGGTGATTGGCCATAATGTGCGCTCCAAGTCGGTCAATTGCAGATAGGCTCTACAATGGTGAAGCGCAACTGAACGCAACGCGTATCGGTCAAAGACTGCTAAGGTGATGACGTTCCAACAGGTTCAGCAAAATGTCTTTGGCCGCGATCCGGTGTTGCCTGTGCACAGTGCGCGCACGTTCAGGATCGCCGGACCGGATGGCGTCAACGACCTGACGGTGATCGTCGTTTGATTTGGTCGGGGCGGGACGCATGTAAAGTGTGACAAGCCGCGCCCGACGGACCTGATCTGACATGACTTCCGCAATCATGCGGACGCGTTCGTTATTCCCAAGACGCACAAGTTCGCTGTGAAAAACGTCGTCGGCTGCGGCCCAATCTTCGCGGCGGTCCAGCACAAGCGCTGTGTCCATGTCCACGATGGCTTGGGATAGAACCGCCAGATCGGCGTCTGTCAGATTGCGGCTTGCGGCATTTGCCGCGGCGAGACTTTCAAGCTCTGTTAGGACTTCGTAGACTTCTTCCATATCGCGTGGGGAAAACGGGGTGATGCGGACGCCCTTGCGCGGGCGAACCTTCAATAGACCTTGGCCTTCTAGTCGTAAAAGCGCTTCACGGACGGGGGTGCGAGACATGCCTAGTCGTGTCGCAAGTTCACTTTCCAGATGATCCGTTCCAGCACCAAGCTGACCCGAGAAAATCAGATCTCTCAACTGCTCGATTGCAACCATCGTATTTGACGTCGGTATTGCGCTATTGGTCATTACTTAACAATTCAACCTTTCTCATCAATCGCGCCGACCTGTAAACTGCCGCCTCGATTTCAATTACCTTGAGGTAATCATTCGCATCGTTTTCGAATGCGCCACCGTCCACAAGGCACTCCACGGCACACTTCTGGAGACTAAACGTACAATCGCCCCCAAAAGTTCCCGAATTATCCTGCGATATTATCTCTTTAGCTATAGTGCTACCAAATTGACGCAACTGCGCTGATCCGTCGCCCATCAAGGTGATGGTTCCTTCGGTGCCTTCAAACAGCCCTTCACCCATTGTGCAGCGCGTATTTGTGGCAGCGTGATCAAGGTTGCGGTTGCCGTCCAGAAGACAGCGCATTCCGTTCGGATGGTCAAACATGACCAGCCCTGCGTCTTCTCCTGCGATCACGGGATTCACCTTCCGCAGGTCAGCATAAAGCGCGGTTGGGTTGCCAAACATAAACCGGAACGTATCGATATAATGCACGCCGGTCTCATGGATAAGGAAGCGTTCCATCTGTTGGAAGTAAGGCTGACGCGCGAGGTACGCGTCCGGTCCTTGGCCATCGCCGGGCCGTAATCGAAATGTCGCCTGAAGCGGTGCCCCGATTGCGCCATCGTCGATGGCCGATTTTATGACCCGATACCAAGGTTGGAACCGGAAGTTTTCGTGAATGATCAGCGGAATGCCTTTGGCCTGCGCCAAAGCTGTCATTTCCCGTGCTTCTTCGAGAGACGTGCAAAACGGTTTTTGGCAGATGATCAGTTTTAGATCCGCGTTCAGACCTGTGCGAATGGCTTCTGCATGTGCGCTGGGCGGCACCGCGATATCAAGAATATCTGGTGCGGTCGCCGCCAACATGTCGGACAAGGACGTATAGCTTGGGTAGCCTGTCGCGGATGCTTTGTCCGGGTCATGATCCGCGACACCCACGATTTCGGTCTGATCAATCCGTTCCCAGCCATCACGATGAAACTGGCTAAAGAACCCCGCGCCGAGACAGGCTACCTTCAGCATTAGGTCACCGCCAATTCGATTGCTGCTGCTGCCTGACTGGTCGTTGATGAACCGCCGAGGTCAGCTGTTACGGATGTTTTGTTGGCAACGGCTGCATCGACCGCTGTTCTGATCTTTGCTGCATCCCCCAGCATCGCTGCAATGTCATGTTTTGTGCCAAGCCATTCCAGCATCATGGCGGCAGACAGGATCATCGCAAAGGGATTTGCTTTGCCTTCGCCTGCGATATCCGGCGCTGATCCATGGCATGGTTGAAACACTGCTTGGTGCAGTCCGATGTCAGCTGACGGCGCGAGGCCAAGCCCGCCCATTAGCCCGGCCCCAAGGTCGGATAAAATATCACCAAACATGTTTTCAGTGACCATTACGTCAAAGTCCCATGGTTTTTGCACCATCCAAAGGGCTGTTGCGTCCACATAGGCGTGGTCAGCGGTCAAATTAGGATGGCGCGCCGCTTCTTCATCAAAGATGCCCCGAAAGTATGCAAAAGAGCGAAACACATTTGCTTTATCAACGCAGGTCACCCGACCCGGACCGCGGCCTTGTGCCTTGCGATCGTTAGCGAGATTGAACGCGAAAGCGAAAAGTTTTTCCGAAACGCTGCGTGTGATCTGCAAGGTTTCGCGTGCGTAGTCTTCTGTGACTTCGCCGGTGCCTTGGGTATGAAAAAGCCCTTCAGTGCTTTCACGGATCAGCACGAAGTCGATGGATTTGCCTTCCGGCATCTTCAGGGGGGTCAGGCCGCCGGGGACGACGCGCACAGGGCGCACGCCGGCGAATAGATTGAATTCTTTGCGTAGGTCGATCTGCGGCGAGATTTCAGTGCCGTCTGGATAGCGGACCTCAGGCAGCCCCATCGCGGATAAAAGGATCGCATCCGACTTTGATGCTTTGCGAATGGATTCAGCAGGGAGCCCATCACCCGTTTGCGCATAATACGCGGCGCCTGCAGGCAGGTTTGTGAAAACCAAATCATAGGCGTCACTTTTCTTTGCCATAGCATTCAGAATCGCGACCGTCGGCCCCATGATTTCTGGTCCGATACCGTCACCATCGAAAACGGCAATTTGAAACGATTTGGTCATTATAGTTCCCCTTAGACAGTCAAAGAAGTTTGACAGTCACTATAATTAATGCATACGTTAAAAAATGCAATAATGCATATTTATCTGGTGACACACTAGTATGCATTACTCATACGCGAAGAAACCCTTTGGAGGGCAGGGGGAAAATGTTAATAACGACATCAAATTTCTACTGCGCACTGCAATTGGAAAAAGAAGGACAGTATCATGACTTACGCCGTTTGCGTGACATTCTCTTTGCATCCAGATCGCGTTGAAGATTTCATGCCGCTGATGATCGCGAATGCGCAGACTTCTTTGGCGCAAGAAGTAGGCTGCTTGCAATTCGATGTCCTAACGGAACCGGATCGCCCTGCTGAGGTGTTCTTGTACGAACTGTACACAGATCGCGCTGCTTTTGACGTGCATCTGGGCAGCCTGCATTTCAAAAACTTTGATGCCGCAGTTGGTCCGATGATCGCCGCTAAAGACATCAAGACATTCTCGCAGGTTGCCCAATGACCGAATGGCAGGTCCATGCCGTCAAGTACGCGGATCGCAATGCACGGACCCGTGCCGATAGCTTTATCTTTGATGACAACCACGACGCCCCGCATGCGATGGATTATTTCATGTGGGCGCTGCGGTGCGGGGATCAAACGATTCTTGTCGATACCGGCTATGACGGGGCAGAGGCAGAAGCGCGGGATCGTCCAATTCGCATGGATCCCGTCACAGCCCTAGCACCTTTGGGGATCAAGCCGGACGACATCACGACCCTTATCGTCACCCATCTGCATTATGACCATGCTGGCGGGCTCGATCTGTTCCCGAACGCGACCTTGCATATGCAATCTGCGGAAATGGCATACGCAACTGGCCCGTGCATGTGTCACGACACGTTGCGGATGCCTTTTACGGCGGATCACATCTGCACAGCGATCAAGCGTCTTTATGCTGGCAAAGTCGTCTTTTACGACGGTGATGGGCAGGTGGCGGATGGCGTGACCGTGCATTGTATCGGCGGCCATTCACGCGGTTTACAGGCGGTGCGCGTGCGGACATCGGCAGGGTGGCTGGTGCTGGCGTCAGATGCGGCGCATTTTTGGGAAAACCTGCATGCCCGCAAACCGTTTCCGATTGTGGTGGATATGCAAAACATGCTCGATGGTTTCACGACGTTGGAACAATTGGCAAGTCATCCAAATCTTATCATTCCTGGCCATGATCCCCTTGTTAGAGACTACTTTCCGCAGACCATTGCGGACCATATCACCCGACTAGATCGCGGTCCAACACGAGATATAAAGACATGAAAATAGGCGTCATCGCGGATGATTTCACCGGTGCATCCGACATTGCCCTGACACTGGCCGAAGGGGGTATGCGGACGATGCAATTCGTGGGCGTTCCCGATGCCGACGTGGCGGATGTGGATGCGGGTGTCGTATCGTTGAAATCGCGCACAATTGCTGTGGGTGATGCGATTGCCCAATCGCTTGCAGCTTGTGAATGGTTGCTGTCGCAGGGGGCCAGCCAGATCATTTTCAAGGTCTGTTCAACGTTCGATAGCACCGCAAAGGGCAACATCGGGCAGGTGGCGGAAGCCTTAGCGAAACGGCTTGGTGAAACACACGTCGTGACGTGCCCCGCCTTTCCAGAAAACGGACGTAGTGTCTATCAAGGGCATTTGTTCGTAAATGACGGTTTGCTGAATGAATGTGGGATGCAGGATCACCCGCTGACGCCGATGACCGACGCGGATCTCAGGCGAGTGCTGGCGTTGCAAACCTCGTGGGACGTGACCCATGTGCCGATGAAGGTGGTCGGCCAAGGTGCCGATGCCATTGAAGGCGCAATCGCTGTTTTGCCTGCGTCGATGGTCATTGTGGATGCGATTGCAGATGACGATCTGCGATCTATTGGTGCAGCCGTGAAGGACCGGAAAATGCTGACCGGTGGGTCCGGTATCGCGATTGGACTGCCTGCGAATTTCGGGCTGACGGCGAAAGCGGTGCCTTGGGACGGTGTGACGGGACCGGGCGTTGTTTTGTCTGGGTCGTGTAGCCGCGCCACGCGTGGTCAAGTTGAAAGTTTCACGAAAACGAACCCCGCGAAGGAGTTATCTGCCGCTGACGTGATGGACCGCGCAGGAAAGGTCGATGACATCGTGGATTGGGTGCTGGCGCAAGATATGCCGCCTCTGGTCTATACCTCTGCCGATCCGGACGTCGTGCGTGCAGCTCAAGAGACATACGGTACCGACGTGATTGCAGGCGCGATCGAAAGTATGTTTGCGGATCTTGCGGCCGCTTTGGCAGATGCTGGGATTAACAGGATGGTCGTTGCTGGTGGCGAAACGTCCGGTGCAGCTGTATCGGGGTTAAACGCGCAAAACCTGCGTGTTGGTCCGCGTCTTGCGGCGGGCGTGCCCGTGCTGGCTGTGGATGTCCGTCCGCTGGCTGTTGCGCTGAAATCTGGAAACTTTGGTGGGCCAAATTTCTTTGCGGAAGCATTAACACTTATGGAACGTCCGTCATAATTCGCCTTAATGATGCCTAGGCTGTGTCGTTCTGCTGGCCTGATGATCACCTAATTCTCGACCTATTCGAGTGATTTTGGTGATTTATGCCTTCGACCTATTACGTCAGCACCTTCGGCGATGATGCAAATGACGGCACGCGTGATTTTCCCTTTGCCACAATCGACGGGATCGGCGATGCGCTGATGCCCGGGGATACGGTCTGCTATCTTCCGGGTGCCTATCAGAATGATACCTATGGCGATCTGACATGGGTTGGCAGCGATTGGGTGCGCGATATCTGGAAAGATAGTTCCGATACCATCGTTAAACTGAATGACGTTCACGGCACCGAAGCCAACCCGATTGTCATCAAGCCCTTGTACGAAGGCACGGTCAAATTCCAGTACGACGGCAACGGCGCGATTGTTCTGCGCGACAGCAGTCACATTCGCATCGAGGGATTTGAAATCGAAGGACCCGCGACATCGGTCACTTTGGATGACGCGTTGGACGCGCAGTGGACTTACCGGATCGCGACATCCGAGGACTCGGACGGCAATCCAGTCTACGAATATTTCGAACGTGATCCAAATGAAGTGCTGGTCGAAACTGTCAACGAGACGATCCAGTCTTACGAAGACGCAGGCATTGATCAAAGCGGATCCGGCAAGCCGGCGCTCTTCAATTCCGCAGCGATATCGTTGCCAAAGGGCAGTACCCACATCGAGGTCGTCAATAATGTGATCCATGATAGTGCAGCGCACGCGATTTCTGCGCACGGTGGTAACGACTACATCACTGTGACGGGCAACGAGATTTACAACAACACCCAGCACACGTCGAATGGCACCCATGCGGTGTCGTTTAAGGGGCTGGATAGTTTCGATGAAAACGACGGTTTCAAGATCATCGTGACCGACAATACGTTCCGCGATAATTACAATACTTTGGTGTCGTGGGTTGGGTCCAAAACCACGGTCACCATGGAAATTGATGAAGGCAAATCCATCCATTTTCAGAATGCGATGGACAGCGTCGATCCTGAAAGCGGCACGATGTGGGATCACGGCCAAATGCTGGTGGCCAACAATTTGATTGAACGGGCTGGTAATGCCGCGGTGACCCTGAACAACGTGCGCGGCGCGACTGTTGCGAACAACACGATTGTCGATGCCGGTTATTTGAACACGTTGCTGGCGCAGGATGATGTCGTAGGTAGCGCGTGGGAAGGGTATTTTAGCGGTCAGGGCCTTGTGTCAGGTGAACTGGCGTCGCTGGGTGCAATCAGGTTGGCAACGTCTGGCGTCAATACCATCGCGAACAACCTGATCAGCCTGAGCGATGATACTGTCTTTGCCGTGGACGCATCTGCGGATGCGACCGCAATTACGGCCGTGACGAACATGTTCGTCGGCGGACGCGGTTTGCGCATACGGGCCGAAAGCGATACAACGGGTCCAGTTAGCGGGGGATTTGAAGAAATCGCCGACGCTGGCTTCCGGGATGCTGCTTACGGGAATTACCACATTGACCCAAGCTCTGCCGCGGTTAACGCGGGCACGAACTTGTCTGCTGTCACAACAGACCTCGACGGGGAATCCCGGCTCGGGACCGTTGATGTTGGTGTCTTTGAAAGCGACGAATCCGTTGATGGCTATAACCGTGTCCGTAGGCCCGATGTGATTGATACCGGTGATCCCCTTCTTGACGAACTGATCGACGGCTTGTTGATGGACAGTGTCTATGGTGCTGGCGGGGAAATCACCTACACCTTTGATTTGACAGCCGATATCGCCTTCGATGGTGCGAATTCAGTTCTGAACCAAGATTCTATCGACCGCCATTTGCAGGTCTTTGCGGATGTGACCGCATACACAGGTGTGACGTTCACCGAAGTGGATGCGCTTGAACAAAATGCGGACCTTTATTTTAGCTTCCGCGAAAACACATCGACCGCCTACGTCTACGGCTACAACGGCGGTGTCATGCATGTGTATAACCCTGACCGCGATACGCCGATTATGGGCGACTACGTTGACCATTTGATCTTGCATGAATTGGGTCACGGACTTGGACTTGAACACGCCCATGACGACCATGGTCACGGGGATGAAGAACATGGTTTGCCGGAAGCCTATCAGGGTCATTCGTGGAGCGTGATGTCATATCGCGCCCACCCGGATACGAATTCCCTGTATTATGGCACTGAACATGGGCCGGAAACGTTCATGTTGGCTGATATTGCAGCCCTGCAGTACCAGTTCGGGGCCAACTTCGAAGCCCAGTCAGACGATACACTTTACCAAGTGAACTTCAGCACAGGCGAGCTGTTGATTAACGGCGAATCCCAAGGCCTGCCGAACAACAACAAGATGCAGCGTGCGATCTGGGATGGTGCGGGCATTGATACGCTTGATCTGTCGAATGGCGAAGATCACATGACGATCAATCTGCAGCCCGGTAGCTTCACCAGTTTCGGCGAACGCTTCCTGCCAGATACGACAGGCGAAGGTGTATACTTTGCCGAAGGCAATATCGCCAATCCGTATCTTTACAACGGCAACCTGTCGTCCCTGATCGAAAATGCCATCGGTGGCGGTTTCCGCGATCTGATTATTGGCAACGTGTTGGATAACACCCTGACAGGTGGCAACGGTGAAGACGGGCTGTACGGGCTTGCCGGCAATGACACATTGATCGGTGGCCGCGATAACGATCTGATTATTGATGGTCTGGGTCACACAACGGCCACGGGCGGTGCTGGTGATGATGTGGTTGTTGCGCTGTCCGGTAACGGAAACCTTCAAGGCAACGGCAGCGATGACGTGATCATCGGTGGGATCGACGCGGACAACCTGTCCGGCGGTGTCGGGAACGACAAGATCCGCGGCGAAGGTGGCCGTGGTCTGATGTTTGGCGATGACGTCATTATCGGCGGTCGGGATGATGACCTGCTAATGGGGGGGCGTGGCGCCGATCAATTCGTGTTCCGTCCAGACGACGGAAACGATGTCATTGCGGGTTTTCTTGTCGGTGACATTACAACGGCCGCAAGCCGCGATATTGATCCGTCGAGCGTCGATTTCACGGTCGGTGTGGATACCATCAAACTGTCCGGTTTCCGTGATATTGACGCCTCAAACGTCATGGATTTTGTGACTGACGGTGCGCAGGGTGCTGTGTTCTCTGCCGAAGACACATCAGTCACGGTGTTTGGCGTTTCTGCCACGACGTTAAGTGTCGATGATTTTGTATTTTAAGGGTTTTCAGATGTTTGTCCCAAAGGTCATTTTGATCCCTGCTGCGGTGCTTTCCCTGACAATCCTGTCCGCATGTGGCGGCGGCAGCGGTCCAGTGGCCGTTAATGTGCCTATACCTGTGCCGACCGAGCCGACACCGGTTGATCCTGCAGACGTTGACTTGCTAGATGATCTTGCGACTTCAACCCCGCCAATCGAAGACGAAGTTGCACCGTCGTTGGATGGTGCGGGCACAGTCGCACCTGTTGAAATCGATCCAAGTGATCCGGTTCTTTTGGCGACATTGGCAGCAATCGAAGCGAACCAAACTGTGATTTCATCCGCTGCATTGGTCACAAACACTGACGGTAGCCGGAGTGTACTGACCCGCGACGGGTTGTATGAACGAATTGATGGATCGCTTAGCCTTGCTGACGTGGCTGCGTACCTCAATAATGATGTGCTGGGCGATTATGATAATGCATCTGCGTTTCATCAGGCCGACGCGGTTGGGATTGTTGGTTTAGCGACGCCGCTTGCCGATCTGCGCACGACGGGTGATGCGCGGTTTGAAGGTGGTGCATCCGGTTTTGTCATCACCGGCACAAACGGTGTCGATCTGATCAAGGGCCGCAGCGTCGTTGACGTGGCATTTGGTGTCGACCGCTTGACCGTGACGTTGGACGAATTTGAAGGTGTGAGCCAGATCAGCGGCCTTGTCGTGGATAGCCCTGTGACCGAGATCAAGCTGCGCAATGCAATCATTGCCGACGGTGCGTTTTCGGGCGGTACCTTGTCGCTGCGCGATAGTGACGGCGCAGTGGACATCACGGGGTCAGACACGACGACGGTCGCCCAAGGGCAGTTCTTTGGGTTGGATGCCGACGGATCAACCCCTGACGAGGTCGGCGGTTTGATCCTGTCCGAAGGCACCAACGGCATCGTTTATGGCACGTTCATCGCCGACTAAAGCGTTGGCGTCAGCGACAGCAGATTTTTTGAATAGTCGGCCTGTGGATTGGTGAAAAACGGCTCTGATCCGCCTGTTTCCATGACCTTCCCGCCTTGCAGAACTGTGATGTCATCCGACATCTGCCGCACGACGGCTAAGTTATGACTGACGAACAGCATTGTCAGTCCAAAGGTGCTTTGCAGGTCTTTGAGCAGGTTCAACACTTGGGCTTGGATCGACACATCAAGCGCCGATGTCGGTTCATCGCAAATCAGGAAGCGGGGCCGCGCCAGTAGCGCCCGCGCCACCGCAATCCGCTGCCGTTGACCACCAGAGAACTGATGCGGGTATTTGTCGATCGCATCAGGTGCCAACCCAACAAGCGACAACATCGCAGCACATAACGCGCGGCGCTTTTTGGCGTCGTCTTCTAACCCGTAAAGCCACAGTGGTTCCGCAAGCAGCGCGCCAACACGGTGCCGGGAATTTAGGCTACTATAGGGGTCTTGGAACACCATCTGGATGATCCGCCGTGATGGGTCTTTGCGTGCCCGTGATTTTGCGTCGGGCAGCGGTTTGCCGTCCAGTGTCATCGTGCCTGCGCTGGGCTGCACGAGGCCGGTCAGAACCTTTGCCATCGTCGATTTGCCGGATCCGCTTTCGCCCACAAGACCCATTACCGTGCCCGGTCTGACAGCCATGGAAACAGAGTCTAATGCGGTGAAACTGTCGGGTTTGCGGAAAAGGGATGTACGTTCGCCAGCGAATTTGACAGTGATGTCCTGCGCTTCCAACCCGATGGGGTCTTGGATACCACCGGCCAGTAACCACGCCTCTGCGTCCATACCGCTGACGATTTCGGGTGCGTCGACGTCGGCTTCTGTTGCAGGAACAAGGAAACGGTCGATCTTTTGATCCAGTCGCGGCACAGCAGCGAGCAGGGCGCGCGTGTATGGATGTTCTGGCAGCCGCAGAACGCGTTCTGTTGGGCCGCTTTCCATCACTTTTCCGCCACGCAAAACTGTGACGTTATCGGTAATCTGTGCAATCACACCAATGTCGTGGGTGATCAGGATAAAGCCGATGCCGCGTGTGTCCGCCAGTTCGCGGATCAGGTCGAGCACTTGAGACTGCACCGCCACGTCAAGTGCGGTTGTCGGTTCATCTGCGATGATCAGGTCGGGGTTCGTACATAGCGCAAGCGCGATCACAACACGCTGCCGCATGCCGCCGGAAAACTGGTGTGGGTAGGCCTTGATCCGGTCACTGGCGTTTTTGATCCCAATTTCGGTCAGCAGATCAACGGCACGCGCCCTTGCATCAGAGTCTGAAATGTCTTCATGCGATTGCATCGTTTCAATTAACTGATCTTCGATCCGCATCAGTGGGTTCAGGCTGGTTTGCGGGTCTTGGAAGATCATTGAAATACGGGCACCGCGCACCGCATGTGCCTGCGCGGTTGTAAGATCGCGCAGGTTGGTGTCGCCCAAGGACATCTCGCCTTGTGCCACATAACCGGGGCTTTGCAGTAGCCCGATGATCGCGGCACCAATGGTCGATTTGCCTGCGCCGCTTTCACCGACAAGGCCGTGGATTTCGCCTGCTTTGACACTGATATCCACGTTTTCGATAGCCGTGAATTCACCCCGTCTCGACGGGAATTTGACGGTCAGATTTGTGACGGACAGCATCAGCGCAACCTCGGGTTAAAGACATCGCGCAGGAAATCACCCAGCACGTTGATGGACACGACAAGGGCGACAAGGAACATCGTTGGCACCCATAAAATCCACCATTCGCCGGACAACAGAAAACCCATGCCGATGCGGATGAGCGTACCTAACGAAGGGGAATCCGCCGGTAATCCGATGCCGAGGAACGATAGCGTCGCCTCGAGCAGGATCGCGCTGGCGAGGTCCACGGTCATAATGACGAGCAGTGGTCCCATAATATTTGGCAGGATATGCCACAGCATCACACGCAGCGGATGTTGGCCCATGATCATCGCGGCTTGCACGTATTCTTTGTTCTTTTCGACAAAGACGGACGCGCGGGCGGTGCGGGCAAAGTTTACCCACAGCGACAGGGCAATTGCGGTTGTCAGCACAATGACACGCAGTTCTTGATGCACGTCGCTGGGCAGGATGCCCCGCGCGATGCCGTCGATGAGCAATGCGGTCAGGATCGCAGGCAGCGCCAATTGCACGTCCGCGACCCGCATGATGATCGCGTCCAATCGGCCGCCATAGTAGCCCGCGATCAGGCCAAGGCTGACCCCAAGCACCAGCGCGATGGCCATTGCGACGATCCCGATCAGCATCGATAGACGCGCGCCGTACAGGATCGCGGCGACCATATCGCGGCCTTGGTCGTCTGTGCCAAGCGGGAAGCGGGGTGTGCCGAATTCTTCCCACATGGGTGGCAAAAGTCCGTCCATCAGCGAAAAGGACGCCAAATCGTACGGATTAGTGTCTACAAGCCACGGCGCGAACAGCGCACCGAACAAGATCGCAAGCGCGGTCAAGGCTGCGATCATCGCGGCTGGCCTACGCCGGAAAAGCCAGAAACCGTCACTGTCCCAAAGTCGATACAACATTACGCTGCCTCCTTCACGCGCAGGCGCGGGTCGATTGCCACGTAGAGCAGATCAACGATCAGGTTCACGAGGACGAAGAAGAATGCGATGACGACAAGGTAGACGCCCATCACCGGAATATCGACGAAACGGATGGATTCGAGGAACAACAGGCCCATGCCGGGCCACTGGAAAACAGACTCTGTTACGATGGAAAACGCGATTACGCCGCCGAATTGTAGGCCGATGATCGTGATGACGGGGACCATCGTATTTGCGAGCGCGTGTTTGTAATGCAGCGACCGTGTCGGGATACCGCGGGCCATCGCGAAGCGGATGTAGTCGGTCTTCATGACTTCCATCATCTGGGCGCGGACGAGGCGCATGGTGAGGGTCAGTTGATAAACCCCAAGAGTGAGCGCCGGTAGGATCAACGACCGCCAGCCGTCGAGTGTGAGGAATGATGTGCTCCACCCTCCGATTTGTGTGGTGCCGGATCGGCCAAAGGTAGGAAGCCAACCGAGCTGCACGCCGAACAGGAAGATCAGCATGATCCCGATCACAAACGTGGGGATCGAGACGCCGACAAGGGTGGTCAGCAAGATCGCTTGGGATGCGACGCCGCTTGGTCGTAGCGCTGTGTAGACACCTGCGGGGATGCCAATGATCAGCGATATGACCAGCGCGAAGGTGCCAAGTTCAAGCGTCGCGGGCAGGCGTTTCGCGATCATTTCGCCGACGGGTTCGCGGGTTCGGTAGGAATAACCAAAGTCGCCTCTCAACAGGTCTGTTGAGAATCGGTAGAATTGCAGGGCAAAGGGGTCGTTCAAGCCAAGGTCTTCGCGCAGGCGTTCGCGGTCCTCGACGGAGGTTTCGACGCCAGTCATCTGGCTGACCGGATCGCCCACAAAGCGGAACAGTGAAAAGGCCAGAAACGCGACAGCCAACATCACAAACGCCGATTGGACGAGCCGTTTGAAGATGAGATAAATCATCGTATTGGCCTTATTCGTGTCTAGTCAGGGCCAAATGCGGCCCCGACTTTTGATAAACGCGTAACGCGTGGATTAGTTCACGGTGACCCAGCGCAACATGAAGAAGTTGTCAGCGCGCTGTGTCAGGTCAACGTTGTCTTTCGCAGCCCAAATCAACGGCTGGGTGTAAAGCGGCACATAGGCAGTTTCGGCTTGCGTGATTTCGACAACCTGATCAATCAGCGCCTGACGGGCGTCTGCATCGATTTCCTGCTGGATTTGCGGCAGTAGCGCGTCAACTTCGGCGTTGGAATAGTTGCCAAAGTTCCACGAACCCAGTTTCTTTTCGTCATCCTGAGAATGCATCAAGAAGCGGATCGGGTGTTCAGCGTCGAATGTGCCCGGGGACCAGCCCAGCAGGTACATGTCGAAATCGTCGGCCCGCAGTTGTTCCCAGTAGTTGCGCACTGGCACAGTTGTCAGCTCTGCGTTCATACCAACAGCGGCCAGCATGGATGCGGCGGCACGGCACAGCGCCTCATCGTTGATGTAGCGGTCGTTGGTGCATTTCAGGCCAAACGAGAACCCGTCTGGATACCCAGCTTCGGCAAGCAGTTCTTTCGCACGCTCTGGATTATATTCAGGACGGTCTGCGTTTGCTTCGGAATAACCAGAGATACCTTCAGGGACCAATTGGCTGACAGGTTCGATTTTGCCGCGCATCACGACGCGGTCGATGGTGTTCACGTCAATCGCATGCGCCACGGCAAGCCGCACTTTCGGGTCTGTGAAAGGGTTTGCGTCCGTCACATCTTCGGAAAACAGCAGGGTGTCGTGTTCGTGGCCAAAGCCGAACATGATCACACGCGTTTCCAAACCTTCGATGACCTTAAAGCCATCGCGGCCTTCGACCTGACCCACGTCTTGCAGTGGAATGGGTTCGATAAAGTCGATTTCGCCTGACAGAAGTGCCGCCAAACCGGTTGATGCATTGCCGATTGGCGTCAGCGTTGCTTCGGTGATGTTGTGTTCCGCGTCGTCCCACCAGCCTTCAAACGGGGTCAGCGTTGTGGATACCCCCGGATCGCGGGCCGAGATCATGAATGGGCCGGTGCCGTTCGCATTGCGTGTCGCGTGGTTCTCCGCGTCACGTGCAGGCAGGGCTGCGTCGTTGTCTGTCGTCCAACCGCTGTCCATGATCATGAAATTCGCGATGCTGTCAGGGAACAGCGGGTTCGGCGCGGAGGTTACGAATTCGACGGTAAAGTCATCAACGACGCGGAATTCAGAAACCGGCGCAAACCATGACCGCACGTCTGATGCTTCGTTTGATGCGCGTTCGTAGGAGAATTTCACGTCTTCTGCCGTAAATTCGGACCCGTCCTGATAGGTCACGCCTTGGCGCAGATTAAACCTCCAGCCGTTTTCGCCTTCGAGTGGTTCCCACGATCCAGCCAAGGACGGTTCAATCGCCATATCTTTGCCGCGGCGCACAAGACCTTCATACACGTTGTTCAGGAACGACAGCACAGGGGCCGCGTTCACGGCATGGGGGTCCATTGTCTGTGGATCTGTCGTGGATGCCCAGCGCAGCGTTTCCGCAGTTGCCCCGTTCGCAATCAGCGCAAGCGCTGTCGCCGAGAGTTTAAGTTTGTTCGATAAACGCATGTGTATCCCCATTTTTGATTCCGTCCTGATCACACTGACGCCGTGCGACATTTTGTCAAATCACGCTTCATGTGCGCCAATCGCTACCTAGTCCGCTGTCGTCATTGGAAAACCCTGATTGTTTGACATTTGACCCATTTCACGCGACCGATACAAATGCGCCGCCTTCCCCGATTTCTGACAGCCCTTGTGGTCTTGGCCATAGCCGCCTTGGTTAACCAATTGTCGTATCGGTATTTCGAATCCGAGGAATTGTCGAAAGCCGAAGGGCGGTTGTCGCTTTATCACAGCACGGTCACGTCCGAGCTCGCGCGCTTTTCGCACCTGACGTATGTTCTGGCCCGCGATCCGTTTGTTGTGGCGACGGCCCAAGGTGGTGACCGTGATCTGTTGAATGATCGACTGAAAGATTTCGCGGCTCAGGCTGAATTGGATGCCATTTATTTGATGCAGCCCAGTGGTGCTACGATTTCGGCGTCTAATGCGCATCTGGAGGGCAGTTTTGTTGGTCAGAACTATGCCTTCCGTCCGTATTTCCAGACTGCGTTGGGCGGTGGGCAGGGTCGGTTCTACGGGATTGGTGCGACAACCGGTTTGCCCGGTTACTTTATCGCAGATGCGGTGCGCGACGGGGCCGATGCGGTTGTCGGCGTCATTGCGATCAAGATTGATCTGTCCCAATTGGCGCAAAGCTGGCGAGATTCTGGTGAACAAGTTTTGTTGGTCAATCAGGATGGCGTTGTCTTGTTGGCGTCAGATGAAGCGTGGCAATACCGCACGCTGACCGCATTGACCGATACGCAACGCGGCGCCATTGCACAAAGCCGCCAGTTTTCCGGTCAGGACCTTCAGCCATTGAAATGGTCGCCCCATGACGCGTTTCGTGCGTCGATTGGTGGTGATGAAAGATTACACGTGGTCGCGCGTGATTTGCCGCATGATTGGGCAATCCATTACTTTGCAAGCGATGACCGCGCTACGACCCGTACGTGGTTGGTGACTGCGGCTTTGATCTTTGCGGCGGGTTTGGCGTTTATCATGGTCCAAGTCCAAAGATCGCGCCGCATGGCTGTGGCTTTGCAAAAATCGGTCGACGAGGAAGCAGAGCTGCGGCGCGCAAATGATCGGCTGGCCGTAGAAATTGAGGACCGCCGCAGCGCCGAACGCCGTTTAAAACGGACGCAGGGTGAATTGGAACGGTCCAGCCGTCTGGCGGCATTGGGCCAGTTGTCCGCATCCGTGACCCATGAGCTTGGCCAACCAATTGCCGCGATGCGCAACCACATCGCGGCCGCTGAAATCAGTGCAAAGGCAGCGCCAGACATAGCAGGCAAAATCGGTGGTCTCGTGGATCGGATGGAAGGGATCACCCGTCAACTTAAGTTCTTTGCGCGGTCCGGCAGCGAACCGTTTGAACCATTCGATCTGCGTGACGCTTTGCAGGCGGCAATTGCATTGGTTGAACCGAATTACAGTGCTGGCGGAATTGCGTTGATCTCGGATATGCCTGACGAACCTGTCATGACGCGCGGGATCAAATTGCGGATCGAACAGGTCCTGACCAATGTCCTGCGCAATGCGGCGGATGCGGTTGAAGAGGTGGAAAGCCCCAGTGTTAGGGTCACATTGGGCGGCGATCCGGCGTGGGTGTCGGTCACTGATAACGGGCACGGTTTGGGGGATGCCACGCTTGCGGATTTGGCAGAGCCATTCATGACAACCCGTGATAGCGGACGTGGTATGGGGTTAGGTCTTGCCATTTCTGCGCAGATTGTGCGCGATCACGGGGGTGATATGACTGCTGAAAACGGCCCCGATCGCGGTGCGGTTTTTCATATCCGGTTTGCCGATACGACAGAGGATACGACACCATGAGCCATAGTATTTTGATCGTCGATGACGACAAAGCAATGCGTGAATCCTTGGTCGAATTGTTAGAAGCGGCGGGTTGGACGGCACACGCTTTGTCACGCGCAAGCGCTGTGGCTGATCAACTGGCAACGATGATGCCGGACGTGATTTTGTCGGATGTACGAATGCCGGGGATGTCCGGTCTCGATCTATTGGAAAGCCTTGATCCCAATTTTGCGCCGCCGCTTGTCCTGATTTCCGCACATGGTGACATTCCGATGGCGGTGCAGGCGATCCAAAGCGGGGCCTATAGTTTCGTTGAAAAACCGTATGAGCCACGTCGATTGCTGACGATTCTGCGGAATGCAGCGAACAACCACCGTATGACCCAAGCGAATGGTCGATTGCGGGAACGGTTGTTGCAGTTGTCCGGTCTTGATCGTGTGTTGCTTGGTCAGACTTACGAAATTAAGGCGCTGCGCGAAGACATCTTAGATATCGCCGAAGCGGATGCGCCTGTCATGGTGCTTGGTGAAACAGGGACTGGTAAAGAATTGGTCGCGCGTGCCCTGCATGATCTTGGGCGCAATCCTGATGGTCCGTTTTTGGCCCTGAACTGTGCGGCTTTGTCGGCGGAAACGTTCGAAACAGAGATGTTTGGCGTTGATGGCGGTGCCAAGGGCCGGTTGGTCGCGGCCAGTGGTGGAACGGTTTTTCTTGATGAAATTGCAGCGTGTCCGGCATTGGTCCAGGCCAAACTGCTGCGCGTCATCGAAGATAAAGAAGTCTTGCCGATTGGGTCCGCGACGCCTGTGTCCGTCGATATCCGCATTGTATCGGCCACGAACGAAGATCCCGACGCCGCCGTGTCGGCAGGAGATCTGCGTCAGGATTTGTTGTTTCGGCTGAATACCGTCGTTTTGAATATCCCACCGCTGCGCCAGCGTCGGGATGATGTGACGTTGTTGATGACGCATTTCTTGCGGGAATACGGCGAAGCCTACGAGATTGAACCGCCTGATATGGATAAGGATGATCTTGCTGCTCTGCTTGCACATGATTGGCCCGGCAACGTCCGTGAATTGCGCAACGTGGGGGAGCGTCGTGTTCTCGCAGCCCGTCGCGGGTCTGGTAGCATGGCGCGCGCCATTCGGAACGATCAGCAATTAGACGACGTGCCGGATGCGTTGCGATCTGCTGTTGCGGCTTTCGAACGCGAGTTGATTGGCAAAGCGATCACAGCGCACGCCGGACGCATGGATGCCGCCGCCGAAGCGCTGGGCATAGGCCGACGCACGCTGAACGAGAAGATTGTGAAGCTTGGTCTCGATAAAGACGCCCTATTGTAGATCAATTATCGACAAAATCACTCAGATAAGACTTGTTTCCCTTGAGGTGCGATCCATTTTAAACCAAAACGAGCCAACCATTTCGGCCTAAAGATCAGGAGTTCGCGTGTCCCTCTTCCTTATCGTTGCTTTGCCATTTTTAGGGGCGTTGCTGCCCGGCGTTATGAATGCTGCTGGCCGGACGGCCGTCGCAGGTGTCACGTTCATGGTGACTTTGATGGCCCTTGTGGGTTTGTTGACGAACCTGCCCGCAGTTCTGGCCGGTGATCTAGTCACCGCCCGCATTGATTGGATGCCACTGCTTGGTCTGAACATGACCTTGATGCTCGACGGGCTTGGGTTCTTCTTTGCTTGTCTGATCCTTGGGATTGGTCTTCTTATTATCACATACGGCCGCTTCTATCTGGCCCGCGAAGACAACATGGGCGAATTTTTCACCTATCTGTTGCTGTTCCAAGGGGCGATGGTCGGAATCGTTCTTTCCGATAACATATTGCTTTTGTTGATATTCTGGGAATTGACGTCACTGTCATCATTCTTGCTGATCGGCTACTGGAAGCATCTGCCCGAGGGTCGCCAAGGTGCCCGCATGGCCCTGACTGTCACGGGGATGGGTGGCCTTGCGATGATCGGTGGGATGATGATCCTTGGTCAGATCGTTGGCAGCTATGATTTGTCCGTGATCCTGCAAAACCGCGACTTGATTCAAGCTGATCCGCTGTATCTGCCTGCTTTGATCCTGATCTTATTGGGTTGTTTCACCAAGTCGGCCCAGTTCCCCTTCCACTTCTGGCTGCCTCACGCGATGGCGGCCCCGACGCCTGTGTCTGCCTATCTGCACTCTGCCACGATGGTGAAAGCCGGGATTTTCCTGATGGCCCGTATGTGGCCGGTGTTGTCCGGCACGCCCGAATGGTTTGTGATTGTGACCACCGCTGGCCTGATCACGATGGTTCTGGGCGCTGTGATTGCGCTGTTCAAACATGACCTGAAGGCTTTGTTGGCGTTTTCGACCGTTTCACATCTTGGTCTGATCACCATGTTGCTCGGAACAGGCACCGCGTTCGGCGCGATGGCAGCGATGTTCCATATCCTGAACCACGCGACGTTCAAGGCCGCTTTGTTCATGTCTGCCGGTATCATCGACCACGAAACCCACACCCGCGACATCCGCAGGCTGGGCGGTTTGCGTCACCTGATGCCGATCACCTTCGGGATCGCAACGATTGCAGCACTGTCGATGGCGGGTATTCCGCTGCTCAACGGGTTCTTGTCTAAAGAGATGATGCTGGAAGAAGCGGAGCACACGGTTCTGTTCAATTCACCGTTGTTAGTGCCTGTTCTTGCGACTATCGGATCGCTGTTCTCAGCCGCGTATTGTTTCCGCTTGATTGGTCACACATTCCTTGGGCCAAAGCGTGACGATTACCCTGCGCATCCGCATGATCCACCTGTTGGCATGTGGGGTCCGCCCGCGTTGCTGGCTGTTCTGGTCGTGCTGATCGGTGTCGCGCCGTTCCTTGCCGAGCCGTTTATCAAGATCGTCACGGCAGCAGTCTTGGGCGAAGCGGCAGAGGTGCCTGACGCGCATTTCAAGATTTGGCACGGCTTGGTGCCCGCGCTTTACATGTCCATCATCGCGGTTGTCGGCGGTTTGCTGATGCTGGCGATCTTCAATCCCGCGCTACGTTTGTGGGATGCGGCACCGCGGCCAGAAGCGAAAACAATCTTTGATGCAATCATCGCCGCTGCCGTCAGCCTGTCGCGCAAGATCATCGCGCCGCTGCATGATGGTGCGTTTTCACGCAATGCAGCGATTATGGCGGTGACGGTCGTTGCTGTCGGCTACCACGCTTGGGCAACCGGAACTGTGGCGCCGGCCACACGGGAATTGCAGCCCGCGAACTTCATTCAGATTGCTGGTTGGTTGATGTTGGTTGCTGCGACTTTGGGGCTCGTCTTCTTGCACCGCAATCGCCTGTTGTCACTGATCCTGATTGGGATTGTCGGCCTAATGGTTTCGGTTGGTTTTGTCGTGTTTAGCGCGCCTGATTTGGCGATGACCCAGCTGACTGTTGAAGTTGTCACAATTATTTTGCTGCTGCTTGCACTGAACTTCCTGCCGAACCGGACACCGATTGAAAGTAGTGCGTTGCGCCGGACATCTGACACGGTGATTTCCGTTGTCGTCGGTTTGGCTGCGATGGGTCTGTCCTACCACTACTTGCTGCGGGACACGATCGCACCGAGCATTTCCGAATACCACCTCGCCAATTCCTACAAAGGGGGCGGCGGTACGAACGTCGTGAACGTGATCCTCGTCGATTTTCGTGGCTTTGATACCTACGGCGAGATCATCGTGCTCGGGATCGCGGCCTTGCTGATTTACGCGCTGACCGAGACGTTGCTGTCCGGCCCTGTCCGCGCCCGTCTGCTGAACCGCAAACCCGATCAGCCGCGTGCGGGTGATATGCACCCGATGATGATGGTTGTGATGACCCGTGTGATTATGCCGGTCGTGTTGATGGTTGCGTTCTATATCTTCTGGCGCGGTCACAACGAACCGGGTGGTGGTTTCATCGCGGGTCTTGTCGCATCGATTGCGGTTGTGATGCAGTACATGGCGAGCGGCTTTAGCTGGACGTCGGCCCGTGTCCGCTATCCGTATCACGGTGTGATCGGGGCCGGTGTTCTGATCGCGGGTCTCACGGGGATCGGGTCGTGGTTCTTTGGTAGGCCGTTCCTGACATCCGACTTTACCTATGTGCGTATTCCGCCATTTGAGAAATTCGAGCTGGCAACCGCCGCATTGTTCGATCTGGGTGTTTTCCTTGCCGTTGTTGGTGCTGTGATGCTGTCGCTTGAAAGCTTCTCGCGACTGGCTCGTCGTGCCCATGTGGACGATCCGGATCACCCGATGGATATTGACCCATCCCGCGAAGACGATGAATTGAAAGCGGAGGCCCAATAATGGAACTTCTTGTTGCTTCCGCCATTGGCATTCTGACCGCTGCGGGTCTTTATCTGGTTCTGCGTTTGCGGACGTTCCCTGTGATTATGGGTGTATCGCTGCTGACTTATGCGGTGAACGTGTTCTTGTTCGCATCTGGCCGTTTGACTGTTGGCGCACCACCCATCCTGACGGATGCGACGACCTACACCGATCCTTTGCCTCAAGCGTTGGTCCTGACCGCGATTGTGATTTCTTTCGGGATGACTGCGGTCGTCGTGATGATCGCACTGGGCGCGTTCCTTGGCGCAAACGACGATCATGTTGATGATCCAAAACCCGAACAAGAGACGGGAGATGCGTCATGAGCCATTGGGTCATTCTACCTATCGTTTTGCCCGCGTTTCTGGCGCCGTTCATCGTGCTGGCCGCGCGGTATCACATCGGGATTCAACGGGTGATTTCGCTGGCCGGTATTGTCGGTCTGATCGTTGTGGCCTTGGGGCTGGCGTGGCAAGCATCTGATGGCACTGTGACGCTGTACCAGCTTGGTGATTGGGCAGCACCGTTCGGGATTGTCGTTGTCGCGGATCAGCTATCAACCTTGATGGTCCTGCTGACATCGGTGCTTGCGTTGTTTGTTATGCTCTATTCCATCGGGTCCGGTTGGGATGATCGCGGGCGGCATTTCCATGCTTTGTTCCAGTTCCAACTGATGGGCATCATGGGCGCGTTCCTGACGGGCGATTTGTTCAACTTGTTCGTGTTTTTCGAGGTATTGTTGATCGCGTCTTACGGTCTGATGATCCACGCGGGCGGCACTGTCCGTTTGCGGGCGGGTGTTCAATACGTGTTGTTTAACCTGCTTGGATCGACCCTGTTCCTATTCGCGCTTGGGTCGATCTACGCAGAGACAGGTACACTGAACATGGCTGATCTTGCTGTGCGCGTGCAGATGTTCGATCCGTTGGAATCGTCCGGTATCCGTGTTGCGGCCGTGCTGCTGTTGATGGTGTTCGCGATCAAAGCCGCGATTGTGCCGCTGCATTTCTGGCTACCGTCCAGCTACGCGGAAGCACCAGCACCTGTCGCGGCCTTGTTCGCGATCATGACAAAGGTTGGGGCCTACGCGATTATTCGGGTCTATACGATGATCTTCCCGCCAGAGCTTGAGGCGACTGTTGGCCTTCACGGTTGGTGGTTGATGCCTGCTGCACTCGTGTCGTTGGCTGTTGGCATGATCGGCGTATTGGCCGCGAAAAAGCTGGATCGTTTGATTGCGTTCTCGGTCATCGGATCTATGGGCATGGTGATGGTGTCGATTGCGCTGTTCACACCCGAAGGGATTGCAGCCGCGCTTTACTACATCGTGCATTCGACGTTGGCTGCGGCGGCCCTGTTCCTGATCGCTGACCTTGCACGCGCGGGTCGTGAAAACCTGAACCTGACGGCACAGCCGCCAATTGCAGGCGGTATTCTCACCGCTGCGATGTTCTTTGTTGCCGCCATTGCTATGGCTGGGCTGCCGCCGCTGTCCGGCTTCTTGGGCAAACTTCTGATTTTGGATGCTGCGTTTGACACGGCGACGATGGTTTGGGTCTGGGCAGTTGTGCTTGGGGCCAGCTTGATCAGCGTTGTGGGTTTTGCGCGGGCAGGCAGCACGGTGTTTTGGAAAGCAAGAGGCGTGCCCGTTCCCGAAGATGCAGAGGTCGCGGCACCGCCTGCTGCGTTGTCTTATGTCGCGGTCGGTGGGTTGATCGCGATGCTTGTGGCACACACGGTCTTTGCAGGACCCGCGACGTCTTACACGACGGCGATTGCCAAAGATTTGTTTGCGCCTGACGCGTATATCTCGACCGTTTTGGACACACCGGGCAAGCTGTCGGATTACAAAGACGATGGGTACGGTGACGACGATCACGCGACTGATGAAGAAGGTGAGCACTAGATATGAAACACCTCATTCAAAAACTGTTCCCACACCCTTTCCTGACGCTCTTGCTCGCCGTCGTTTGGACGATGCTGCAGAACAGCGTTTCTGCTGGGATGGTCGTCTTCGGGATCATTCTGGGCATCGTCATCCCGTTCCTGACCGCACGTTGGTGGCCGGATCGCCCTGACCGGATGCGCCTGATCCCGATGCTGAAATACTGTGTTTTGGTCGTTTGGGATATTCTTGTCGCGAACGTCCAAGTTGCTTGGATCATCCTCACGAAATCCAACGCGCAGATGAAACCGTGCTGGGTTATCATCCCGCTGGAGTTGAAGTCACCAGAGGCGATCACGATCCTTGCGGGAACGATCACGCTGACGCCCGGAACTGTTTCGGCTGATCTGTCCGACGAAGGGCACAGCCTGCTTGTGCATGCGCTGGATGCTGATGATCCGGACGCAGTGCGCGATGACATTAAAGACCGCTACGAACGCCGTTTGCTGGAGATATTCCAATGACCTTTGCAACTGATCTTGTGACATGGTGCCTGTACGCCGCGTTTATCATCGTGGCGATTTCCCAGATCATGGCGATGGTCCGACTGTGGAAAGGGCCAAGCACGGGCGACCGTATTCTAGCGCTGGACACGATGGTGATTAACGCCATTGGTTTGATCGTTTTGATCGGCATTTTCCAAGGCTCGCAAATCTATTTCGAAGCAACGCTGATCATTGCAATGCTCGGTTTCGTTTCCACGGTCGCATACGCCCGATTTGTACTGCGGGGGGACATCATCGAATGACTCTTGATCTTATTCTCACCATTGGCGTCGCGATTTCGCTGATTATTGGCCTGTTTTTTACGTTTGTCGCCGCCATCGGCCTGCTGAAACTTGATAATTCAATGAGCCGCCTGCACGCCCCGACCAAGGCAGGGACTGTCGGCATCGGTGCGTTCTTGATGGCGTCGATGTTGAACTCTTTCCTGATTGGGCAGGGGTCATTGCATGAATTGCTGATCATGGGGTTCTTGTTTGTGACGGCCCCGATTTCTGCGAATTTCATGGCGAAAGTGAACATTCACAACCAATCTTGTATCACGCCACCGCCGCCGCCACGCGATGATACATGGGCCACATTGAACGTGCCTGAAGCGGACCGCGAACTGGCAGAGACGCCTGTCGAAAGCTGAAAACCGGCTTTGCGGGAATCCGCAGGGCAGAACCACGTCGCTAGGCATTTTCTTGCATAGGCAGGTCGCAAATCCTTTGCTAGGCTTCCCTCAGACATCAGCATGTCTCTGGGAGGAAAATCATGCGTACTATTTTGAAATCATCCGCTGTTGTGGCTGTCACACTTGCATTTGCTGGCGAAGCTTTGGCCACCGAATGGAACGTATCGCTTTGGGGTAAACGCCGTGCGTTTACCGAACACGTTGAAAAGCTGGCTGAACTCGTCTCCGAGAAAACGAACGGCGAATTCACATTGAACATCAGCTATGGTGGTCTGTCCAAGAACACTGAGAACCTAGATGGTATTTCCATCGGCGCGTTTGAAATGGCGCAGTTCTGTGCGGGCTACCACCGCGATAAGAACCCATCCATCACAGTACTGGAATTGCCGTTCCTCGGCGTGTCATCGCTTGAGCAGGAAGTTGAATTGTCCATGGCTGTTTACGGCCACCCAGCAGCCCAAGAAGACCTTGGTCGTTGGAACGCGACGCTTTTGATGCCGTCCCCACTGCCGCAGTACAACCTTGTTGGTGTCGGCGATGCGCCTGCGTCCTTGGCTGACTTTGATGGTCTGTCCGTGCGTGCAACCGGTGGTATCGGTGCAGCGATGGAAGCCGTTGGCGGTGTTCCAACATCCATGTCCGCGACCGAAGTACGTCAGGCGATGGACAGCGGCGTTGTGAAAGCGGTCGCATTCGCACCACACGCACACATGTCATTTGGCACAATCGAAAATGGTACGTGGTGGACGACAAACCTGAACCCGGGCACTGTGAACTGCCCCGTTGTGGCGAACACTGACGCGTTGAACGACCTGTCAGACGATCACCGCGCTGCATTGATGGATTCCATCGACGAAGCGCTTGATCATTATGTGTCCAACTACAACGACAACACGATGGTTGCATGGGGCCCAGCATTGGAAGAGCGCGGGATCACATCTGTGACATTCACAGATGACGAAATCGCAGCCTTCAAAGAAGCCGCTGCTGCCCCTGCTGCTGAAGCATGGATCGCGGATAACGCGGGTCGTGGTTTGCCTGCGCAAGAACTGTACGATCTTGTGACTGGCATGATCGCTGGCGACAGCTAAACCCTGATACAGACCCCGCGCTGATACTGTCGGCGCGGGGTCTTTCTCATTTTTGGACGGAGACCTGCCATGGCTGGTTCATCCCTTGTGCTGTCCGACGACAGTACGCTCAGTAAAATTGACCGACAGCTCTACAAACTCGAAAGCGCTTTTGCCCTGATTAGTGGTTTGGCGGTTTTTTGTTTGATGCTGCTGGCCGTTGTGTCCGTTGGCGGGCGCAACTTTCTTAACCAACCGCTGCCCGGATATGTCGATTGGATTCAGCAGGCGATGCCGCTGATCGCCTTTATGGGCGTTTCGTTTACCCAGCGGGACGGTGGTCACATCCGGATGGACATGATCGTTAGTAAGCTTAGCGGTCGTCCATTGTATATTGTCGAACTGATCACGACACTGACCATTTTGATCCTGATGATCCTGCTTGTTTGGGGCACTTGGGCGCATTTCGCGCGCAGCTTTGATTTCGGATCTCCCATGTGGAGTCGCGACAGTTCAATGGATATCGCCCTGCCACTGTGGCCCGCGAAACTGTTGGCACCCGTCGCATTTGGCGTCCTGTGCTTGCGATTGATGTTGCAGGTCTGGGCCTATGTCCGCGCCATCATCCGCAATGAAGAACAGGCAATCGCCGTGCCCCTTGTCGCTGATGCCGCAACCCAAGCCCGCATGGAGGCCGAGACGGTCTCTGGCGCAGAAGAAGGCCGTTAAACATGGAACCGATTGATATTGGCCTGATCGTTTCAGGCGGCATGTTGGTGCTGGTTTTGCTGGGGATGCGTGTTGCATTCGCGGCGGCAATGGCAGGCATGACCGGTTTGATTTGGATTTTCTGGGCGAAGAAGGGGTACGATCCTGAACAGTTCATGTGGGCGCTGACCGTTTCGGTGAAAACCGCAGGGCAGGTGCCACATTCAAAGGTCGCGTCACAAGCGCTGAGCTTGATCCCGACATTCATTCTGATCGGTTATCTGGCCTATTATGCGGGGCTGACGCAGGCGTTGTTCGAAGCTGCGAAGCGTTGGTTTGCGTGGGTGCCGGGCGGTTTGGCTGTGTCGACAGTATTCGCGACAGCTGGTTTCGCAGCGGTGTCTGGCGCATCCGTTGCGACATCAGCGGTATTCGCGCGCATCGCGATCCCAGAAATGTTGGATATTGGCTATGACAAACGTTTCGCGGCTGGTGTTGTGGCTGCAGCAGGAACGCTGGCGTCGTTGATCCCGCCGTCTGCTATTTTGGTCATCTATGCGATCATCGTGGAACAAGACGTGGGTAAATTGCTGCTTGCAGGTTTCGTGCCCGGTGCGTTTTCTGCGATCGTTTATGCGTCTCTAATCATCGGGATGGCGATGACGTTCAAGAATTTCGGCCCACCCGTGCGCGGCTTTACATGGCGTCAACGGTTTGAATCGCTGCCTCCTGCGCTGCCTATCGTGTTCGTGGTTCTGACGATCATCTTGTTCGTTTATAACCCGTTTGGCGGCGACGCTTGGGGTACGCCCACAGAGGGCGGCGCCATTGGTGCGTTCGTCGTATTCTTGGTCGCGATGTATCGCGGAATGCGCTGGCACCAGCTGAAAGACGCCTTGTTAGAGACCGCAAAACTAAGCGTGATGATTTTCACGATCATCTGGGGCGTGTTGATCTATGTCCGCTTCTTGGGCTTTGCTGACCTACCGGGTGCGTTTTCCGATTGGATTACGTCGTTGAGCATGGCGCCAATGCTGATCCTGATCTGCATCTTGTTGGCCTACGCTGTGCTGGGCATGTTCATGGACGCGATCGGGATGCTACTGCTGACACTGCCGGTGGTCTATCCGGCCGTCATGGCGCTGAACGGTGGCGAAGCGGTTGCGGCCGTGGACAGCACATTCGGCATGTCTGGTCCGATGTGCGCGATCTGGTTTGGGATCTTGGTGGTGAAAATGGCGGAGTTCTGTCTGATCACACCGCCTATCGGTCTCAACTGCTTCGTCGTGGCGGGTGTTCGCGATGACCTTAGCGTACAGGACGTATTCAAAGGCGTGACACCGTTCTTCATCGCTGATGCGATTACAATCGCCCTGCTGGTCGCGTTCCCTTGGATCGTGCTTTGGCTACCCAGCCAAGTTTAACCTGCGGCAATATTTTCAAGGGCGGCGCGGTCGATCAGACGTAAGCGCCGCCCTTGTGTATTCAGAATACCAAGTTCTGCCCACGATTTGAGATGGCGGTTTACGTTTTCACGGGCAAGACCGCTGAATTCCCCAATTTCCGTTTGGGAAAACCGTTCGGACAGGAGTGTCGCGTTCTCTTCCACAACGCCCCATTTGTCGAACAGTCGCAATAATGCTTGCGCGAGCCGCGGCCCACCTTCAGTGATTGATTGGGTAGTGAACATGTCGGAGGCGTTGCGAACTTTGCGGCATAGTTCGGTAATGATCGCTTGGGCAATCGCAGGGCGTTCGGTCACAAATTTCAGGATGTTTTCGCGCGACAAAACTAAACCGGTCACCGGTGTTGTTGCCACCGTGTCAGCGCTGCGCACCCCGCCATCCAAAGCCGCGATTTCACCAAGAACTTCGCCCGGTCCCATATGCGCAAGCACGGATTTGCGGCCTGTCATTGATGTGACCGAAACCTCGACCCTGCCGGTTTCGATGAGCATCACCATCTGACCTGGTTCGCCCGCCGCAAAGATCATCTGCCCCGCTGGATAAGTTGCACGACGCGCGTTTTCAAACAGGACGCGGCAGTCTGCAGGGGCCATCGCTGCAACCAGAATACTGCTGCTTTCGTCCAACTTGGCGTCAAAAATGCTCATGAGGTTTTATCTGGTGTCGGGCCTGACCGGTCAAGCATTGGCCATGCGATCCCTGTCCTTCGCATAGGTTGACAGGTGGAACTGGGCTGCACAGGGTGGTTGTGGAGGGGGAAGGTCATGCTGCGATACGTCTGTATTTCGGATTTACACGCCGGTGCGCCGACCAGTCTGCTGATGAATTTACCCGAAGGTGGCGCGATAGGGCCGCCCGAACCCAGCCCTGTCACGCATAGCTTTGTCGATGTGGTCAGCGCCTTGTTGGGCGTGCAAGACAAGCCGCAGCTGATACTGTTGGGGGATGTGCTGGACCTGCAATTTTCGGACCGCACCCATGCTTACCACAATGCACAAGGTTTTCTGACGCGTCTGCAAAAAAGCGGCTGTTTTGCAGACAAAGTAATAGCGACGGCAGGCAATCATGATCACGCTTTATGGACCGACGCTCGGCTTGCGCTAGACGTCGCTGGGATGTCGTCAAATGGCGTAACCTATCGCAACGCAACCCCCGCATTTCGCGAAGCGCCAAACGCGCGCAGTCGGATGTTGGACGCTCTGGTCAAAGATGCGGGCTTTGGCGATGTCGATTTGCGATATCCGAACATTGGATTTGAAAAGGATGGCCGCGCAGTTCTGCTTCATCACGGGCATTTCTTTGAGGAAGGATATCTTCTGATCAGCACATTGCGCGACATCTTTTCAAACGGTGATCGCGCGGAACTGACTGTCGCTGATATTGCTGGTGAAAACGCTGGTTGGATTGATTTCTTTTGGTCGACCATCGGCGACGCGGGGCTATCGAGTGATGCCAGTGATTTGTATCAGAACCTGCTGACAAGCACGGGTTTTCGGAAGCTATCGGCCCAAGTCGCCGAAATTGTCAGCGCCGAATTGGGTGAAAAGCTGCCGTTGGCGGGTGATCTGCGCGTGCAAGAAGTGCTGCGGATCGCGTCTCGTGTGCTGTTGGACGCCACTGTCGGCAAATACCGTGACACCGAACGTTTCGCCGTTATCGAATCCCTTACCACCAAAGGTCGTGACGGTTTCGCGTCTTTCATGGGTGGTCCGATACGTCGACAGATCATGGATGAACTGGGGCATGTGCCCGACGATCTGACTGTGATCTTTGGCCATACACACAAACCATTTTCGGAACGGATGAAGGTGTCCGGTTTTGACGTGCCGCTAAAGGTCTACAACACGGGCGGTTGGGTGCTGAACGATCCGCGACTTGATACCAAAGAAGGGGCGGCGATGGTGTTGATCGACGATGACCTGAATGTCGTGGCTCTGCGTCTTTTCATGACGCCGCAAGCCGGAATTGTGCCACTTGCTTATCTCGAAGTACTTAGCGAACCCCGCGCCAGTATGCAGGCGTTTGTCAAAGACCTGCAGGCGCGTAAGGCGACCCCTGACATGCAGCGCATCCTGTCTGATTTCGCAGAAACGGTTCGGGTAGCTTACGTCGATCGCCAAGCGATGCTGCTTGATTTGACCGCGCAAGGGGTATCATCATGACGTTTTACCTGCCGCCGCTCTCGCGATGCTTTTCGAAGGCACCTGTCGATCACAACATCATTGTCGTCGGGTCCGGTTACGGGGGCGGCGTGGCTGCATCCCGGCTAGCACGCACTGGTCAGGCTGTCACTGTTCTTGAACGCGGTCGCGAAATTCATCCGGGCGACTACCCGCGTGAAATGTCAGCGGCGATGGGTGAATTTCAAGTCCACCTGAGTAAGACGGGAGAGGTTTTAGGGAAACCTGATGGCCTTTACGATATGCGGATCAATGATGGCGTGCATGTGCTTGTCGGGTGTGGATTAGGTGGGACGTCCCTGATCAACGCCAATGTCGCGATTGAAGCGGATCCGCGCATTTTCAAACATTGGCCTGCCCCGTTTTCGCAAAACACCGATATCCTGAAGCCCTATTATGCGCGGGCCCGCGAGATGCTGGGTTCTACGCCGTATCCGCGTACAAAGCCTAAGTTTGAGGCTCTTGAAAAGGTGGCTGACGGATTGGGTGCCGATTGTCTGCGGCCCGATATCAATGTCACATTTGACGGGCAGCACACAAAGGCAGGGCTTTGGCAGCCGCCCTGCAACGACTGCGGCGATTGCGTGTCTGGCTGCAATTACGGGGCCAAGAACACGGTCCTCATGAACTACCTGTTAGATGCTTGGCGCCATGATGCGCAGATATTCACAGGCGCGTCTGTCCGTTATGTGACGAAGATTATTGACCCAAAGACGCATGAAACCAGTTGGGAAGTCACGGTTGGTGATCTGGTCCTGACCGCTAAGATTGTGATCTTGGCTGCTGGCACATTGGGCACGACTGAAATTTTGATGCGCAGTCGAACTAAAGGATTGCCTGTCAGTGCGCAGTTGGGGCAGCGGTTTTCGGGCAATGGTGATGTTTGGGCCTTTGGGTACAACACCAACATGGCTGACGGCGACGGCCGATTGCCGGTGTACGGTGTCGGCGCGGGTGATCGGACCGTCACGGCGGAGACACAGGACCGCTATCTGCCCGGTCCCTGCATCACCGGCATGATCGATTTGCGTGATCGTACCGAAACGCTGGAAGACGGGTTGATCATCGAAGAAGGCGTCATGCCCGGCGCATTGGCGGCAGGTTATGCGGCTGTTTTACCGATGATGGAGGCGTTGATGGGCGATCCGTTCCGGTTCGGGGACGTCACAGAACGCTTGAAAGATGCCGCTGATCTCGGGGCTGCGTTGATTGATGATCCGTCACAGCTGGCCGAGACGTCTTACGATGGCCCCGTTTCACGGACCTTGCCATATCTGGTAATGAGCCATGATGCCTCTGACGGGGTGTTGAAAATGTCAGGTGATATGATCGTCGTGGATTGGCCGGATGCAGGTCTTGATCCTGCGATTGTCGGTGATGCGGAGGTGCTGCGCCAAGGCAGTGATGCGATCAAAGCCGAATTTATGCCGCTTCCGTTTTGGCAGGATGCTTTTGGGAACCGTGTGATGACGGTGCATCCCATCGGCGGCTGCGGCATGGGGGAAACGGCTGCGGATGGCGTGGTGAACGCCGATTGCCAGGTCTTCGATCCTGACGGCGGTGTCCACAACGGGTTGTACGTTTGTGACGGTGCAGCCTTGCCTCACGGTGTCGGCGTGAACCCACATCTGACAATCACGGCTGTTGCAGAACGGGCGATGGAACGTCTGGCTGAGGCGCAAGATTGGACGATTGACTGGACCGATCTTGCCCCCTTGCCAAAAGGCGATAGCGCAGATGTTCAGGCTGATCCGTACAATTTGCTGAAGCGGTTAATGAAACCGCTGCGGTCTTGTAAGGTCGCGATTGCCACTAACGAATATGACGATGCCCGCAACGCGCTGGAGAAAGCTTGGAAAAGTGTCGTCATTGGTTACAGAATCTACGTCAATTCTGACACCGATCCGGAATTCCCCATCATTTCCGCCGATGACCTGCTGGTGCTCGTCGAAAACGACGCAGTGATGAAAGAGGCTATTGGTCCGGCGCTTGAACAAATCATCACTGTGCTAGACGCCATCTTGGCCGCGCATGATGACCCTGACGGCCCAAGTCTGATGTCGGTTCTGCAAGATCACATGGGTGATTTTTCGCCACCTGCCACGTTGAATGAAACGATGGTCGGTCACATTTCCGCAAATGGTCTGAACGACACCCCGCGTCCCACGCGGCCCTACGAAGTCGCCGCAGCCGTGCCTGAGGTGACGACGTTAACAACGGTCATTCAGACGCCGCAGATCCGTGCAACGCTGACTCCGCCTGACGGCATTGCCACGATCACAGAGGGTGAATTTACCAGTCCGTTTTTAGGGGGCACCTTTGACGTCGAAGGCGAATTCGCATTTTTAATGCCGAACACGGACAAGGTTGAATGCTGGGAAATGCGATATTCTGGCAAATTGAACCCGAAGGATCATGTTGGGCGCACCTTCACCTTTAACGGCATCAAGACGATCAAACGGCGTGAACAGTCCCATTGGTGGACCGACTTGACGGAAATCGAACTGGATATTCTTCACGGCGATAAGCTGGTCGCGCAGGGTATTTTGGTCGTTGGTGTCGAAGAAGCGATGCGGCAGGCCAGCACCGTTCAAATCGGGCACGGCGGCGATGATCTCCGTCAGGCATTTGAGAATATGTATAGGGACATGCAGTTCGACGGTGAAACGATCAAGACTTTGCCTGACGTTTTGAATAATTCAGAAGTGCGGGCAAGAGTGATCCAAGCAATGGCGTATCTGCTTGATCGCAAAGCCGAGAATTCAAAAGCACAATCCGCGCTAGAGGCCGCATCGAAACAGCAGGTCGCTGCCCGTTTCGTGGGAACGATTGCGCGGTGTTATGGCGATATCTACGCCTATTTGATGAACTTTCCAGCACAGGACGCTGGCGATGACATCCCGCCCGCTGACCTACCGGAACCCACGGTTTTTCATCCAAGCGTGGGGGATGACCTGACCGTCAAATTGACCCGATATGATGGGGGCGGCAAAGGGCCTGTAATGCTGGCGGGTGGTTTCGGGACAAAGGCGTCGTCTTTTGCGTTGTCCACCGTCCACACCAATCTTGTTCAGGTGCTGTACCGTGCCGGTTACGATGTCTGGCTATTCGACTATCGCGGCAGCGGCGACATCGCTGCCAGCAGGCAACCATTCACGCTTGATGATGTGGCGATGGTGGATTGGCCAAGCGCGATTAGCTGTGTTCTAGAAAACACCCCTGATGATGTGGTGGACGTACAGACAATCGTTCATTGTATAGGATCGATGTCACTGTTCATGGCCGTGCTTGCGGGTGAAACACGGGTCCGGTCGATTATCGCATCCCAAACGGGTCCACATGCGGTTACAAACTGGGCGAATTACGCCAAAGCAGATGCAGGTTTGGCCCGTTATGTTGGCGAAGGTCTACCTGAAAACATGTGGGGTTTGGTCGATCTGATGAACCTTGGGCCGGTTCTGACGTATATGGCTAAAACGGGTGTTGGGACGGTGGAGCCGCGATCCCCGAGCTTGACGATGATTGGTCCTGACCTTGATCCGGCTATCGACGGTCTGCTTTGGAAAGTTCCGAATTTTGCGCCGTCGGATTGCTACAGTCCGACTTGCCATCGGATCAACTTTTTCTTTGGTCCCAGCTATCATCATCCACAATTAAATCAGGCGACACATAACGCGATCCGCCATTTGTTTGGGCCGGTGCATCCCAAACCATTCCAACACATCGCCAAGATATTCGGGCAAGGGCACGCCGTTAGTATGGATGGCAAGACCAATTACCTTGATGGTGTCGCGCGTATGACGATGCCGGTCCATTTTATCGCGGGTGACTGTAATCAAGAAATGATGCCAGAAGCGACCATCCGGTCCCTGAAGTGGTTGCACGATGCTTTCCCGGATCACCAGTCACGATACAGCCGCAAGCTCATCCCGCATTACGGGCATATGGACTGCTTTATCGGCAAAGACGCAGCACGGGATGTGTTTCAGCATTTACTTGCCACGTTGGACGACACGACCTAGCGTCAACTTATGGTGAAATCGTGACGGATCCCCTTGGCGAAAAGCGGTGGACGGCCATGCTGGCGGTCGACATGGTCGATTTTACCCGGATCCTGCAACAGCTTGGGGATGAACGGGTTTTTGCGTTGCTAGAACACGTTCTTGCCATGGCCAAAGCCCAAGTGACGGCCCATGGCGGTCAGGTGATCGATACGGCGGGCGATGGTTTTTTGGCTGCATTTGGCGCGCCACGCGCGCTTGAAAACGCCAGCCTTCAGGCCTGTAAAGCAGCATGGGCATTCCAGCAGGGCATTGCGGGCGATGTTGATGCGCTTCACGCGAAATTTGGTGTCGCCCCCCAATTCCGCAGCGGCATTGCGGGCGGGAATGTCATGGTGATCAAAGGGCGTGATCAGGATGTCAAAGTTGTTGGCGATTCCGTCAATCTGGCCGCCAGATTACAGGCCATCGCAGACCCCGGCTGCATCGTTCTGTCCGAAGACATCCGACGGGAAACGGACGGGTTTTTACAAACCTCGGATCTGGGGCCGCAACCTGTGAAAGGTTATCGGGTCGCTGTTCGTGTTCATCAAATGGATGGCGTCACGGCACCCCGATCACGATTTGAAGGCGCGCGCCACAGTGCAGCACCCGCATTTGTTAGTCGCGAGGTCGAGCTTGATCAAATCCTTGATGCGCAGTCGTCTGCCGGCATTTCCGCGATCATCGGTCCACCCGGCATAGGCAAATCGCGTTTGTTGTTTGAAGTCATCGGGCGGATGAAAGACAGGCCCGTCTTTGTCGGACAATGCGCACCAATGGGACAGGTCGGGTTTGCACCGATATATGACATTATTCGTCAAGCCAGCTCTGTTGGGGCTGAAGCAGATTTTACCGTCGCGCTGGATGCGCTGCACAAATCTCAGCCCGAAATTTGCGATCCCGCATTGATCGCTCAGGCAATCCAACCAAAGGATAATCAAACCGATCCGCTGACGCGTGTTTTGCAGGAACGCGATGCGCTTATGGCAATTTTGCGCGGGTTGTCTCGATTGAATGGCGCTGTTTTTGTGATCGAAGATGTGCATTGGATTGATACGGCGACACATGATCTGATCGGATTGCTCAAGGACGACCCTGTCCCGTTGATCGTCACAAGCAGACCCACACATCTGCCCGTTTGGATTGATCCGAATGCGCCGACCACCTTCGACCTACAACCGATGAAGCAGTCCGATATCCGCAGCATCGTTGAGGCGGGGTTTGCGCGCGCCATTTCGCCAGCAATGGCAAATGATGTTGCGCAGAAATCTGAAGGCAATCCGTTGATCGCTGTCGAAATTGCCCGCGCGTTGCGTCAGGGTGATGCGTTGTATGATGGCCCCGACGGACTAGAGATCAAGGGCGACAGCCATGACTATCTGACTGGTAACTTGCAACAGATGGTACTGAGCCGCGTTGATCGTCTACCTGAAAACCAGAAGGCGATGTTGCAAGTGGCTGCTGCAATCGGGCGCGACTTTCCAACTGATATTCTAAATGCGGCGACTGAGCGGGACGATTGCACAAGTGACTTGGATCAAATGGTTGGATTGGTCGAAGCAACTTCTGGCGGCGGTTGGCGTTTTGCGCATGCCCTGATCCGGGATGCGGTTTACGCGGGGCTGTTGACGGGCGCGAAGGCAGGCATACACCACCGTATTGCCATCGCGATTGAGCAAAGCCCAACAAAAGTAACGGAACGTACCAGTCAGCTTGCCTATCACTTTGTGCAGGCAGGTGTCCCGCCCAAAGCCGTTCATTACCTTATCAAATCCGCAAAGCTTCAATTGGCGACATACGCGTTGGAAGAGGCTGATCAAAACCTTGAACAAGCCATGCAAATGATCGAGGCGGACCCGACCGTTATTGATGACATGGCGCTGGGCGAAATGGCTGCGACATGGTTTCACGTGTTGGATATTTCGGTGCAGCACAATCGGTCCCGCGCGATCGCGACGCGGATTTTTCCGCGGTTGGAGAAGGCCGGATATACGCCGGATCTGGGCAAAGCGCGGACGTCGCATGCAATGGCCCTGACGCATCTGCGCGATTATGAAACCGCGCTAAAGCTGGCGAAAACGACGCTAACTGACGCGGGTATAGCGGGTGATGCGTTGGGGGCTGCGTGGGCCAAGGTTGTCTTGATGCGGATCTATGAAGAAACGAACTGGGAACCGCTTGAAACTGTCGAACGTCTTGCGGCCGAAGTGGAACCCGTTGCCGTTGCTGCCGGTGATCGGTTTCTGGCGATGACCGCTCTTTATCTGTTGTCGTCGATTTACCGGTCGTCGGGGCGGCGCGTGCGCGCGCTTGCCGTAGCGGATACAATTGCGGATGCTGCGCGGACCCAAAATGATCGTCGCGCGTTGTCTTTCGCCCAATGGTCGCGCGCACTGGTCTACACAGTCGAAGGCAATCCTGAGGCGACATACCGCGCGGTGAAAGTAAGTATGCGTGACGCCATTCCGGGTACTGCGGATTACTACGCATCAACGTGTATCGAAGTATTCGCGCACAGCTTTATGTACCCCGTTGCTGATGTGCGGAAGCGGTTGCACCCTTTGCGGGCACGTGTTTGGGAATTAGGCGACTACAACCTGATCCATTCCCTTGATTGGATCGAAGTCGTTTTGGCGGTCAAGAATGGCAATCTTGCCTTGGGTTGGCGGTTGATCAATGCCCTGATCAAAGACGTGGACGCGAAGGGCAATATCAACCTGATCCGGCAGACCTATATCCTGAGGTCAGAAATTTTGTTGGCCATTGCGGGTTTGATCGATCCTGACGCAGAAGCGCCCGAAGGCCGTCCTGACTTTGCCAAAGACAAACCGAGCATCGCGGACATTGCTCTTTTTGTGCAACTCAAACTGACCGCAAAGCGACGCGCGGCATCGGATTTGAAGACCTTCACGACAAACCTTGGCGGCCCAAGAGGTGCGCATTTTGCGCGCGCCCAGATCGGATTGGGCCTGATTGCCTTGTCAAACCGTGAACATAAGCGTGCTGAAACGCTACTGAAAGAGGGTTTTGAGATTGCGACCGCCGAAGGGATGGCCTTGCTCATGACGCGCGCCGAAGATGCGTTGCGCAAATTACACGGGTAGGGCGCTTGCGTCCTTGAGGTCTTCCATCACGATTTGGCTATGTACCCGCCCGATTGACGGATGCGGCAAAAGCACGTCTTGGGTGAACCTGTTTAATGCCGGAAGGTCGGCGCAATAGACCCGCAGCAAGTAATCAGCGTCGCCGGTCATGGTCCACGCGCCTGTAATCTCGCGCCGCGTTTTGATCAGCCTGAGAAACGATGCGTGGGTTTCTTTCGTGTGGGCGTCAGTTTGAACTTGGATAAATGCCTGAACCGTCAGGCCGATTTTGACGGCATCTACCTTGTAAACCGTGCCCGTGATGTAGCCGTCTTCTTCAAGGCGTTGTCGTCTGCGACTGATTTGAGATGCTGACAAGTTCAAGGTTTGGGACAGCTTTGCAGCAGATGTCTGCGCATCGGCTTGCAGCAAGGCAAGCAAATGTTCGTCTGTTTGGTCAAGTGGTCTCATGCGTCATTCATGCGTGATTTTACAAATATGCGCAAGATTGACGTGCATTTTGCGATCCAAGTTTGAAATTCGCGCCCTTGCCGCACCCTTCGTGCGATACGGTGGTGAAATGCAAATATGGAGTTTCCAATGGGTCCGTTTCCACACGACGCGCCACGCGCCACAATCACTGATGAAAACCCTGCTGGGACTGATGGGTTTGAATTCGTTGAATTCGCCCATGAAGACCCCGAGCAACTGCGCGTATTGTTCACCAAAATGGGTTACACGCATACGGCTACGCATAAATCAAAAGCCGTCGAACTTTGGCAGCAGGGCGACATCACGTATGTGATCAATAACGCAGCTGGTACGCATGGCATGGATTTTGTGACCGAACACGGTCCTTGCGCCCCATCTATGGGTTGGCGTGTCGTGAACGCCCAACATGCCTTTGATCATGCCGTGAAAATGGGTGCCGAACCTTATGTCGGCGACGGCAAAATCATGGATGTCCCGGCGATCAAGGGGATCGGTGGGTCACTGCTGTACTTCATTGAAGATTACTATGACACGAACCCGTACAACGCAGAATTCGACTGGGTGTCTGATGCGCATCCCGAAGGCGTTGGTTTTCACTACCTCGATCACCTGACGCACAATGTGCATAAGGGGAACATGGACGTCTGGTTCAAGTTCTACGGCGACCTGTTCAATTTCCGCGAAATTCGGTTCTTTGATATCTCTGGTAAACATTCTGGTCTGACGAGCCGCGCGTTGACGTCGCCTTGTGGGCGTATCCGTATCCCGATCAACGAAGACCGCGGTGAAACCGGTCAGATTGTCGAATATCTGAAGCGCTACAATGGCGAAGGCATCCAGCACATCGCCGTAGGTGCTCGTGATCTGTATGCCGCCACTGACGAAATTTCAGAGCGCGGAATCAAGTTTATGCCAGCCCCGCCGCCCACCTATTACGACCTATCGAAGGAACGCGTTGGTGGTCACCAAGAACCGCTTGATCGGATGCGCAAGCACGGCATTCTGATTGACGGTGAAGGTGTGCTCGACGGCGGTGAAACCCGCATCCTTTTGCAGATCTTCTCGAAGACCGTGATTGGCCCGATCTTCTTTGAATTCATCCAGCGCAAAGGCGACGATGGCTTTGGGGAAGGTAATTTTAAGGCCCTGTTCGAAAGCATCGAGGCAGATCAGATCGCACGGGGTGTGCTGAAAGCCAGCTAAGCGGATTGTATCTGGTACGCGAAACCACTTGTGAACGGCCAAGGTGCGATGCAGCTTGGCCGTAATTCATGTGGGGACGGTGCGGATGACGCGTATCTTTATCAATGGCTTGGGTCGTATTGGACGAACCGTGCTACGTGCATGGGCATATGGTGCTGTTCCAGAAGTCGAGGTTGTTGGAGTCAATGATCTATGCGCGCCTGACCTGTGCGCGCATCTGTTCGAATACGATAGTATCTTTGGTCCGTTCCGTGGCGATGTCGCGCTACAAGACGGTGCACTTGTCATCAACGGCAAGCCAATCCCACTGCACACAACCGATGATCTCAGCACGCTTGATCTGACTGGCGTCGATGTGGCGATGGAATGTACGGGCACCGCAGGTTCGGTCGCCGTTGCATCACGTGGTTTGAAAGCGGGCGCGTCTCGCGTTCTGATCTCCGGCCCATCCGACGCCGCAGATGTGACGTTAGTTCTGGGCGCGAACGACCATCTGTTAGCGGACCAGAAGATTGTCTCAAACGCGTCATGTACGACAAACGCTTTGGCGCCGCTGGTCAAGCTGATAGACGACACTTGGGGCCTCAAAACAGGCTGGATGACGACAATCCATTGCTACACCGGTAGCCAGCCCACAATTGATGCGCCGCGAGGGGATTTCGGGCGCAGCAGGGCCGCATCCCTGTCGATGGTGCCGACAACAACATCGGCGCATCGCTTGCTGGATCAGGTACTGCCGCAAACCGCAGGTCGGGTTGAGGGGGCGGCCGTTCGGGTGCCTGTGGCGTCTGTGTCTGCCGTTGATCTGACCGTGACGGTCGACGCAAAGGTAGCCCTTGATGACGTACAAGCAGTGCTTTCGCAGCAATCCGGTATCATTGGATCAACCGACAAACACCTCGTATCCACAGACCTACGGGCGCGCCCAGAAAGTCTGATCGTCGCCTTACCGGAAACACGCGTGACCCAAGGGGGGCTTGTCCGGATATACGGCTGGTATGATAACGAATGGGGCTTTTCGAACCGAATGCTCGAAATGGCTGCTCGCATGGGGTGATCATAGGGGACCAACAATGGATGACAGCAATTACGTGCTCAAGGCTGATGACATCGCAAAGATGGAAGGCCTGCAGAAGACCCATTTCCTGAACTCGAATGCGCAGCGTATCAATAAATCTCTGGGTGATCTCACAGGGCTGACCGGGTTCGGATTTCATATCATTTCGGTTGAACCGGGGTGCGAGACAACAGAACACCATGTCCATCACCATGAAGACGAATGTGTTTACGTGCTGGCGGGAACCGCAACAGCCTATATCGGCGACGAAGCGCACGAAATCGGTCCTGGTGATTTCATAGGTTATCGCAAGGGTGGCCTTGCACATTCGATCAAGAACACCGGAACCGAGACGTTTCAATGCATTGTTGTAGGGCAAAGGCTGCCGCACGATGTTGGCGATTACACGCGTCTGGGTAAGCGTATTTATCGCAACGAAGGCCTCTCGTGGAACCTCGTTGATCACGACGATATCGGGCTGACAACTGCAGGTGCCAAGATCAAGTAAGGGGTGATTCGGGATCTTTATCAGCAACGATTCAGAGATATATTGTCTACGCAGCGCGCCCAATAGACTGGCCTTTGGCGCATTGTTTTGGAAAATCACTTGAACATGCCGAATAATTTGTCATGCCATTGCTCGAATAAGGCAGAAAGCAGCGTGGTGCTGTTGTTGCTAAAGGTGAAACAATGACTGGGTGTCGGGGAGCTTGCGTCTGAAGTTCCCCCTATAATTCTGGCAATAATCCCGGATAATTGTGTCGCTTTGGTTTACAGTGTGTCGCGCTTCGTGGATGGGCAGAGGTCAGCAAACAAGCGATTGTCGAAAATCGCCACATTGAGACAGATTTGGGGCGGTTTTTCTTTGGTGACGTTTGGATGGTGACCTAAAGTGGTGAAAGCTTGGCAGCAGGCTGACGGTTGTTGGGGCAATCGTGCCTTCCTCAGATCTGAGGGATGCGAAGAATGATGGTGTCTGTGGTAGTGGCCTGTTTCACAGGTGTATCCGGATGAATGGAATTGTAGCTGATGGCAGTTGTGTCGTCAGGGTGTGGCTGGACGTTACGACAAGCGTTGAATGGTACGGCTTATTAGAGCCTTAGGAGAATGAGTTATGACGAAGACGATTGATTTTAATGATCTATCTGGTGGTACGATTGTTGATAATGAATACCAGTCTGCGGGTGTGACTATTCAGGCTTGGACGGCTGGTGGTGTTGGTAATC
>NZ_JALKAR010000008.1:0-154550 GCF_023015725.1 Loktanella sp. F6476L | reverse complement strand
GTCGATCTGGTCGTAGTCTTGGAAGTCGCCAAAGTACTTTGTAATCGCCGCTGTCAGCGTCGTTTTACCGTGGTCAACGTGGCCGATTGTACCGATGTTGACGTGCGGTTTCGTGCGTTCAAACTTTTCCTTAGCCATATGCCAAAGCCCTTAAATTCGAGGGGCCAATTTGGCCCGGTTCAACTTCGCACGCGATCTATTGGGAATCGCGCCGGAAATCAAGCGTCAGGTTGTCTGCCGGAACGTCTTCGCAAAAAAATTTTGTCGCAGGTGTCGATTTCGCCATTTCTTGTGCGTCTGGATGATACAAAGGCAATGACGCCTGTGTAGAGAATGAAAGATGACCCCATGCAATATATGTGTTTGATCTATTCCGCCGAGGGCACTGGTCCACAACCCGGTTCTGACGAATTTGGCCCTTTTATGCAGGGCTACACCGATTTCACGAACGAAATGGCCAACAGTAAAAAGATGGTCCATGCCGACGCGTTGCAGCCGATTGCCACTGCCACAACGGTGACTGTCCGTGATGGAAAAACCATCACGACCGACGGACCATTCGCCGAGACGAAAGAGCAGCTTGGCGGGTATTACCTGCTGGAATGTGATGATCTGGACGACGCCATTGCACAGGCTGCGAAAATTCCAACGTCCACCTATGGCCGGATCGAGATTCGCCCCGTGATGGTCTGGGAATAACCCAAAATGTTGCCACCCCATTCGTTGCGCCAAGCCATTGACCGCTGTGCGCGTGAAGAATGGGGTCGCATCCTTGCCGCATTGACCAAATCGCTGGGTGACATGCAGCTTGCAGAGGATTGCCTGCAAGATGCCGTTACCAAGGCGATAGAAGTCTGGGCGCGAGACGGGTTGCCGCGCGCACCTGCCGCGTGGCTGATCACAACGGCCCGCAGGCGCGCCATTGACCGTCTGCGCCGCACCGCCCGTTTTCAAGCCAAAGTGCCGGAACTGTCGTATCTGGCTGACCTTGAAAACACACCTGATGAAAGCGACGACAGCGTGATCCCTGACAAACGTCTTGAGATGATCTTTACCTGTTGCCACCCCGCGCTTGAAGAAAAGACCCAAGTGGCGCTGACCTTGCGTACATTGGGTGGCTTAACGACCGGCGAAATTGCACGTGCATTTCTGGATCAACCCGACGCGATGGCCCAGCGCCTTGTCCGCGCGAAACGTAAGATTGCCGCTGCTGGTATCCCTTATGAAATCCCATCTGCTGATATGCTGCCCGCACGGACAGCTGCCGTGATGTCTGTGCTCTATTTGATATTTAACGCGGGTTACACGGGCGCTAATGCGGGCAAATGGGGGTTGAGTGACGAAGCGATCAGGCTGGCGCGGATCATCCGCACCCTGATGCCGGATGATACCGAGATCGCTGGGTTACTGGCGCTAATGCTGTTGCATGATGCACGGCGGATTGCGCGAAAATCCGACGCGGGCGAGATGATCCCGCTGGAAAAGCAAAACCGCAACCGTTGGGATCGTGCCAAGATCAGCGAAGGCGATGCAATCTTGCAGGCCACGCTACCCAAGGGACGTGTCGGGCCGTACCAACTGCAAGCCGCTATTTCCGCGCTGCACGCGCAGTCCCCTGCATGGGATGACACTGACTGGTCTCAGATCGCAGCGCTTTATGCACTGCTGTACCGGATCCAACCGTCCCCCGTTGTGCGTATCAATCAGGCGATGGCTGTTTCCTATGCGACGTCGATTGATGCGGCGCTAGAGATGCTGTCGTCGGTTGCCAAAGATCCCGATATGCACCGGTACCAACCGTTTCTGACGGCGCGGGCTGACCTGCTGCATAGATCGGGGCATCCCGACGCCCTGCCCGCCTATGATGCCGCTATAGCGCTGACCGAACTGGCAGCCGAGCGCGCGTTTTTGCAGGCCAAGCGCGACAGCATTTTGTAAAGCCCGCGACACCCGTTAGGGTCAGGTCATTCACATAAAGGAGGACCGCCATGTCACTTGGTGCATTTTCAACGAGCCTCAACGTCAAAGACCTTGCCGCATCAATTGCGTTTTACAAAACGCTCGGGTTTGAGACGTTCCACGATAATAGCGAACATAACTACGCCATCCTTAAAAATGGCGAGACTTTACTTGGGCTGTTTCAGGGGCACATCCCTGCAAATACGCTGACGTTTAACCCCGGCTGGGACAACAACGCCCAGAACGTCGATCCGTTCGAGGACGTCCGCGCCATTCAAAAACGCCTGCAAGATGCGGGGATTAAGTTAGAAGCGACATGCGATCCGGACACCAGTGGCCCTGCGCATATCATGGTGATGGACCCTGACGACAACGCCATCCTGATCGACCAACACAGATAAGAAGTGGGCGAGCCATTGCTGACCCGCCCAATCACTCATTAACCAACAAGGGCGTTATCGTCGCGTTTGATCGCGATGATAGAAGAACGTGCCAGCATACCTTCACCGTCCGGGAAAGGCGCGTCAGGGTGTTGGATGCCCACGAACATCGTGCGTTTGTCGGCAGACCATGTCAGACCAGTGACTTCGGACCCGTTTGGCCCCGTCATGAAGCGTTCGATCTGCCCCGTCACTGGATCACCTGCCAACATCTGATTGTTGCCCATTCCGGCAAAACCTTCTTCGTTGCTGTCGTCACCATCAGTCTGGATCCACAGCAGACCTGTGCTGTCAAACATCATCCCGTCAGGCGAGTTAAACAGGTTGCCTTCGTTGATGTTGTCAGACCCGGCGTTCAGATCGTCATGCACAGTCGGATTGCCCGCCATCACATAGAGATCCCATGTGAAATCAATCGCTGCGTGATCGTCGTTTTCAGGGCGCCAGCGCACGATCTGACCGTAACGGTTTGCATCACGCGGGTTTGGCGAATTTTCGACCGCAAAGGCAGGATCACCGCCCGCATTGGTGAAGTCAGGACCACGGCGCGAGTTGTTGGTCAGCGCGCAGTAGCCTTCGACAGCCACAGGGTTCACGGCGACCCATTCAGGGCGATCCATCGTGGTCGCACCCACCGCAGAGGCCGCTTTCCGCGTGAAGATCGCGATTTCAGCAGCGTCCATACCAGTCGCTTCTGGCGTCAACGCAATCCACTCACCGGTCATGTTGGTGTCGAATTTGGCGGCATAAAGCACACCGTCATCGAGCAATTCTGACGTTGGACCACCCGGAGTGTACACGCCATTGGAGACGTATTTGTACATAAATTCGCCGCGCTCATCGTCGCCCATATAGACAACAACACGGCCATCTGGTGCGATTACAGCAGCCGCATTTTCGTGTTTGAAACGGCCAAGGGCTGTGTGTTTGATCGGTGTGGATGTCGGGTCCGATGGATCGATTTCAACGATATAACCAAAGCGGTGCGGTTCGTTCGGGTTCTTAGACGTATCGAAACGCGCATCGAATTTCTCATATGAATAACGGCCCTCAGCAGCGATGCCGTAACGTGCGTAGTCTTCGGGTGCTTCAAAACCTTCGTCGGTGGAACCGAAGTAACCGTTGAAGTTCTCTTCACAGGTCAGATACGTGCCCCAAGGCGTTTTACCTGCACCGCAGTTGTTCATCGTGCCCAGAACGACGCGCCCTATTGGATCCGCCTCTGTCTTCATCAGGTCATGGCCAGCAGCTGGACCCGCGATGGTCATTGGCGTGTTTTGCGTGATGCGACGGTTCAGGTCGCTGTCTACGACAATGCCCCAACCGTTGTCGCCTTCGGCAACTTCCATGACCGTGACACCTTGCATGTTTTGCAGTGTCAGCACGTCATCGGCGCTCAAAACCGCGCCGTCAGCGTTTTGCGGCAAGTTGATCTTTGTGTTCACATATTCATGGTTCACGACGATCACCTGACGGCCATCAACCACAAAGGCTTCCATGCCGTCTGTGTTTTCGCCAAACACACGATCAGAGCTGGCAACACCGACGCCGAAATCTTGGCTTAGCTCTTCCGCATCAGAGAAAAGCGGTTCGCCCCATTTCGCAACTGGCGCCCATGAATATCCGTCGGGTACATGCACTGTGTTGTCTGTTTGGATCGGGATCGGTGTGAAACCGAAACGGCTAGCAGCCTGTGCTTCGACAGAGGTGGTGGACAGCATTGTGCCCGCGCCCATCACTGCCGCACCGGACCCGAACGCCACAATACCGCTTAGGAAACCGCGGCGTGAAATTGCTTTTTCAACAACGGCGTCGAATTCAGTTGTTGCAGCAGCGGGCCGTTGCAGTTCGTCCCATTCGTCCCATGACAGGTCGTATGTTGTGTTATCTTTCATCACCGTGGCTCCCCAAGTGGTGGCTAATTTTGGGGCGACCCTAGGAGCGGTAATTTTCAGATTTGTGACGTTAGCATTTCAGTTTTATGACACCGGCGGACTTAGGTAAATTTGTTGTCGCGCGGGAAACCACGCGGGGCCATGCGGCCTGCGCTTGCGCGTTTGCCTGTCCATTCATCAAGTTCAGTTTCGGTCCGTGTGCGACCGGCAGGATCAAGCCATGTCAGACCATCCGCACGCTGGAATGTCGTCGCATCGGACAGACCGCCATCCTTGTATTTCTGCAAACGAACACCCTTGCCGCGACCCATTTCAGGCAATTCATCAAGAGAGAACACAAGCACCTTGCGGTTCTCACCGACGACAGCAACTGTATCGCCGTTCACGCGCTTACAAATCAACGCCTTCGCAGAGGCGACGTTGAGCACCTGTTTACCGGTCCGTGTTTGCGCCAGAACGTCGTCTTCAGGCACGACAAAACCGTTGCCTTCGGTCGACGCCACAAACAGCCGCATCCCCGGTTTATGGATCAGGATGTCAATGATTTCGACGTCGTTGGGCAGGTCAATCATCAGGCGCAGCGGTTCACCCATGCCACGACCACCGGGTAGGTTCGCAGCGGACACGGTGTAGAATCGCCCGTTCGCGCCAAAGACCAGTAGGCGGTCTGTCGTTTCCGCGTGGAAGATAAACCGCGCCTCATCCCCGTCTTTGAATTTTAGTTCGCGCGTCAGGTCGATATGACCTGTCATCGCCCGCACCCATCCCATTTTGGAACAGACAACGGTGATCGGTTCTTTTTCGATCATCGCCTCAAGGGGGACTTCGACAATTTCGGCAGCTTCGGCGAATTGCGTACGGCGTGCGCCACCCGGGCTAGTGCGCCCGAATTGTTTGCGTGTTTCGCGCAATTGGTCCGCGATCGTGCTCCATTGTAGATCAACAGACCCAAGCAATTCGATCAGCCCAGCGCGTTCTGCACGCAAGGCGTCGCGTTCAGCGATCAATTCCAGTTCTTCCAAGCGGCGCAAGGACCGCAGGCGCATGTTGAGGATCGCTTCGGCCTGTACTTCGGTCAGCGCAATTTCAGGGTCTGTGACCACCCCAATCGGCGATACGTAGTCTTTGTCAGACGTGGCACGGACATGGTCCAGCGCCCAGTCTTCGGTGATCAAAGCAGGCTTTGGACTGTCGTCGTAGCGGATAATATCGATGACGCGGTCCAGATGCAGGAATGCGATGATGAAACCGTCCAAGACTTCCAAACGGTGATCGATCTTTTCGACGCGGTGTTGCGTGCGACGGATCAAGACTTCTTTACGGTGATCAAGGAAGGCGCGCAGCACCTCTTTGATCGAACAAACCTTCGGCACCAGACCGTCGATCAGTACGTTCATGTTCAAGCTAAACCGCGTTTCCAAATCGGAATTGCGGAATAGCATCCCCATCAAAACCTCTGGATCAACAGTTTTCGCACGCGGTTCCAGCACCACGCGGATGTCGTCAGCAGATTCGTCGCGGACGTCGGCCAGAAGCGGGACCTTTTTGATCTGAATAATCTCGGCCAGTTTTTCGATCAGCTTCGACTTCTGCACCTGATATGGAATTTCAGTGACGACAATCTGCCACTGACCGCGACCCAAGTCTTCGATTTCCCATTTCGACCGCAGCCGGAAAGATCCGCGACCGGTCCGATACGCTTCGGCGATGTTTTCTTTTGGCTCGACGATCACACCACCCGTCGGGAAGTCCGGCCCGGGAATGTAGTTCAGTAAGGTTTCGTCGCGGGCATCCGGCGTTTTGATCAGATGCAAACAGGCGTCGATCAGTTCATGCAGGTTATGTGGCGGAATGTTCGTCGCCATCCCCACAGCGATCCCCGACGACCCGTTGGCCAACAAGTTCGGGAAAGCCGCCGGAAACACGACTGGTTCTTCTAGCGTGCCGTCGTAGTTGGGGCGGTAATCAACGGCGTTCTCGGTCAGACCTTCCATCAAGGCCTCAGCGGCAGCGGTCATCCGCGCCTCTGTATACCGAGCAGCCGCAGGGTTATCCCCGTCGATGTTGCCAAAGTTACCCTGACCATCAACCAGCGGGTAGCGGACGTTAAAGTCCTGCGCGAGGCGTGCCATCGCATCGTAGATCGCCGCGTCACCATGCGGGTGGTAGTTCCCCATCACGTCGCCAGAGATTTTCGCGGACTTCCGGAAACCACCTGTGGAATTCAGTTTCAGTTCGCGCATCGCGTAAAGAATCCGACGGTGTACAGGTTTCAAACCATCACGCGCATCGGGCAAGGCCCGATTCATGATCGTCGAAAGGGCGTATGTTAGATAGCGATCACCCAGCGCACGGCGCAGCGGTTCTGCGACTTCGGGCATTTGCGGATCAATATCGTTGTCGGATGTATCATTGGTCATGCCCGCTGGTTTAGCGGGCGGAACTTTTGGCGTAAAGCACGGTTAGGTCTCTCAATCGAAAGTTTTCCCCCTGCGAAAACGACACCGGCTTGTGTATGCTGAGGGGGTATGGACGCGTAACGATTCTTCGGGGGACCCTATGGGCAAGTTTATCATTGTTTCTTTTCTGGCACTTGGCCTCGCATTTTATGAAATGTCGGGCGGTTCAGACTTCGTGCCGCAAGAACGCGTCGTCGTCGCAAAAGCCCCCATCGCGTCAGACACTCGTGTGGGACAAACAACCGATGTTGCCGTTTCACGTAACAATGCAGCGTCCCTGATCGCATTGAACCCGGCTGTAACGACCGTTTCGCTGGAAACCACGACACTAGTGGCAGAACCCGCAGTCGCGGTGACACCGGCTGTATCAGAGGCGGTCACCGAAGCCGTTGTTGAAGAAACAGCACCTGTCGTTGCAGCGGACCCTATTGATATTCGCGCCGTCGCTGGATCACGTGTGAACATGCGTCAGGGTCCTGGCACGAACTTTAACGTTCTCGACACACTTGATGGCGGCACTCAAACCGAAGTGCTTGAAGTGAATGCTGACGGTTGGGCACGCATCGAAGTTTTGAACACAGGCCAAATCGGCTGGATGGCCGAGCGGCTTTTGACCGACGGCTAACGGGTCGGGCCTTGCGCCCTGCCTCACATGACAGCACAAAGTGTCATGACACAAAAAACCATTCTGATTACAGGCTGCTCTAGCGGTCTTGGCTATGACGCAGCACATGGATTACGCGCCCGCGGTTGGCGCGTTTTCGCGTCTTGCCGTCAACAACATGACTGCGACCGACTGATCAGCGAAGGGTTCGAAGCCCCGCTGATCGACTACGCCGACGCAAATTCGATTTACAACGGTCTTGCCGAAGTGCTTGAGGCGACGGGCGGTACGCTTGATGCGCTATATAACAACGGGGCTTTTGCCTGTCCGGGGGCTGTTGAAGACCTGCCGCGCGGCGCATTGCGTGAAATCTATGAAACCAATGTATTTGGCGTTCACGACCTGACCCAAGCGGTCATTCCGGTCATGCGTAACCAAGGGCACGGTCGGATTGTGAATTGTTCCTCTGTCCTAGGGCTTGTCGGGATGAAGTGGCGCGGCGCCTACGTGTCGACAAAATTTGCACTGGAAGGGCTGACCGACGTCTTACGGATCGAAATGTCAGATACCCCGATCAAAGTGATCCTGATCGAACCCGGTCCCATCACATCGAAAATCCGCGAAAACGCGATTCCCCATTTTGAACAATGGATCGACCACGAAAATTCTGCCCGTGCAGAGCAATACGTCGAATTACGCGAACGTCTGTATAAGGACAGCGGGCCCGACAAATTCGAATTGCCGCCGTCCGCCACGACCAAAAAGCTGATCCATGCGCTGGAAAGCAAACGGCCCAAGCCGCGCTACTACGTGACATTCCCGACCTATCTGATGGGGGCGTTGCGGCGGGTTCTGCCAACACGTGCACTTGATTGGGTGATCCAAAAGGGATGACGCGGCAATCAGGCCCCTTTCCTTCTGGCCTCGCCCTGCTAAGTCCTGAGTGAATACAAAAAGGACCGACCATGCTGAACGACCCGCTTTTTATCATCGTCGTCATCGCCGTGCTGATCGTACTTGCCATTTTGTTGGTGGGCGTTGGCAGCTTCGGCAAGGGTGGCGATTTCAATCGTAAATACGCGAACAAGATCATGCGTTGGCGCATCGGGGCACAGTTCGTCGCGATCCTTCTGATCCTACTTTACGTTTATCTGCGCAGACAGGGGGGCTAAACCATGGTCACACTTAACAAAATCTACACAAAAACTGGTGACGCAGGCGAAACGGCACTGGGTAACGGCAGCCGTGTTGCGAAGCATTCGATGCGGGTGACGTCCTACGGCACGGTTGACGAAACCAACGCGACGGTGGGATTGGCCCGCCTGCACGCTACTGGTGACATCGACGGTCAATTGGCGATGATCCAGAACGATCTGTTCGATCTTGGGGCCGATCTTTGCCGACCGGGTATGGAAAAGGACGCCGACGCGGAATACGCGCCGTTACGCATCACAAATGCGCAGGTTGAACGGCTTGAGGCTGAAATCGACGTCATGACAAAATCTGTGCAACCGCTGAAAAGCTTTATCTTGCCGGGCGGATCAGCGCTTGCCGCACATCTGCACCTGTGCCGGACCGTATCGCGCCGCGCCGAACGTTTGACTGTTGAATTGGCGACCATGGAATCGGTGAACCCAGCCGCCGTAAAATACCTAAACCGCTTGTCTGACTGGTTTTTCCAAGCAGGCCGGATCGCGAATAACAACGGCGCGGACGACGTGTTGTGGGTTCCCGGCGCGAACCGCTGAGGGCGGGGAACACGGATCTTTAGCAACAGGAAGGACGAAACGCTGAACCGTCAGAAATGCTGAAGCGCATTTTAAGACATGGCGTCACGAAGCTTTGCCGCGTCGATTTTGCACTGTTTTCGCGTTTCGCTTCGCGGTAACACCCCATAGAGCAATTTTATTGCGCTTGATTCTAATGGGAGATAACCGCTGATGAAGGTCCTCGTACCCGTCAAACGCGTGATTGATTACAATGTGAAGGTTCGTGTCAAAGCGGACGGTTCAGGTGTCGATCTCGCCAACGTCAAAATGTCCATGAACCCGTTCGACGAAATTGCCGTCGAAGAAGCGATCCGCCTGCGTGAAGCTGGCAAAGCGACTGAAGTCGTGGCCGTTTCTATCGGTGTGAAGCAGTCCCAAGAGACGCTTCGCACGGCCCTCGCAATGGGTGCTGACCGTGCGATCCTGATCAACGCGGCTGACGATGTTCACACGGATATCGAACCATTGGCCGTTGCCAAACTGCTTGCTGCAGTCGTGAAAGAAGAAGAACCAGGTTTGGTTCTTGCTGGCAAACAAGCGATCGACAACGACATGAACGCGACTGGTCAGATGTTGTCTGCCCTGCTCGGTTGGTCACAGGCGACATTCGCGTCTGAAGTTGACGTCGACGGCGACACAGCAACTGTGACACGCGAAGTCGACGGTGGCTTGCAAACGATCAAAGTGAAGCTGCCAACAATCGTAACTGTTGATCTGCGTCTGAACGAACCACGTTACGCGTCCCTGCCAAACATCATGAAGGCCAAGAAAAAGCCTTTGGATGAAAAGACACCTGCGGACTACGGCGTCGACGTGACACCACGTCTGACCGTTGTCGGCACAACCGAACCAGAAGCGCGTAAAGCGGGTATCATGGTCGGGTCTGTGGACGAACTCGTCGAGAAACTTAAAGAAGCGGGGGCTGTGTAAGATGGCTGTACTTCTGATTGCTGAAGTTAATGGCGGCACATTGAACGCCGACGCGACTGCAAAAGCATTGTCCGCTGTGACATCGCTTGGCGACGTGACTGTTCTTTGCGCATCTTCCGGCTGCGAAGGTGCGGCTGACGAAGCTGCAAAACTGGCTGGCGTATCCAAGGTTCTGTGCTGTTCTGACGACGCATATGGCCACGATCTGGCGGAACCTGTTGCTGATCTGATCGTGTCGCTGGCTGGCGACTATGACCACATTGCAGCCCCGTCCACCGCGGCATCCAAAAACATCCTGCCGCGCGTTGCAGCGCTTTTGGATGCGATGGTGATTTCCGAAGTAACAGCCGTTGTTGATGCTGAAACGTTTGAACGTCCAATCTACGCCGGTAACGCCATCCAGACTGTAAAGTCTGCGGATGCGAAAAAGGTCATGACGATCCGGACTGCTGGTTTTGATGCAGCTGCCGACGGTGGATCAGCCTCAGTCGAGAAAATCGACGCGGCTGGTAATCCCGGTCTGTCCGAATGGGTTGAAGACAAGGTTGCAGCGTCCGATCGTCCAGAACTGACATCTGCGGGTGTTGTTGTATCTGGTGGTCGTGGTGTTGGGTCTGAGGAAGACTTCAAACTGATCGAAACACTGGCTGACACGCTGAATGCGGCTGTGGGTGCATCCCGTGCTGCTGTGGACAGTGGTTACGCGCCGAACGACTGGCAGGTTGGTCAGACAGGTAAGGTGGTTGCACCTGATCTGTACGTTGCTGTCGGTATCTCTGGGGCAATCCAGCACCTTGCTGGTATGAAAGATTCCAAGATCATCGTCGCGATCAACAAAGACGAAGAAGCACCGATCTTCCAAGTTGCAGACTACGGTCTGGTTGCCGACTTGTTCGACGCTGTTCCTGAATTGACTGCGAAACTGGGCTAAGCCCTGTCGCAAGAATTTGGAAAGGCCCGCTGTTTTCAGCGGGCCTTTTTCGTTTTAGATCTTATCTGAGACAGTGAGCCCTTCTTTGATTTTCGGGATCAATTTTGCACTTGCTTCGATATGTGAATTTACGCTCAGCATATCGGCCGCAGCTTTTGCCTGCATCGTTGGGAAATACATACCCGTGGTGCCTTGCGACAATGCAATGTCAGACGGCCGTGCGATAACTGTATTCATTACAAGATCGCTTAACCCATCCACCATGCTTTTCGTGATAAACAGCGGATCAGCGGACAACGGTTTTTCACGTTCTTGCCACGGCTGATCTGTCAGTTCTTCGCGTGAAAACCACAGAAGGATCGTCCGCTTACCGATTTGCCCCAACATATTCCGCATACGCGCAGACCAAGCCGCCCTTAATTCCGACACCACGATATCAAACCGATCTGGCGACCGATCATACAATGCGCCCAGCATGTGGCGGGTAAAGGTAAATTCGGAAAAATCGACTTCGTTGTAGATCGCTTGCAAGACAGTTGAGGCCCGCAAAAAGCGGTCATTGCGCCGTGGATGCACGGAATAGAACCGGTTCGACAGGTAATTAGCACCCATCACTTGCACAACGGTCACGTCGGCATCGTGGCAGGCCGCCATAATCGTTGGATCGTTCACAAAGGCATCCACGCCGCCGTTGACGCAGCCAAAGTTCACACAGGTTCGTCGCAGTTCTTTTTCAACCAACGCAGGAAACGGTCGGTCGATGAATTTCCCAAAGGTTTCGGTGCCGCCCAAAAACGCCAAATAGGGCGAATCTAGATCACGTTTTGGGCCCCGGAAAAAAATCCGCGACATCCCATAGCGACATGGCGCATAGGATAGGCCCCCGCCTTCGATGATGTCATGTTTCATGGTTCCCACACTTCATAGCTTCGATAGAAGAACAGATTCGCCGAAAAACATTGGGAAATTGCTAAAGATAGAAATTGATATTCCTTTTACGTACCGCCCCCGCTTGAAGCCGCGTGCAAGTGCAGCATAAGGTGGCCACAATCATGCGAGAGGCGATCCTATGACGATTCAACGCGTTGGAATTATTGGTGCAGGCCAAATGGGCAATGGGATTGCCCATGTTTTTGCCCTTGCCGGCTACGAAGTTATCATGAACGATATCAACGCTGATGCGTTAACCGCTGCCGTGCAACGTATTGATAAGAATATGGATCGTCAGGTCAGCCGCGACGCGATCACTGCCGATGCGAAGGAAGAAGCCCTGCGTTTGATTGACACGACAACAACGCTGACCGATCTGGGCCAGACCGATCTGATTATCGAGGCCGCGACAGAACGCGAAACGATCAAATCCGCGATTTTCGAAGACCTCGTCCCGCACCTGAAACCGGATACGATTCTGACGTCGAATACGTCATCTATTTCGATTACCCGCCTTGCAGCCCGTACAGATCGGCCTGAAAAGTTCATGGGTTTCCACTTTATGAATCCTGTTCCAGTGATGCAGTTGGTCGAATTGATCCGTGGAATCGCCACCGATGAGGCGACATTTAAGGCCTGCGAAGGTGTCGTCGCACGCCTTGGCAAAACATCCACGGCGTCCGAAGATTTCCCCGCCTTCATCGTGAACCGCATTCTGATGCCAATGATCAACGAAGCGATTTACACGCTTTACGAAGGTGTCGGGTCAGTGAAATCCATCGATACGTCCCTAAAATTGGGTGCAAACCACCCGATGGGACCATTGGAATTGGCTGATTTTATTGGCTTGGATACGTGCCTTGCCATCATGAACGTCCTGCACGATGGACTTGCGGATACCAAATATCGCCCCTGCCCGCTTTTGACGAAATACGTTGAAGCAGGCTGGTTGGGTCGCAAAACAAAACGCGGTTTTTATGACTACAACGGCGAAACCCCGGTTCCGACTCGTTAACTATATCAACGACTTAGCGACAAAGTCTCTTGACGCAACCACGCCATAAAGCTGCGCGTATCGCCGATGCGCGCGTCGATTTCTTCGCATGAGAACGGCTTGCCCACGACTGGCGCCATCGGCTTGTTCACCGCGCGGGCAATTTCGTGGATCAACAGACCCTGTCGCAATGTCGCCGACACCTGGTTTGCGATCTGGTATGCTCGCGAATTGCTGCCCAAGAAGTGCATCGGCACAACGGTCGCACCGGATTTGCGGATCATTTTTGCAGTAAAGGCGTTCCATGGAGCTTCGATTGCAGGGCCGAACATCGTGTCAGACGATGCGACGACGCCTGATGGAAACAAAGCGATCAGTCCGTCTTCGGACAGATATTTCATCGCCTTCTTGCGCATCTCGACCATCTGTTCCTGCGCGTCAGGTTGATGGGGAAATGGTACCGGAATGAGGTAATTCGTGGCTTCTTCGTCTAGCCCAGTCAGCAACGACCGCGTCAAAATACGGTAATCCGGACGGACACGGCCAACCAGTTCAGCAAATACGATGCCATCGACCAAACCATGGGGATGGTTCGCGACAAGGATCACCGGACCGGTCTTTGGAATATTGGCCAGTTCTTCCGCGGGGGTTTGCAGATCAATACCCATCGTTTCCAGAACGCGTGTGAACACTTCCTGACCACGTGGGGCGCCCTGCTGTTCAAACTTGCGGACAAGGCGACCGATCTTGATCTTACCCGTCATCATTTCGATAGACCGGATGACACCACGCTGCCACGGACTGTCGAAAGACCCAGCATAGCTAAGCGCGCTTCGGTCATAATGCGGCTTCACGATAGAAGACGTGCCGGAGCCTTGCGCCAATTTTTGGGTGGTTTCGGTCAAAGCGGGTTCCTTCAATCACCCTCGGCTAGACTAATCGCCTTCGCCAAACTTATCTGCAACAAGATCCTGCAGTGCTGCCATCAAGGCATCTGCGTCCGATCCGCTGGTCTCGACCTCAATAAAGGTTCCGATGGATGCTGCCAACATTAAAAGGCCCATTATGCTATCGCCGCCAGTGTCCATGCCGTCTTTTCTAACGGTCGCTTGGGCGTCGTGCGCTTCGCACACTTCGGCAAACTTGGCAGATGCACGCGCATGTAAGCCTTTGATATTCAGAATTTCCATTGACTGGGTTGGCATATTTAGGAAGCCCCAACGCTCATACTATTGATATACTTGTGCGCGGCAGTCAGGGACGCGTCAACAGCATCGGCTACTGGGCGATGGCGCGACTTGGCCAATTTGATCAACATCGGCAGATTTGCACCATACATGATGCGCCGATTCTCTGGATTGCAGGCTTTGATCGAAAGGTTAGACGGCGAACCACCAAACATATCCACCACGACGACAACGCCGCTGCCGAAATCGACAGCATCGGCCGCGTCGCAAATTTCGGTTTGTTTCGTGCTGCGGTCATCTTCGGCACCAATTGCAATCGTGCGAACACCGTCCTGATGGCCAACGACATGTTCCATCGCAGACCGATATTCTTCGGCCAGACGTCCATGTGCTACGATGACAATTCCGATCACGCAATCTGCCTTGACGTTAAAGTTTGCGCGGCACCTTCGCGCCGCTCCAATTCCCTGTGACGTATAGATACAGGCCAGCCACCCATTTCAAGTGCTGTGGCTAGCTTTTCCGTAACGGCGACCGAACGGTGTTGCCCGCCGGTACACCCAAAGCCGATGGAAAGGTGCGATTTACCTTCTTCTTTGTAGGCTGGCAGCAGCATAGCAACCAAATCTTGCATCTTTGCAAAGAAGTCATCGAATCTTTTGTCTTCGGCCACATAGGCCTCCACATCCGCATCCCGCCCGTCTTTGGCACGTAACGCTGGATCCCAGTGCGGATTGCGTAAGAACCGGCAGTCCATCACGATATCCAGCCCGCGTGGCAGTCCCCGTTTGTACGAGAACGAATGCAAGGTCACACCAAGGAAAGGCCCGCCATTCACCGCAAACTGTCGTTCGATGTCCGCCTTCAGATCGTGCGGGGACAGATCCGTTGTTTCGATCAGGATATCCGCCAAATCACGGATTCCTTTCAGTTTTGCGATCTCTTCTTCGATCCCGTTCAGCGGCGTCCCGTCGGGTGACAATGGGTGCCTGCGGCGGGTTTCAGAATACCGGCGCACCAAAACATCCTGCGACGCATCAAGGTACAAGACCTGCCCGTTCACGTCATCACGGCTGCGCAGGTCCTCGATGATGTCTTTCAGGACCCTCGGCCCGAAATCACGGTTCCGCACGTCAACGCCAAGGGCCAGCGGGCGTCCGGCCTGTGGGCCATCCAGTAGTCGGGGCAACAGCGATAGCGGCAGATTGTCGATCACCTCGAAACCGAGGTCTTCTAACGCCCGTACAGCGGTGGATCGGCCAGCACCGGACGGTCCGGTGACAATGACGACCGGAATAGGCGATTGGGCGGTAGGTGCATCGGTGGTGGTCATCGAAGGCTCCGGCCTGCTTTCAGCATTTGCAGCAGTGATGCAGGAAAATGTGGGTTTTTTGCGCCCCAAAGCAAGGGGATTTTGTGATTAAGCCAAGTCACGGTTCGGTGTTCCGGGACCCGCTCTGTTTCGGTTTGCCCTAGATCGACGGCAAGAACAACAGGTGACGGGGGGGCCGGTTCAGCGTTGAGAACGCCAATTTGTCGGGCTTCGATCAATCCCGCGATGGTCGCAGGACATGTTGCAACCAAATTCTGTTGGTCGGTGATTAACGTCACGCGGTCATCCGCAATAAGCGCCGCACCATATGCCATCAGTTGCAAAGCAAGGCTGGATTTTCCGGACCCAGATGGGCCGGTAATCACAAGCGCCTTTTCGTCAAAGGCAACAGCAGTGGCATGAAGCGTAAGGGTCATACGCCAACTTTACCTTAAACCGGCAGACCTACAACAAAGCGCGCACCAAGCGGTTCCGACGTCAGATCAGCCTCTGTCGGGCGGATATTTTCAGCCCAGATCACGCCACCATGCGCTTCGACGATTTGTTTTGAAATCGCGAGCCCAAGACCAGAGTTATTCCCGAACTGACCTTCAGGACGTTCCGAATAAAAACGCTGGAACACCTTATGGATCGCTTCATTCGGGATACCCGGACCGGTATCTTCGACAACCACCAGAATTCGATTTTCACGGCGTCTGGCCCACACACGGATCGCATCACCGTCTTCACAGAACGAAATCGCGTTGGTGATCAAGTTGACAAAAACCTGAGCGAGACGGCCTTCCAGCCCCTGCACCATGATGGCTTGATCAGGCAGATCGTCGATATAATCGATCCCCTTGTCTTCTGCTTCTTTGCCCAAGAATTCGTTCAAATTGCTCAGCATTTTCAGCAGGTCAAAGGTTTCTTCTTCTTCCTTGACCAATTCACTATCAAGACGCGACGCGTTCGAAATGTCACTGACAAGGCGATCCAAACGCCGCACGTCATGTTCGATCACTTCCAACAGCTTTTCGCGCTGATCATCACGTTTCGCGACCCGCATGGTCCCAACTGCGGACCGCAACGATGCGAGCGGGTTTTTGATTTCATGCGCGACGTCAGCGGCAAATTGTTCATTGCCTTCAATACGTTCGTACAGGGCTTGCACCATGCCACGCAACGCACCGGACAGACGGCCGATCTCATCGGGACGCGCTGTCAAATCAGGAATACGAATTTTCGTCGGTGACATTTTGCGCGCGTTTTTATCGCGCCCAAGTTCAGCGGCTGCCGCCAGATCCGCGAGCGGATTCGCAATAGTCGACGCCAAAACAAGGCTCAAACCGATGGAAATGACGATACCCACGATAAACAACCGCAGGACCTGTTCACGTTCCTGCGCGACCAACTGATCAATTTCACCCGCTGCAGATGCCAGTGCGGCGACACCGATGTTTTGGCCGTTCTGTTTCAGCGGCGTTGTCACGATGAACGTTGTGTTCCCTTCGTCACCAAACGCATGAAACTGGGTTCCCGTTTCCATCGCACTTGCGACTTGGGCGCTGGTGAATTGGACCAGTTCAATATTGCTGCTGGTTTGCGGTTCAGACCCGCCGAAAACGCCGGACATGCGATCCCATACACCGGATAAAATGTCCAAAATCAGCGTGTTCCCAGCGATTTCATCTAGACCTGAAACGTCTGGAATTTTGCCGGTGCCTTCTGCCGCACCGATAAATTTCGCATTGGGATCAAAGATCATCACCTGAATACGGTCACGCAACGTGATTTTGGCCAGACCAGCAATCACATCGATACCTGCGGACGTCGCAAGATCGACCGCTTCGGTTTCGGGTAAATTCGCTTCTAGGACATCCGCGACCAGCTCTGCCTCTTTGACGAGGCTGTTTACGCGTTGGAATACAAGGCTGTCACGTGATGAACTGAGATACAGAACGCCCGCGATCAAAAGCATGACAGCGATCAGATTGATCGTAATGATTTTTCGGGCAATCGGCGAACTGCGCAGCAACGACAGCAGGCCGCGCGACCGACGCCGTTCGCCCTGTTCGTTTTCGCCGAGCGCTTGTGGCGCCACCCAATCATCACCAATCACAAGATCAGGGGCCCGCGCGGCTTTGCGCACGGACTCGAGGTCTCTGACATCAATCTCTTGGGTGGTCACAGTCATAACTTACAACTTTACTCTTCGTTGTAACGGTATCCGATACCATACAGCGTCTCAATCGCCGAGAATGTGTCGTCTGTATTGCGCATCTTCTTGCGCAGGCGTTTGATGTGGCTGTCGATCGTCCGGTCGTCCACATACACCTGATCATCGTAAGCCACGTCCATCAACTGATCACGTGATTTCACGAAACCCGGGCGTTGCGCCAATGCCTGCAGCAACAGAAATTCCGTGACAGTCAGAGATACGTCCTGACCTTTCCACGTCACAGCGTGACGCAGTGGGTCCATCGACAATTCGCCCCGCACCATAACCTTGGTGTCTTCTGTCTCTTCAATCTCTTCGCCTGAGATTGCATCCTGCCGACGCAGCAAAGCGCGAATACGCTCAACCAACAAACGCTGCGAAAATGGCTTTTTGACATAATCGTCCGCGCCCATGCGCAGACCAAGGACTTCGTCGATTTCATCATCTTTGGAGGTCAGGAAAATGACCGGCATTGATGTTTTCTGGCGCAGACGCTGGAGCAGGTCCATCCCGTCCATCCGCGGCATCTTAATATCGAGAACAGCCATATCTGGCATACGTTTGTTAAACGCTTCCAGTGCGGATTGGCCGTCGTTATATGTTTCCACCTCGAAGCCTTCAGCTTCAAGCGTCATGGAAACGGAGGTCAGGATGTTGCGATCATCATCGACCAAGGCGATTTTTGACATTGGGATTTGCCCCTTATTGCTCTGTTTGTTGGTTTCTGCCCACTACTGAGCGGAATCATTCACCTTTTTGGTGTAGCGAATCAAGCCGTTCAGCGAATCAGTGCCAAATTCGTGCCTTATTTGCCTCTATTAACGTTACGGCCACCTTAACGTGCACGCCAGCCCATTGATGGTAGCGCTAACTTTTTCGTGCTTGCGCTAACATAAAATTGGTAGCGCTAACGTTAGCGCAAGGGGGCTAGGCGGATCATAATCCACTGATATGACAGTTTTAGGTCAAACAGACCCAAAACGCCAAAAGGAGCGAACCCATGGACCAAGGAACGGTCAACCCGCAGATGAAGCTTGAAGATCAAGGCATCAAAGGGCTGGGTTATGTGTACTATAACCGCTCTGAACCCGAATTACAGGCCGCTGCAATTGCAGCAGGCGAAGGTGTTGAAGGCCAAGGCGGCACATTCCTTGTCACCACTGGCAAACACACGGGTCGGTCCCCGAAGGACAAATTCGTTGTCCGCACGCCATCTGTCGAAGACACGATCTGGTGGGAAAACAACCCGCCGATGGATATGGACAAGTTTGACATTCTCTACGCGGATATGCTGTCCCACATGCAAGGCGGCCGCGTTGACGTGCAAGATTTGTTCGGCGGCGCTGACCCTGCGCACCGTCTTGATGTGCGCGTGATCACGGAACTGACGTGGCATTCGCTGTTCATTCGTCACCTGCTGCGTCGCCCTGAGGCGTCCGAGCTAGAGACGTTCACACCGGACTTCACCATCATCAACTGCCCGTCGTTCAAAGCGGACCCGGCCAAGCACGGATGCCGGTCTGAAACGGTCATTGCGCTGAACTTTGAAAAGAAGGTCATTCTGATCGGTGGCACCGAATACGCTGGCGAAAACAAGAAGTCCGTCTTCACACTGTTGAACTACCTGTTGCCAGAAAAAGGCATCATGCCGATGCATTGCTCTGCCAACCACGCGCCAAACAATCCGGTTGATACGGCTGTTTTCTTTGGCCTGTCCGGCACCGGCAAGACAACGCTGTCCGCTGATCCGTCCCGCGTTTTGATCGGCGACGACGAACACGGTTGGTCAGATCGCGGCACGTTCAACTTTGAAGGCGGCTGCTACGCCAAGACGATCGGTTTGGACCCAGAAGCTGAACCTGAAATCTACGCCACTTGTTCGATGCCACACACGGTTATCGAAAACATGGTGTTCGACAAAGACACCAAGGAACTGGACTTCAACGACGATAGCCTGACCGCGAACATGCGCTGCGCTTACCCGTTGAACTACATCGGCAACGCGTCCGAAAGCGCCTTGGGTGGCCATCCGAAGAATATCATCATGCTGACATGTGATGCGTTCGGCGTACTGCCCCCAATCAGCCGCCTGACACCTGCGCAGGCGATGTACCATTTCCTGTCCGGCTTCACCTCAAAGGTTGCGGGTACAGAACGTGGCGTGACAGAACCAGAGCCGACATTCTCGACATGTTTCGGCGCACCTTTCATGCCACGCCGCCCAGAGGCGTACGGCAAGTTGCTCCAGCAAAAGATCGCGACACATGGTGCGACATGCTGGTTGGTGAACACAGGTTGGACTGGCGGTGCCTACGGTACCGGATCACGGATGCCGATCAAAGCGACCCGTGCCTTGCTGTCCGCAGCATTGGACGGATCACTGGTCGAAAACGAGTTCCGCAAAGACGAGAACTTTGGCTTCGAAGTCCCAATGACATGCGACGGCGTGGACGCCACATTGCTCGATCCACGCGCCACATGGGCCGACAAAGACGCGTACGATGCGCAGGCCGCAAAGCTGGTCGGCATGTTCAGCGACAACTTTGAAAAGTATGTGCCGTTCATTGACGCGGACGTGAAAGCTGCGTCAATCGGGTAAGCTCTGCTTGCACCTTGAAGGCGATCAATTAGGGTCGGGCGATGCGCCTGACCCTTTTTCTTTGTTCGCACTCCTTTGGAACACTTGCCCGCCATGGATGATGAAATTCCCCTGACCGGTGGCAACGTCGCAGCTGGTGTCACGCGCGTTGGCGACACGATCCGCAAACCCGTCACGGCAAATACGCCCGCGACACAGGCGCTGCTGACAAAACTCGCGGCGGCGGGTGTGAACGGCGTTCCGCAATTTTTGGGGATCGACGACAAGAACCGCCAGATGCTGCGCTTTGTGTCGGGCGATACCGATTTTCCAGCAAACTTTTGGACCGACGACGCAGCACTTTTATCAGCAGCTCGCCTGCTACGCCGCATCCACAACGCCACCCTGTCCTTGATGGATGCGACTGTGCCTTGGGCCTACAGCCACCCAGATCCGTTGCTGCACGAGGTCATCTGCCACAACGATTTTGCCCCCTACAACATGACGTTCAACGCGAACGGTGCGGTGATCGGCGTCTTCGATTTTGACCTAGCAGGACCTGCGCCGCGGATCAGGGATCTGGCCTATCTGGCGTGGTGGGTCGTCCCGCTTGGTCAGCAGGACGCCGCGATGGATGCGGCCACGCAGGCCGATTTGGATGCCAAAAGCCGTCGTCTTAAACTGCTTTGCAAGACGTATGGGGTACCAGCCAACCGCGCCCTTTTAGACATGATCACCGAAGTCCTAACCCACATGAGCGACTCTGATGCCACGTCCCGCATGATTGGTGACGTCGCCACGCAGGCGTTGATCGCGGGCGGCCATCTTGACCAATGGGCCCAATCTTTAGCCGATTTCGCCCAAATCAAAGGGCAGATCGCAGCCAACCTAGACGTTTAAGCTGAACAAAGCTTGGCGCATTTACCCGAACTGGGTTACGAACACCCTATGAAACATGTTCTCGCTTTGCTTATTTGTATGCCCGTTGTGGCTTTTGCCCAAGCCCCGCAGCCCGATGTAAAGGCGCCGGCGATTGCGAGTATGGAAGTTGGGGTCATTTGTGCACCAGATACGCTTGGCGTGCGGGAAGCCCCCGGTACGATCGCGGGAACGACCCATGTTATTGAAGAAGAGCCTGCGTTTGTCGCAGCGACGCGGCGGGTGCCTGCGGTGCTTGGGATCGGGTTCGGGATCAAGTCGCAAGCGCTCGATATTGACGGCATCAATGGCGTGCAAATGACGGTGACCCACCCGCCGATGGGCGCGACGGGCCAAACCGTGCAGACGTTCACGTCAACTATTCGCGGCACGGACCCGTCCCTGACGTTTTATCAGTTCGACTTTGACTATGAACTCTTGCCCGGCATCTGGCAGATCGAAGCGTCCTATGCTGGCGAAACTCTTTACCGCACAACATTCGAAGTACTGCCTGCAGAACAAATACCCGAACTGGCCGATATCTGCGGCTATGTAGACTTGTTTTCGTAGGACGGGCTCGCGATCAGGCAAGTCGCTGCGACACTTTTGTTCAAACACGAATTACCTGACGAATGATTGTTGCGCTGCGGATGCAAACACTTTATCTCTGCACCTGCACAAGCAGGAGAGTCGCCCCATGGCCCATGACGGACAAGACATGACATTGATCGCAACCGCAGGAATGCCTGATCTGCTGGCACAGACCGCCGCGTCATTGCCCGCCGTGGCGACCATCGTGCAAGCTGCAAAAACCAGCGTCGCAGCGCTGACCACAGATGGCGGGCGCATCTCCGGCGCGTTGATCGAAGAAAATCAAACGGCGGCGCATGGCTATGCTTGGTTGGCCACATACGACCAATCATTGCAGCAAATGCAGGCTTGGGCTGATCGTTTGACGGCTGACGGTAAGTTTGGCGAAACAGAACAATTGATCCACCAGATCGCGTTTGGCGAATACCTTGCGCAGATCGCTGGTGGCATCCAAATGAACCAAGGCGAAATGATCCGTTTGCGCGACATGGGCGTGTCAGCGGCGGATCAGGCAGCTTTCGCAGCGGACAGTGCAGTCGCAGCATTGATTGACAACGCCAACACGCAGGCCGCCCGCACCCGTCTTGTCGAACTGATGCAGGAACAGTCCGCGAATGTGACCGTGGGCGCGTCCGGTCTGGATGAAGAACTGGAAATGATCCGCGACCAATTCCGCCGCTACGCGGTCGAAAAGGTCGAACCATTTGCCCATGATTGGCACCTGAAGGACGAATTGATCCCGATGGAAGTCATCGACGAGCTTGCCGAAATGGGCGTGTTCGGACTGACGATCCCTGAAGAATACGGCGGCTTTGGCCTGTCGAAATCGTCGATGTGTGTGGTTTCCGAAGAATTGTCGCGCGGCTACATCGGTGTTGGATCACTTGGGACGCGGTCCGAAATCGCAGCAGAACTGATCCTATGCGGCGGCACCGAAGAGCAGAAACAGAAGTGGTTGCCGCAATTGGCCAGCGCTGAAACCCTGCCGACGGCCGTCTTCACAGAACCTAACACCGGATCCGACCTTGGCGCGCTGCGTACGCGTGCGGTGAAGAAGGGTGACGATTGGGAAGTGACCGGTAACAAAACGTGGATCACCCACGCCGCCCGCACCCAAGTGATGACATTGCTCGCACGGACCGATCCCGACACGACCGACTACAAAGGTCTGTCGATGTTCCTTGCAGAGAAGACCCCGGGCACGGATGAAGACCCGTTCCCAACCGACGGCATGACCGGTGGCGAGATCGAGGTTCTCGGTTATCGTGGCATGAAAGAATACGAACTGGCCTTTGACGGATTTGCTGTGAAGGGCGAAAACCTGTTGGGCGGCGAAACCGGCAAGGGTTTCAAGCAATTGATGCAAACCTTTGAATCTGCGCGCATCCAAACGGCAGCCCGCGCCATCGGTGTCGCGCAATCCGCGCTTGATGTCGGGATGCAATACGCGCAAGACCGCAAACAATTTGGCAAATCCCTGATCAATTTCCCGCGTGTATCGGGCAAACTTGCGATGATGGCCGTTGAAATCATGGTGGCACGCCAGTTGACCTATTTCTCGGCCGCCGAAAAGGACGCTGATCGCCGCTGCGATCTGGAAGCGGGTATGGCGAAACTGTTAGGCGCGCGCGTGGCATGGGCCTGCGCGGATAACGCGCTGCAAATCCACGGCGGCAACGGTTTTGCGCTGGAATACAAAGTCAGCCGTATCTTGTGCGACGCGCGTATCCTGAACATCTTTGAAGGTGCCGCAGAAATCCAAGCGCAAGTCATCGCGCGGCGGCTGCTTGGGTAAAACATACGTGTAGCAGGCTTGCCTTCGCAGGCCTGCAATGCGACGCAACACCATGCTTCGCTTTCTTCCCATCGTGCTTTTGCTCACCGCTTGCGGCCCCGATGAAACCATCTCAGGCTACGCCGTGCGCGACGCGACCTATAGACTGATAGACATCGATGGCACCGATTTTGCGGCGCGCGCGACGATCAGCTTCGGCGACAACGGCAGCGTGACAGGACGCGGCCCTTGCAACAGCTTTCATAGCACGCAAACCCTCCCCTATCCGTGGTTCAACCTTGACCCCATCGCGAGCACGCGCATGGCCTGTCCCGATCTCGCGGCAGAGCAGATATATTTCGCCACGCTCGCAGACATGACGTTGGCGGAAGCATTCGAAAATGTGCTGATCCTGTCCAACACAGACGACCGCGAAATGGTGTTTCAGGTCGAATAACGGCCGATCGCATCCAACAATCTGGCGCGTGCAGCGGGCATTGGGCGATCACCAAGGCTTTTGATCAGGCGGTTTTCAATGAAATAGCCCGTTGTAGCCAATGCTTTCACAATTTCGCCCGGCGTCGCGTCGCCTTTGCCCGCAAGCACAGGCGGAAGGGCCAGCAGACGATCCGCCCATTCACCTGCCGCGTCGCGACTGACGGCTTTGCCCGACTTGGGCGATACGAACGCGAGGTCCTCGTTCACGCCGCGCACAGCGCAAGCGGACAGATCCATGCCGAAACCCATTTCCTCTAGCAACGCCTGTTCCCACCGCAAATAGGCCAACGGCCAGATATCCGTCTGCCCCAGCAAATCAAGCAGTCCCATCGTGCGGTCATACAGTGGCGCATGGGCTTCGCGTTCGGGCAGCACCATCGTCAGCAAACCGCAGACCGCATTCAGGCCTGCCAGCGATAACCTGTCGCCCATTGCGGCAGCGGCACGACTGCGGATGGGTTCAACGGTGAACGACCCAAGGTGCTGATCAAGCCGCGCTTTCCATGTCACCGATAGCTGCGCGCCGGGTTGCAACAATGGTGCAACCTTGCGGCTGGTGCCACCGCGCACGACGCCTGCATGACGCCCGTGTTCTTCGGAAAACACTTCGATAATGACCGAGGTTTCCCCAAACGGGCGAGTGGCCAAAAGGGCTGCGTCATCGGTCCAACTGATCATGGCGCTAATGTGGGGGGAAACAGACGCGTTGGAAAGGGCGGGCGATCTGTTTCTTCTGCCCGCAACAACTCAGTCCAAGCCAGATTCATCCAACAGGTGGCGGCCTTGTTTATCTTCGACCTCGATCACCCAAAGATCAGGATCAAAGCCGCGTTGTTTTGCGATTGATCCGTCAACATCCGGTTCGGGCCCGTCCGACAGCACGACCCATTTCCGGTCGCCCGTCATCAAATCGAAACTGCGTTGGTAACAGCAGGCCTGCCCATCAAGTGTATTCAGCTTAATGAGCACCGCCCCCGCTGTCGCATCCCCTTTTTGCACGACAAATGCGGGAATTTCGGACAGGCGCAGGCGCGTCAAATAGGCCGACACCCAGATGTCAGCCGTCAGTTTCAAGCGTTGCCGTCTTTGAATTCGAGACCCATTTCTGAGTAACGTTCTTTTTCTTCCAACCAGTTTTTGCGCACTTTGATCTGCACAAACAGGTGGACGCGACGACCAAGAAATTCTTCAAGTTCCAACCGCACCGCTGTATTCACAGCTTTCGCGGTTTCGCCTTTCTTGCCAAGCACGATGCCTTTGTGGCCATCGCGAGCAACGTAAACGACCTGATCAATGCGGCAGGACCCGTCGGGGCGTTCTTCCCAATTTTCGGTTTCGACCGTCAGCTCGTACGGTAATTCCTGATGCAGGCGCAGCGTCAGTTTTTCGCGTGTAATCTCGGCTGCGATATTGCGCATCGGCAAGTCGGCGATCTGATCTTCGGGATACAGCCACGGGCCAGCAGGCACTTCACCAGCAAGCCATGTTTTCAGCGCCTTCACCCCATGTCCGCGTTCAGCGGAGATCATGAAGGTTTCCGCGAATGGGTAGCGTTCGTTCATCTCGGACGTCAGCGCGAGCAGTGCTTCGGTCTTCACCTTGTCGATCTTGTTGATCGCCAAGGCAACTTTGCCTCCGCCTGTGCGTTCTTCCAGCGACGCAAGGATCGCCTTCACGCCTTCGCTGATCCCGCGGTGCGCTTCGATCATCAGCACCACGATGTCCGCATCCCCTGCCCCTGTCCACGCGGCTGCTACCATGGCGCGGTCAAGACGGCGGCGCGGTTTGAACAGACCTGGTGTGTCGATGAAAACCAATTGCGCTTCGCCGGATTCACCGCCAATCGCGATACCCCGAATACGCGCCCGTGTGGTTTGCACCTTGTGGGTCACGATGGACACCTTCGCGCCGACCATCCGATTCAAAAGCGTTGATTTACCGGCGTTTGGTTCGCCGATCAGGGCCACAAATCCGGCGCGTGTTGTATCTGTCATGGGTCGACTTTCTTCAAAAGGGCGGTTGCGGCGGCTTGTTCGGCTTGGCGTTTTGATCCGGCGGTCGCTTTTTCAGCGGGACCGGAGGACAGGCGCGCCTCAATCGTAAATACCGGCTGATGGTCTGGGCCAGAGCGGGCCACTTCGACGTAGGCGGGCGGCGGTTCGCCACGGGCCTGCGCCCATTCTTGCAGGGCGGTTTTGGCGTCGCGCGCGTCGTCAGCCACATTATAGATGCGATTACCCCAAAGGGTCACGACCATCTTTTGGGCGGTCTCGAACCCTGCGTCCAAGAACACAGCAGCGATCACAGCCTCCATTGCATCAGCCAGCAACGCTTCTTTGCGCCGCCCACCTGATTTCATCTCGGACCGACCGAGTTTCAGGACAGCACCGATATCAATCTGGCGGGCAACATCTGCGCAAGCTTCACGGCGCACAAGCGCGTTGTAACGCGGCGCAAGCAGGCCTTCGGACGCATCCGTATCAGCCTTCAGCAAGGCGTCGGACATCACCAGACCCAGCACACGGTCGCCCAAAAATTCGAGCCGTTGGTTATCGTCGCGATGCGCGGACATCATCGACGAATGCGTGACCGCGCGGATCAATAGGGACGGATCGGCAAAATCATGGCCAATCCGTTTTGCAAAAGCAGCAAGTTCCGCCGACAGCTTCATTCAATCGCCTTAAAGAAACGGTCGCTGCGCCATGTCCAAAACGCCAGCATGGACCGACCGGCGGATGAGAACATCACGCGGTCAGCACGGCCAACGATATCTTCGCGGGGAACAAAACCAACGCCGCGTGCTTCCTGTGCGACACGGCTGTCAGTGGAATTGTCGCGGTTATCGCCCATGAAGAAGAAGTGATCTTCTGGCACGGTAAACACGCCAGTATTATCAGAGAACTGATCGCCGATGTTCAGGATCGAATGACGTGTGCCACCGGGCAGTGTTTCGTACTGACGCGACTTTTCACAAATCGCGCCTTGCCCCACAGCGCCGTTTTCGCAACGCGGACGTAGACCTTGCGGGCCTTGGTATTCCATCACTTCTTCGAACACGCCGCCATCTTCGAGAACCACAGCCTCGTCGTTGATCTGCAAAACACCGTCGATCATTTGGATGCGGTCACCCGGCATCCCAATCAGACGTTTGATGAAATCACGCCCCGTCACAGGATGACGGAATACGACAACATCGCCGCGCTCCGGTTCAGACCCCAAGAAACGTTCGTTTGAACCTTCGAACACGCCACAGAAATCGTCAGCACCGATATCAATGCCAACAGCCGGGATACGGATCGACGGGCATGACGCGTAGGAATAGCCATACGCCATCTTATTCACGAACAGAAAATCCCCGATCAGCAGCGTGTCTTTCATGGACCCTGACGGGATCCAGAACGGCTGGAAAAAGATCGTCCGAAACAGGCCTGCAATCAGCAAGGCATAGACAACCGTCTTAACGGTTTCTTTGACGCTTGCGAAAAATCCGGGCTCTTCGGACATGGGCAAATTCCTTTGATGAGTTGCAAGGCTACATGCGGGCGACACTGCGCTGTGTCAAGCGATGCCACAACGGCAAAGCTGGAAAACGCCACTGATTTATAGGGGATTGGCCTCAATCACGACAAAGGCCTGCGCCCACGGGTGATCATCGGTCATTGTGACGTGAATTGTGGCTTCGTGTCCGGGGGGCGTCATTTGGTCCAAACGGTCCTTTGCCCAACCTGTGACATGCATCACGGGTTGGCCGGTGCGCAGATTTGTGACCGACATATCTTTCCACGCGATTCCCATGGAAAGCCCCGTGCCGAGCGCTTTTGAACAGGCCTCTTTCGCGGCCCAGCGTTTCGCATAGGTGCCAGCCACGTCGCGACGCCGTTCGGCTTTGGCTTGTTCGACATCCGTAAACACGCGATTTTTGAAACGATCCCCGAACCGTTCCAGCGTTCCCGCAATCCGTTCGATGTTTGCCAGATCGGTCCCGATGCCCAGGATCATTCGGTATCCGCCAAAATGACCGCGTCGATTTCACCTGTGGATTGGTTCAGCGTGAACGACAATAGGCTGGTCGGGAACCCGTCGCTTTCGGGATCGTATCGGCTAACGGGGACTTCAAAGATCAACCCAGCCGCCGGATCATATCCGGCCGTTAAGGCGTCCCACCTGATCCCACTGAACCCGATGCGGTCGCCGGACCCAATCGTCTTGCACTGCCTGTCGCCAACTTCGTCGTAGGGCGGGGATAAGACCAACAGATGCATCGCTGCTACAGCCGGTTCGACCGTGTCCAACATGGCAAGGCGCACGGCCCCTTCAGCAAAGACCTTTGTGTGATCTTCCCATGGTTCGATCAAATTACGGGCGCTAGATTCCCAGTCACAATCGCTGACGGTTTGCGCGGACAGCGGAGCCGCAAACAGCGCCACCAGCGGAATGGATAAAATCGATTTCATAATCATCTCCGGTCTATCGCCCAAGAATGCGCTTAGGTGGCCGGCACTTCAAGGTCGATCACCATGATTGCGTCGCCGCTGCCGCAGAGCGACACCAACCGTCCGCCAAGCGCCTTATGACCCGGATGTGCCGCGTAAATTCGCAACGCGTCGGTGTCGGTGAACGTACAGATAAAGCCGTAAGGATAGTCTGGTGTCTTGTGTTCAAGGTCGCGGTTTGAACCATGGGTGAAACCTGTGAACCCCGGCAGATCAAGCGCGGCGAGCCCCTGCATCACGGCATCAAGTTCATCCGCGTCGTAGCCTTCAGGCAGGCCAAGCATCACAATATGTTGGATCATGAAAGGCCCCGCGCCGCGTCCATGATACGGCGCATTTCTTTGATTGCTGGACCAAGGCCCGTAAAGATCGCTTCGCCGATGATGAAGTGACCGATGTTCAATTCGACCACCTCAGGCAACACTGCCACGGGCGTCACATTGTCAAACGACAGACCGTGGCCTGCGTGGACTTCAAGACCCAAACCATGTGCATGGGTCGCCATCGCCGTCAGGCGCGCAAGTTCGGCATCGCGTTCATCAAAACGCCCTTCATCGTGCAGATCGCAGTACAAACCACAGTGCAGTTCGATAATGTCCGCGCCAATCCGCGCCGATGCTTCAACCTGTGCGATCTCCGGACCAATGAACATCGACACGCGGGTGCCTGCGTCTTTGAATGGGGCAATGTAGGCAGCAAGGCGGTTATCATCACCAGCCACATCAAGCCCACCTTCGGTGGTGCGTTCTTCGCGGCGTTCTGGCACCAGACAGACAGCATGCGGCTTTGTGGCGAGCGCGATCTTTTGCATCTCTTCCGTGGCGCCCATTTCGAAATTCAATGGGATATCAATCGCTTCGGCAATGGCGGCCATGTCGGCATCACGAATATGACGCCGATCTTCGCGCAGGTGGGCAGTGATCCCGTCAGCGCCTGCCTCTTGCGCCAGCAACGCCGCGCGCACCGGATCGGGGGTCGCCCCGCCCCGCGCATTCCGCACAGTCGCCACATGGTCGATGTTCACGCCAAGCCGTAGTTTTGAAGAGGTCATCGCAGTGTCCTTTGCAATCGATTAACGCAGCATCTAGCCCGACGTTGGACCGCCGTCATCGTTTTGCCCAGTATTCTTTTGTAACGATGCCAATTTTGCGCGGAGCACCTTCTGGCGGCGTTTCTGGTAGGCGCTGATCAGCGGCACAGACAGGTAGTAACAAAACGTCGCGCAGATAATGCCAGGGATGATCCCGCCGATCATGTAGGGATAGAACACTTCGTCATAGAAAATCGCCAGACCATGCCAATCGGCACGCGCTGGCGTGAAAATTGCCAGAAAGTTGTGCCATAGATCATGGAACGCGCCGCCAAATTTTGCCCCGATCGATGCGTCAACGTCGTCAACCGGACGGGTTCCGAGCAACCAGTGTCCGGTCCCGAGCGATGCGACCGCAATCGGAACATAGGTCAGCGGGTTGCCGAAAAACGTGCCCATAAGCGCGGCCAGCACGTTCCCACGCATGAGACGCGCCAACAGGAACGCCACGACAAAGTGCATGCTGTAGAACGGGGTGAATGCGGTGAAAACTCCGGCCCACACCCCGCGCGAAATCTTTTCAGGGGTATCAGGAAGCCTGCGCACCCGGTGTTTGACGTATTGGGCCGCGCGCGACCACCCACCGCGCGGATAGATAAAGTCGGCAACCACTTGCCAGACCGGGCGTCTATCCCTGCGCTTAAAAACCAAGTTTACGTCCTCTTAGGTGCCGCTTCGTTCGACATTCGCCAACCCGGGGTCGCGATGCCTGCCAATGGATGACACATTGCTGTCGGCTTCAAGGGCTGTTTGCACCCGATGGAAATGTTCAACGTCACTGACGTCGACATCCATCATCAACCTGTAATAATCTGGCTTGCGTTCGATGAACTTCAAGTCCGAGATATTGGCCGTCTGTTCCCCGATCAAGGTACAAATCCGGCCCAAAACACCCGCGTCGTTCGTGATCGTCAGATCAAGCGTCACCGCGTTGACTGCACCGTGCACGCCATCCTGCCATTGCAAATCAATCCAACGTTCCGGCTGATCTTCAAAATCGATAAGTGCGTCACAATCAATGGTGTGCACCACCACCCCTTCGCCGCGATACGTAATCCCCATGATCCGTTCGCCCGGTACAGGCTGGCAACACCGCGCGCGGCGATGCTGCTGGTTCGGGGACAGGCCCACCACCGCACGGTTCGCCGCAATCTGTTCGCCTTCTTTTTCAACAAGTTTTGGATAGATCGCGGCAACGACATAGCGGCCCGTGATTTCTGCGCTGCCAAGTTGGCACAACAGTTCATCAACACTTTCAATCGCCAATGCTTTGGCTGCCGTTTGCAACGCCTTGTCGGTTGATTTCTTACCAACGTTTTCAAACGCGACCCGCGCCAGTTCGCTGCCCAGCTTGATAAACCGATCCCGATCTTCTTCTTTCAACGAGCGGCGGATCGCCGTTTTGGCGCGGCCCGTCACGGCAATATCAATCCAAGTCGCTTGCGGGGTCTGGCCTTCGGCGGTGATCGCTTCGACCGATTGACCGTTCTTCAAACGCGTCCACAACGGCACCCGCAAACCGTCAACCTTAGCCCCCACAATGGCAGACCCGATCCGCGTGTGGATCGCATAGGCAAAATCAATGGGCGTGGCACCGCGCGGCAGTTTGATCACGTCGCCCTTCGGTGTGAAGCAGAACACTTGGTCCTGATACATCTCAAGCTTCACAGCCTCGAGAAATTCTTCGTGACCTTGTTCCTGATCCAACCGTTCTGTCAGCTTGTTGATCCATTCAACAGGATCAACGGCAAAGCGGTTTTCGACACGTTCCCCGTTTTTATAGGACCAATGCGCGGCAACACCTGTTTCGGCAACTTCGTGCATTTCACGGGTTCTGATCTGGACCTCTACGCGTTTACCATCACGGCCTGACACAGTTGTATGGATCGACCGGTAACCGTTTGTTTTGGGCTGGCTGATGTAGTCTTTGAACCGACCTGGCACAGATTTCCAACGCTGGTGGATCACCCCAAGAACGCGGTAACAATCTGCCTCTGTCGCCGTCAGGACGCGAAACCCGTAGATGTCGGACAGCCGCGAAAAGCTCAGGTCTTTTTCCTGCATCTTGCGCCAGATCGAATAGGGTTTCTTGGCGCGGCCCACGACCTCTGCGCTGATCCCCGCCTTTTCCAGTTCGACCCGCATATCGGCAGTAATCTTTTGGACCACATCGCCTGTTTCGCGCTGCAATGTGATGAAACGGCGGATGATGGAATTGCGCCCCTCGGGATTGAGAACGCGGAACGCCAAATCCTCCAGTTCTTCGCGCATCCACTGCATACCCATGCGCCCGGCGAGCGGGGCAAAGATTTCCATCGTCTCGCGGGCCTTCTGGGCCTGCTTATCGAGGCGCATCGACTTGATCGTGCGCATGTTGTGTAGACGGTCGGCCAGTTTAACCAATGTCACACGCAAATCGCGGGACGTGGCCATGAACAACTTGCGAAAGTTCTCGGCCTGTTTCGTCTCGCGTGAATTTAGCTGCAGATTCGTCAGCTTCGTGACACCATCCACCAATTCAGCGATTTCGCGGGTAAACCGTTTTTCGACTTCGGCAAAAGACGCCTTCGTGTCTTCGATCGTGTCGTGCAGCAAAGCGGTGACAAGGGTCGCGTCATCCATTTGCTGTTCAGCAAGGATGACAGTCACAGCAACAGGATGGGTAAAGTATTTTTCGCCTGAATGGCGGAATTGACCGTCGTGCATTTCGTCGCCGAACGCATATGCGTCGCGCAACATCTGTTCATTTGTACGAGGGTTGTAGGCGCGGACCAGAGCGATCAGATCGTCAGCAGTCGTCATCTCGTCCTGCGCCTTTATTCGTGGTCGCGCCTTAGCGTTGACCTTGCGCTTCCATCAGGGCACGCAGCAGTTTCTCTTCGGACATGTCGTCCTCTGCAGGCTTGTCAGCTTCTGCGCCCATCAGCAAGGACATGCTGTCCTCTTCTGGCTCGTCCACTTCGATCTGCGTCTGGTTTGCTTCGATCATGCGCTCGCGCAGATCGTCAGCAGTCTGTGTTTCGTCCGCGATTTCACGCAGTGACACAACAGGGTTCTTGTCGTTGTCGCGGCCAACAGTGATCGGAGAACCGGATGCGATTTCGCGGGCGCGATGTGCGGCCAACATGACCAGTTCAAACCGGTTAGGGACTTTATCGACACAATCTTCTACGGTGACGCGAGCCATGAGCGCACTCCAATTCAGCGGGTGGATTCCTAGGAAGCCCCGTCTTTAGGCGCAGAAATAGAAATTGACAAGCAGATTCACGCCGCATCCAGCGGACAAACCGTGTCTTTTTCGGCGGCAGGTCGCGCATCCAGCATCTGCCGTGTCGTCTGGCCCAAAATTGGATGAACCCAGTCGGGGGCCACATCCGCCATCGGGACCAGCACGAAACTGCGATCTTGCAGGCGGGGGTGCGGCACAATCAATTGATCGGGCGACAGGCGAACCTGGTCTTCCAACGGCAGCATTCGCCACTTTTCGTGGGTGGTATGATCAGGCAACACGACGTCATCAAATGCAATTAAATCAATGTCTAAGGTCCGCTGACCCCACCGGATTTCGCGGGTACGGCCTGCCATTTCTTCGATCTCATGACAAATCTGCAAAATCGCGCCAGGTGGTAAATGCGTCTTGAAAACCGCCGCCGCATTCACAAAATCCGGCCCCGCGCCTGCCGGAAAAGCGGGCGTTTGATACAGGTGGCTTTTACGTATAGAAAAACCTACCCGTTCGGATAGGGCGCCGCAGGCCAAATTGATAGTTTCCTCAGGTTTTCCGAGGTTTGACCGCTGGTTAGCCCCTAAAGCAACCACAACGTCGTGATGCTTACGTGGCTTTGACTGGACTTGCGAGGTCAACGGAATATCCTTATTTGTATTGAAGCTTGCACGGCATCTACCACTCACACTCACGGTTTGTGCAAGCTTTGTATTTTGAAAGGAATTTTTCCATGTTTTATCGTGACGAGCGTCTCGCGCTCTTCATTGATGGCTCGAACCTTTATGCAGCAGCGAAATCGCTCGGTTTTGACATCGATTACAAATTGCTTCGCGCAGAGTTTATGCGCCGCGGCAAAATGCTACGGGCCTTCTACTACACAGCACTTCTAGAAAACGATGAGTATTCGCCGATCCGTCCACTCGTGGATTGGCTGCATTACAACGGTTTCACCATGGTGACCAAACCGGCAAAAGAATACACTGACTCTATGGGACGGCGTAAAGTCAAAGGGAACATGGACATCGAATTGACTGTCGATGCTATGGAACTTGCGCCACATGTCGATCACGTTGTGCTGTTCTCGGGCGACGGTGATTTCCGTCCGCTTGTTGAAGCACTACAGCGCAAAGGCGTACGAGTTTCAGTGGTGTCCACTATTCGCAGCCAACCGCCAATGATCGCGGATGAGCTTCGCCGTCAGTGCGACAATTTCATCGAACTGGATGAATTGCGCGACGTGATCGGTCGCCCGACACGCGAACCGCGCGTTGAAGAAACAGCGGCAGAAACTACGGACGCGTAAAGCGGCCAGCTTCTGTTCTTACCAATCGCGTTGCGCACCTATTCGTTCGGCTGCGCAACGCCCATGTTGGCCTCATTGATTGACCGCCAAACATGGCTTGCGCCGTAGGCGCCCCTTTGGATCAAATCTGGCCCTCTGGACGCCGCCGCTACGAAGGCTTACCTCTACCACAAGCCAAGCCGGAGACAGTCATGACAAAGCCCCCTCTAACGCTATACCTTGCAGCGCCGCGCGGCTTTTGCGCGGGCGTAGATCGGGCCATCAAGATTGTTGAAATGGCGTTGGAAAAATGGGGGGCACCTGTCTACGTCCGCCACGAAATCGTCCACAATAAATTTGTGGTCGACGGGTTGCGCGACAAAGGCGCTGTATTCGTTGAAGAACTGCATGAATGCCCCGACGACCGGCCTGTGATCTTTTCCGCGCATGGTGTGCCAAAAGCAGTTCCCGCAGCCGCCGCAAAACGCGAAATGGTCTACGTCGATGCCACCTGCCCGCTTGTATCCAAGGTACACATCGAAGCGCAGCGTCATGCCGACAACGGTCTGCAAATGATCATGATCGGTCACGAAGGTCATCCTGAAACCGTCGGCACCATGGGGCAGTTGCCAGACGGCGAAGTGCTACTGGTGGAAACCGTCGCTGACGTGGCGACTGTCACACCGCGCAACCCTGACAAACTGGCCTTTGTGACACAAACCACCCTGTCGGTGGACGACACCAAAGACATCGTCGCTGCCCTGCACGACCGGTTCCCCGCGATCATCGGCCCGCACAAAGAAGACATCTGTTACGCCACCACAAACCGCCAAGAAGCGGTCAAGGCAATGGCGCCAAAATGCGATGCGATGCTCGTCGTGGGGGCGCCCAATTCGTCCAACTCGAAACGCTTGGTAGAGGTCGGCGCACGCGCTGGCTGCGAATATGCGCAACTTGTGCAGCGGGCCACCGACATTGACTGGCGGGCGCTGGAAGGCATCACATCCATGGGGATCACCGCCGGTGCATCCGCCCCTGAAGTACTGATCAACGAAGTCATCGACGCCTTCAAAGACCGCTTTGATGTGACAGTCGAGATGGTCGAAACTGCGGTCGAAAACGTCGAATTCAAAGTACCGCGTGTTTTGCGCGAACCCGCCTAAACGGGAAATCGGGGCCTTTTCAACGCGACGGGAGCCTCCGGCGGGGATTTGGAAAACGTCAAAGAAGCGACAGTCGTGTGCTTGATCGAGGGCGCACCAAGACATGAGGGTCACATGACATCACCGCAAAACATCCCGCGATCCGCCCTTATGTTGGGATTGGCAGGGCTCGCACCCTTTGTTTGGGGTGCGTTGACCACACTGGTGCCGACACTTGGCTTGCAGGCCTCGGGTGTAATTGGGAGCCGTTTTGTTGGGCCTTACGTGCAGCTTTACTACGGCGCTGTGATCCTGTCGTTCATGTCGGGCGTTTTGTGGGGCTTTGCTACGAAGGCCGACGGTGCAAAGGCCACGGGCGGCTACATTTTGTCAGTGCTCCCTGCCTTATGGGCGTTCTTTATGACCGGTGGCGGCGCAGTTGGAGCAAGCATGAACCTGATCGCAGGATTTGTCGGTCTACTGTTGCTCGACTGGCAGTTCTGGCGGCAAGGGCTGGCACCTGCGTGGTGGATGAAATTGCGCGTTCTGCTGACCGCTATTGTCGTGCTTTGCTTACTAACCGGAGTGCTGTGATGATAGATGACGAAACCATTGCTTTCTATGACACCGCCGCTGGCGACTATGCCGCAAAATTCGCAAAATCGCGCCCCGATGCGCAACTGATCGCATTTATGAACCTGCTGCCAAACGGTGGGCGGGTGCTTGATCTGGGATGCGGGCCTGCGACCGCCTCTGCCCATATGCGCACCGCCGGATTTGAATGTGATCCAGCCGATGCATCGGACGGGATGATCAAGATCGCCAATGACCTTCACGATCTAGGTGCGCGCAAACTGACGTTTGACGAACTGGACATGATTGCGGACTACGATGGCGTCTGGGCGAATTTCTCCCTCCTGCACGCAAAGCGCGGCGATCTACCACGTCATTTGGATGCAATCGCCACCGCGTTACGCGATCAAGGCGTGTTCAGCGTTGCGATGAAGACTGGGACGGACGCGACACGCGATCGTTTGGGGCGCATGTACACATTTGTGACCATTCCGGAGCTGTCGGAATTGCTGACGAACGCCGGTTTTTCCATTCTTGCCGTTGACGAAGGCATGGGCCCCGGTTTAGCCGGTGACGTCTCACCATGGGTGACTATTCGCGCTCGAAAGGACTGAAATGCCTGATCTTTTTGCCTATACTGACGGGGCCTGTTCAGGCAATCCCGGCCCCGGCGGCTGGGGCGCTATTCTGATTGCGAAGGATGGCGAAAATGTTCTGAAAGAACGCGAGCTGAACGGCGGACAGGCCAACACCACCAACAACCAGATGGAGCTGATGGCCGCGATTTCAGCGCTTGAAGCCTTGGAGCGGTCCAGCGTCGTGACGGTGGTGACCGACAGTTCCTACGTCAAAGACGGGATCACGTCTTGGATTCATGGCTGGAAGAAGCGCGGCTGGGTAAATGCCGCAAAGAAGCCGGTGAAAAACGTGGAACTCTGGAAGCGATTGGATGCGGCGCAAGCGCGCCATCAGGTGACATGGGAATGGGTCAAAGGACACGCGGGACATCCAGAAAACGAACGCGCTGATGAATTGGCGCGCGCGGGTATGGCGCCATTTAAACCCTGAGGCTTTGCGCCGCCTTCGGCGTCGCCACGCGTGGGGGCCAGCCCCCACACCCCCGAGATATTTGAGACCAAAAGAAGAGCGTTACCAACGCGGCTGGGCTGCGAAGAACTGAAGCGCCTCTTGCGCGACCATATCTGGCAGTTCTTCCGCCAGATAATGTCCACCCGGCAGATTATGCCCGGTCACCGTCGTCGCCCGTTGCTTCCAAAGATCGAGGCAATCGAAATGCGCCTCAATCGCACCCTCAGCCCCCCACAATACATGCAGCGGGCAGGTGATCATGCCCTCTTCATCATCGTGTGTGATGTCGATTGTCGCGGCGGCACGGTAGTCTTCGCACATGGCATGGATCGTGGCCGGATCTTTGATCGCCTCCGCATACGCCGCGAAGGCCGCATCGCTGAACGGTTTCGGCTTATTCCCCCATGATCGCAGCTTTTTATTCAGGTAGAATAATGGGTCAGCCGCAATTTGTGTTTCCGGGAATGGCGCGTCCTGGATCAGCCAGAACCAGTGCCAATAGACCGTTGCAAAGGCCGCCGTTGTGTTGGCGTACATTTCGCGCGTGGGCGCGATGTCGAGCAGGATCATCGCCGAAACCCGGTCTGCGTGATCGACAGCAAGCCTGTGGGCCACGCGCGCGCCCCGATCATGGGCAAGGACGGCGAATCGCGTATGTCCGAAGTGCGACATAACGCCCGCCATATCGCGGGCCATTTCACGTTTCGAATAGGGGCTGTGGTCCGCGTCCGTTGGTGGTTTGCCGGATGCGCCGTAGCCGCGCAGATCAGGGATCACCAGCGTGTAGCGTTGCGCCAGATCAGGCGCCACCTTGTGCCACATCACATGGGTTTGCGGATACCCATGCAGCAACAACAACGGCGGACCGCTGCCACCGATGATAACACCGTGGATGGTCGTGCCGTTCGTTGCGATATCAAAGGTCTGGAAATCTGGAAACATGCCGCAGCTTAACAGCTGTTTTGCAAAGAAAAACCCCCGCAGCGCAAGCCACGGGGGTTCTTTGATCGTACATCGAAAAGGGGTGCTTAGAGCATACCTTCGCGCTGGAGCTTTTTCCGAGCCAGCTTACGCTGACGGCGGATTGCTTCGGCCTTTTCGCGTGCTTTACGCACGGATGGCTTTTCGAAATGTTGCTTGAGCTTCATCTCACGAAACACACCTTCACGCTGAAGTTTTTTCTTCAGAGCACGGAGCGCCTGATCGACGTTGTTATCACGAACACTAACCTGCATGTGGTTTTCACCACCTCTCTAAGTTGGATTTGCAATAAGTTGCAGGAAGTGGGCATATAGCAACGACGCCCTAACTTGTCAAAGGTCCATAAGGAGATCCGTGATGACCGTATCTGTTGACCAAGTGACCCAGCATCTTGTCGCCGCCGCTGTGCCCCATGTCCCCTTTGATGGCTGGGGTGTTGAGACGTTCAAAGCTGCCGCAAGCGACGCGGGAATCGGTTTGGACGCAGCCCGCGCGGCCTGCCCGCGTGGTGCCACGGATTTGGCGATTGCCTATCATCAGATGGGTGACGCCGCGATGGCCAAAGCCTTGGCAGAGGCTGATCTTGCAGGCATGCGGTTTCGCGACAAGGTCGCAGAGGCCGTGCGCCTGCGCCTGTCTGTGATTGACGACAAGGAAGTGGTGCGCCGCGGATCGACGCTGTTTGCCCTGCCGCATATGGCGCCAGACGGTGCCAAACTGATCTGGGGGACCGCCGATGCGATCTGGACCGCCCTTGGCGACACGTCTGAAGACGTAAACTGGTACACAAAACGCGCAACCTTATCGGCAGTCTACGGGTCAGTCGTTTTGTTCTGGCTTGGGGATGAAACGGACGGGCATCACGCCACCGACGCATTCATCGACCGCCGTATCGACAACGTGATGCAGTTCGAACGGGTGAAATCCGCAACCCGCGATAATCCTGCCTTGCGTCCGCTGACCACCTTGATGGATCGTCTGACCGCGGGCATTAAAGCACCGCAAACCGCAACACGCGATGACCTGCCGGGCGTGTGGCGCACGCACAAATCTTCCTAAGAAAGACCTTTGATGACCCTTCCCAAGCAAAGCCGCGTCGTAAAAATAGCACAGCATGGCGGGCCAGAGGTTTTGACACCTGACATGGCGGACACGCCAACGCCTGCGCACGGTGAAGTGCTGATCAAGGTCGCTTATGCGGGCGTTAACAGGCCTGACGCGCTGCAACGCGCAGGGCTGTATAATCCGCCAGCGGGCGCAAGCCCCCTGCCCGGTTTGGAATGTGCCGGCGAGGTCGTTGCGCTTGGCGCAGGTGTGACCGATTGGGCCGTGGGCGATCAGGTCTGCGCCCTTTTGCCCGGTGGCGGCTATGCTGAATACGTGGTCACACCTGCCGCCCACTGCCTGCCAGTGCCGGAGAACATGACGTTGAAACAGGCCGCGTGCCTGCCAGAAACGTTCTTCACCGTTTGGTCCAACGTGTTCCAGCGCGGGGGCCTGCAAGCAGGTGAGAGGTTCTTGGTTCATGGTGGATCGTCGGGTATCGGGACAACAGCAATCCAACTGGCGAAAGCATTCGGCGCGCGGGTCTTCACAACGGCCGGATCAGACGACAAATGCGCGGCTTGCGTAGATCTAGGCGCCGAACAGGCAATCAATTACCGTGACGCGGATTTTGTGGAAGTGATGCGCGCTACAGGCGGGGCGGATGTGATCCTCGACATGGTTGGCGGGCCTTACATGCAGCGTAATTTGAAAGCGCTCGCTGATGATGGTCGTCTGGTGCAAATCGCATTTTTGCAGGGCATGAAGGCTGAATTGAATATGGTTCAGCTGATGACGCGGCGGCTGACGATGACAGGATCGACCTTGCGACCCCAATCAGATTTGGCAAAAGCGCGGATTGCAGCGGACCTTCGTGAAAAAGTTTGGCCACTACTTGCCGCTGGCAAAGTCGCGCCTGTGATGGATCAGGAATTTGCGCTGGATGATGCGGCGGCGGCACACGCCCGCATGGAAAGCTCTGCGCATATTGGTAAGATCGTTTTACGCGTCGGCGGTTAAACCGCGCGCGATTCTTCCGAAAATCGGTTTCTTACCGCGGCGGTGTGCGTCCTGTCATCCGGATGATCAGTGACGCCCGTGGGGTTGTTCCTGTTTCCACCCGCGACCGGCTGCGCAGAACTGGCGTGTTGGCGGAATTGCCTGCGCCGCTTTCGCGCAAAACAATGTAGAGACCAGACGCAATAATGATCGCGGCCCCAATCGCCGTGTTCATGTCGATCAGTTCGTCGAAGAAGAAGAAGCCGTAAACGCTCGCCCACAGGATTTGCGAATATTGCATAGGTGCAATGATCGCCGCCTCACCATTTTGATAGGCCGTGATGATCATCCGTTGCGCAATCCACGCAAATATCGCGACAATCCCGAGCATGCCCAAATGATTGATCGGCATCGGCACGTAAACCAACGGTAACAGCATCGCCATCACGATGAAGTTCACGACCATCGGGTATAGCAGCATCACAACAGGCCGTTCTTCTGACCCGATTTTGCGGACAACAATTGCCGTAACCGCCCCACCAATCGCAGTCATCAGCGCGGCTGCATGGCCTAAGGTCAGATCAGTTGCACCGGGACGCAATACGACCAACACCCCGGCAAGACCTACCAGAACCGCAATCCACCGACGCAGCCGGACCTTTTCACCCAGCACCGGAATAGCAAGAACCGTGATCATTAGCGGCGACGCAAAGATGATGGCGTAGACTTGCGCCAACGGCAGAACCGAGAATGCATAAAACGCTGAAATACCGGTGACGACCGCACCGGCCGTCCGCAAGGCCAACCACCAAGGGTGTTTTGGGATCAGCGTCCCAGCGGTTGCATCCCGCATCAGCATCACAGTGGCCAAGGGGAACGACAACAAAACTGAAAAGAACACGATCTGGATCGGGGAATATGATCCACCCAATACCTTGATAAAGACGTCATGGGTCGAAAAGACCGCAAACGCGCCAAGCGCAAACAGCGCACCTTTTGCATTGGGCGTCATGATAAGGTCCTCGTTACCGCTACCAGTGTTTAGTGCAAAAAGGTTCACGCTTGGTCAAGGGCACGAAGCAAAAAGGGCCGCCAAGATTGGCAGCCCTTCACAAAACACATGGCGTTTTGATTTAGAGCGACGCGTCAAGCGCCGCCAAAATGACGTCGCCCATTTCGATTGTGGACAGCGGTGTGCCGCCTTCTGGACCCATCAGGTCGCCAGTCCGTGCGCCATCAGCCAACACTTTTTCAATCGCAGCTTCCAGACGATCCGCTTCCGCGCCTTGATCGAATGAATAGCGCAGCGCCATTGCGAACGACAGGATACAGGCAATCGGGTTCGCCTTAGCCTGGCCTGTGATGTCAGGCGCAGAGCCGTGTACCGGTTCGTACATCGCTTTTGGACGACCGTTTTCCATTGGCAGACCAAGGGATGCGGACGGCAACATGCCAAGCGATCCGGTCAGCATCGCCGCACAGTCGGACAGGATATCGCCGAACAGGTTGTCGGTGTAGATCACGTCGAACTGCTTTGGTGCACGCACCAGCTGCATCGCCCCGTTGTCAGCATACATGTGGGACAATTCGACCTCTGGGTAGTCTGCGCTGACTTCTGTCACCACGTCGCGCCACAGGATGCCGGATTCCATCACGTTGGCTTTTTCCATGGAACACAGTTTCTTGTCCCGCTTCATGGCCAGTTCAAACGCCGCACGTGCGCCGCGTTCGATTTCAGCTTCGGTGTAACGCTGCGTGTTTACACCGACACGCATGTTGTCTTCGATGTGGATACCGCGTGGTTCACCGAAATAGACGCCGGATGTCAGTTCGCGCACGATCATGATGTCCAGACCGGCCACCAGTTCAGGCTTCAAGGACGAAAAGTCGGACAGCGCGTCAAAGCACTGCGCCGGACGCAGGTTCGCAAACAGGTCCATTTCTTTGCGCAGGCGCAGCAGGCCGCGCTCTGGCTTCACTGAAAAGTCCAGATCGTCGTACGCCGGACCGCCCACAGCGCCGAGCAGAACAGCGTCAACTTCTTGCGCCTTGGCCATTGTTTCGTCCGCCAAAGGCACGCCGTGTTTGTCGTATGCGGCACCACCGACCAGATCTTCGGACACGTCAAACTTCATGTCACGTTTGTCGCCGAACCACGTGATGACGCGCTTCACCTCGTTCATGACTTCAGGGCCGATGCCGTCACCGGCAAGAATCAAAAGGGATGGGTTCGACATATGCTGCGTCCTTGGCTTAAATTCTGTTGGACGCGGCGTACCCCGCTTAGGCCATTTGTTCAAGATACCAAGGGTGCCAAGCCTGCTGCCAACATGTCCCAGACACGTCTAATCCGCGGGGTGCGCCGCATCGCTTCGTGGGCAGTTAACCAAACCGGTAGCGTTGGTAACGGGAAGCCGAGGTCAATCTCGACAATCTCGGGGTCGTCCAACCCCAGCGTTTTTTGTGCAAACCCAACGCCACAGCCTGCCCGCACGAGGTTCCAATACGCGATGTTATCGTCGCAACGGACTTTGAAAAAGTGCCGATCAACGGGGACACCCGCATCGCGCATCCCGTCAATGATGCTCGTGTCCGCGTCGTAACCAACGACATCGTGTTCCGCGATCCGGGCCGGATCATCCAATCCGCCTTTGCGTTTCAGATAACTGCGCGACGCAAAAACGCCCAAAGCGATTTCTCCGATATGCTGGGTTATCAGGTCTTCCTGCGTTGGCCGATACATGCGGACCGCGATATCAGCTTCGCGAAACAGTAGATTGCGGCTTTCGTCAGATGCGAGCAGTTCAATCTCGATATCAGGTTCCGCCGCTCTGATATCGCTGATGATCTGCGGCAAGTGGTAGACAGACGTCGCCACACTGGCCGTGATCCGCACCGTGCCCTTGAGGCTGGCCGACTGACCAGCAGCCGTCAGAGTCATCTGGTTCACCGCATCGCGCATCGCTTGGGCTGGTTCGACCAGTTGCGTGCCCGTGTGGGTCAGCGACAGACCACGCGGCGCACGATGAAACAACTCCGCACCCAATTGCTGTTCCATCGCTTTGATCTGGCGGCCAATGGTCGGCTGCGTCGTGCCAAGCTTTCGGGCAGCTGCCGACAGGCTTCCCGTTTCCGCCACAGCAAGAAACGCTTGGGCGAGCGACCAATCAAGAGGCTGCAGCGTCTTATCCATACGTTTACGTATAGGACACCTGCATAATCAGGCAATTTAAATACGCACACGCATGGGTCAATTTAACCGCAACAGATACAAATCAACAGGAAACCAACCCATGACACAGACAGTATTGATCCTTGGTGGCAGCGGCAAAATCGGCAAACACGCAGCAGAAGCATTCTGGAATGCAGGTTGGACGGTCCGCCATTACAAGCGCGGCACTGATATGACGGCACAGGCGCAAGGTGTTGATGTGATTGTAAACGGGCTGAACCCGCCGAAATACAACGATTGGGCCAAAAACATCCCCGCGATCACGTCCCAAGTTATTGCGGCAGCGCAATCCAGCGGCGCAACAGTCATCGTACCCGGCAACGTATATAACTTTGGCGACAAGGGTGGCATCTGGGACGAAACAACCCCGCAGGCACCTGTCACCGAAAAGGGGCACATCAGGGTCGCGATGGAAGCCGCATATCGTGATGCAGGCGTGCAAACGATCATCCTCCGTGCGGGGCATTTCATTGATCCGGGTCAAGACGGCGACGCCTATTCAATGGTGCACGTGGCCAAAGTCGGCAAAGGGGTTGTAACCACGCTGGGTGACCCTGACGCGATGCAGGCGCATGCCTACCTGCCCGATTGGGCGCGGGCGGCGGTGAAACTTGCTGCCATGCGGAACGATCTTGCACGGTTCGAAGACATCCCCTTCCCCGGTCACTGCTTTACGATGAACCAATTGCGCGACGAAATGGCGGACGCCTTGGGCAAACCGATGAAGCTGTCCTACTTTCCATGGTGGTTGATGGCTTTCGTGGCCCCGTTCAACGAAATGATCCGCGAGTTTCGCAAGATGCGGTATCTGCCGAACACGTCCCATCAGCTTGGCCATGAAAAATTCGACCGATTGCTGCCGGATTTCAAACCGACGGACCTGCGCACCGCTCTATTGTCCGGCGTCCCGTCTGACGTCCACCCAAACAAGGTGGTGCACGCCAGCGGCCAAGCCATCGTCGCCCAGTAGCGCGGCATAATCGTCATCCGGCGCGGGCCAGAAAACATCCGCGTCGGTCACAGTCCACGTTGTTGCGGGCAAAACGTAACTCACCCGCAGATTTCCGGGACCATCGTCATCCCAATCGGCAGTGTTCAAGCCAAAGTGCGGGTCCTGCAAACGGTCGTCGGACAGAAAGTCAACCATCGCGTCCTTGATCCCGTCCCCCTTATCCGGATCAAGGTTCGCATTTCCGATGACAACAAAATCCTGCGGCGCATCGCCGTACACCCCGTTCAACACATACGTCCACAACCGCAATTCGTCGCGGTTGCGCAGGCCATTGCGGTCCTCTGGACCATCAAAGACGGGCGGTGTTGCGGCAAAAGCCAGCAGGTTGACGGTGCTTGCATCTGTCTTGATCGGTACGATCCAGTGACCGCTGGTAGAAAGCCGCTGCACAGCCGCCACATCATCCGTCATCATCGTTGGTAGAACCGCGTCTGGCACATCGCGCCACAGCAGGTGCGAATGATCCGTCACCTGCGCCGCGTCGATTGGAAAGCGCGACAGGACGGCCATCCCCCCATCCCCCGAGAACCGACCGTAACCTTGGGCGTCGCGGGCTTCCCCGAACCACCCGTTCCCATCAAGGTCGAGCGCTGTCTGTACACCCGTGTTCGGGCGCGCTGCAAAATGGTGAGGATAGTCCAGCAGCATCGCAAGCGTCTGCAACGCCATGCTGTCATAGTCGAAATCGAAATCGGTCAGAAGCAGGATGTCGGGATCAATATGTGCGATCACAGCTTGGGCCGCGGCCAGTTCTGCATCTTCCCCCTTCTGCAGGTCACGCAACAAAAGACCGGGACCATCGCGACTGAATGGGGCTGCATAGGTCGCAATGCGCAGGTTCTCGGCAACCGCACCACTGCACGTCCAAAGCAGGCAGATTAGATTGGCAGCATACCTTCGGCAGCGGCGGCGGCGTAGGCCTTTTTGCGCTGCACATGGATCATCCCTGCCACCCGCGAAAGCGCGACGCCACGCATCAAAAGACTTGCAGGAAGGAACGCCCATATTGCCACAACCCAGATCAAAGTTTGCGGATCTTCAAAGCTCAGCGGGTTCGTAAAGGTCCACGCGACCTTCAACATCGCTGGAATAATGAATGGCAGCAAAAAACCTAACATAAGGTTAACAAGGCTATCGCGGTTCAACCGATCGACGACGTCACCACCTGCGGCAGGGTCAAAAGTTGGCAAGTTGACCCAAACGTTAAAGGTCTTACTGCGACGTGGCCATGCGCGCATCCGCAGCAGTATGATAAAGACCAGAAGCGACACCAATGACGCAAGGTAGCTAAGCCCGGCAGCAGTCCGCAATGAGCTCATGATTTCGGGCGATGTGTCGTTCGGCATCATCACCAACATCAACCGTACCGGCGAATACGGGAAATCGATCGACGCCCCAATCCGTTCACCAATGACATCAAAGAACATCACGAAGGTCGATGGCGTGTGCGAAGCGTCCCCGCTGAGAATGACAGACATCGCAAAAATCGCAATAAACAGTGCAATGAAACGCACGCGGTTGTATGGTGGCGCATCGCGAAATTCGATCAAGCTGGGGCTTTGGGACGAATATTCTGCAATCGTAAAGATAGCGGCAAAAAGAGCGACAAGCATCACGACTACGCGTGCATCACCCGATGAAGACGGCAAAAAGGCAGACGGCAAAATGATCAATAGGATCACAAATAGCCCGCGCGCAATCGCTCCTGGCAGTCGTTGATACACTGCGAATTTACCCTCGTTCCGGCCGGGAACGATACTTTGCCGTTCGCCTGTTCCGTCTATGTCCCGCGACTTGAGCGCGAGTTGCCTCATTGTTGCCACGTTTTTGCCTAACTTTGTTTTTGTCATCAATCCTTGAAAATTTTAGACGATAAAACTGCGGCGGTTTTGCGACACAAGTGGTGCAGCAATGCATCGAAAAAACCAGACACCGGCGCGATATTTCACGAAGCGCCAGCCGTTTTGATCCAGCCTGCCACATGAAATTTAGGGCAATCGACCGTCGATTCAGCGGTTAATATTTGATTAATGGGCCTTTTCGGCGATTCATGTTTCGCGCCATTTGCAGGTGTTTTGGTGTCGGGCAGCTGACGGGAAATGTGTTTTTTCTAAGAACTTGCCTTCGAATGACCACAATTGAATCAGGGGTTTAGGCCCATTCCAACGCTGTCCGTGCAGGTCTTTATTCCGATTCTCTATGGCGTAAGGCCGTCCAATTTCGACACAAAACGGCGAATTCGCGTTGTTTAAACCGCGAATGTGGCATCCAACCACAAAAAAGCCCGACACATTGTGCCGGGCTTTATCGATCTTTAGGGGGTTTGCTTAGACCCAAGGACGGGCTTGGCCGGCGCTGGCCTCAAACGTGTCGATCGCCGCTGCCTTTTCCATTGTCAGTCCGATGTCATCCAGACCGTTCTGCAGGCAGTGCTTTTTAAAGGCGTCAACTTCAAAGCTGAATGTCGTGCCATCCGACGCTGTCACGGTCTGTGCTTCCAGATCGACTTCGATCCGCGCGTTTGCGCCCTTCTCTGCGTCTTTCATCAACGCGTCGCGCTGATCTTCTGGCAGCACGATTGGCAAGATGCCGTTCTTGAAGCAGTTGTTGTAAAAGATGTCGGCGAAGCTGGTCGAGATCACGCAGCGGATGCCAAAGTCGGCGATGGCCCAAGGCGCGTGTTCACGTGATGACCCGCAACCGAAGTTGTCGCCTGCCACGAGGATAGACGCCTCGCGGTAGGCAGGCTGGTTCAGAACAAAATCTTCGATCTCAGTACCGTCGAGATTGTAACGCATTTCGTCGAACAGGTTCACGCCGAGGCCAGAGCGCTTGATGGTTTTCAAGAACTGCTTTGGGATGATCATATCAGTGTCGATATTGACCAGATCCATTGGGGCCGCGATACCGCTGAGTTGGTTAAACTTTTCCATGTGTCGTGTCCTTCTTGCGCCCTGATTGGGCGACTTTGATCTTTGTAATTACGCCATGTCCAGCGGTTGCTGGCTTTCATAGCGTGCTTGAATTGTCCGCAACCGTGCGGTGAGCTTTGTCAGGTCGATGTCGAAATGCAATTTGCGCGTTTGGCTTGCTTTCACTTGCAGTTCGCGGGCAACGCGTGCCGCCCGCGCCTTGGCAAGTGTTTGACTTTGCATGATATTGCTGGATGCCCAGCGCCCGCCATGTGTGGTGCCTTGCAACGGTCCCAAGACGCCCCGTTCCGCCAGATGTTCCATCACAGCCACGGCTTGGTCCGGCGTCATGTTGGTTGCTTTCGCAAGTCCCCAGACGCTGAACACCGACCGCGATTTCGCGTGATAGATCGCAGCATGAACAGCCGCAGCACTGTAAGGCGCCGCAGTTGCGGTCCGCGCAAGCGCAGGCAGCGGCACGAACGGCGCCGTTACCGCCGCCCCCAATGCTTGCAGGAAACCACGCCGTTTCATGCGTGCACCCCACTGAAACACCGGGGAGACAGGTCCATGCCGTTAGCCTTACAAAGCTGGTGCAAATGCGAAAACATGTCAGAGACCCGAGGCTGCGATGGCCGCGTCGTCTGTTGATCATGCTTTGCTTTCGCCGATCTGGCCTGACGTCGTTCGTAGGCTTTCGCGAGACCCGCGTTGGGGTTCACGAAAATCTTGCTCGACGCTTTGACCGTACCGGGCCGTGTTGGGTTCAACGCACCAAGCAGACCTTCAGACGACATCTTTTCGATGATCGCTTCGGCCTGTGGTTTACCGATCCCGATGCGTTTGGACAAACCACCCACACTGACCAACGGGAACTTCTTGGCATGCAAGATCGCGAGGTCATAAGTCGAACTGGAAAAGCCCCCAGCAGCCCCAACGGTCGGTATCATGGGTGTCGCGACAACCGCCCCAATCATCCGCAGAAAGCTACGTCGTTGCATAGGTGATCCTCCCGAAATCGGCCTGTGAATTGCGTGCACAAGGCGTGCACAACCCGTGCACCGCGTAACCCGCTTTGCGACAGATCTGGTGCAGGTGCACCGTCAATGGCGATAAGTCGGGTTCCAGTTCCATCGCACGCGCCGCCTGCTTGACTTTGCGTGCCGTGGACCGCGCTGCACGTGCTGCCTTATCCAGCCCCCACGCATCCGGCTTTAAGATATTGCTAACAGCCCGCACGTTTCCGCCCGAGACACCAACAGCTTTCACCAATCCATTGGCCGTCATTTCAGCAATCATCGCTTCAGCCTGCGCTGTCGAAACCTTCAATCCCAAAGCAAGCCCCCGCGCACTGACATGTGCACGGGTCCGCGCATGAAAGACGGCCAGCCCATACATGTAACGGCTATACGCCGCCGCTGCAGGTGCTGGTGCGGCCATAGGCAATGCGGGCGCTGCGATTGCAGCACCAAACATTGTCAGAAAGCCCCGTCTTTTCATTTGCATGGCTTACATCAAGTCCCGAACATCAGTCAGCTTGCCTGTGATCGCTGCTGCTGCCGCCATTGCTGGTGACATCAAGTGCGTCCGACCGCCCCGGCCCTGACGGCCTTCGAAGTTACGGTTGGATGTCGCCGCACAGCGTTCGCCGGGCTTCAACTGATCAGGGTTCATCGCAAGACACATGGAACAGCCCGCAAGGCGCCATTCGAAACCGGCGTCCTTGAAGATTTGCGCGATGCCTTCTTCTTCGGCTTGCGCACGGACCAGACCGGAACCGGGCACGACCATTGCGCGCATCCCGTCTTTGATCTTTTTGCCCTTCAGGATTTCAGCCGCAGCGCGGAAATCTTCGATCCGCCCGTTGGTGCAAGACCCGATGAACACAGTGTCAATTTCGATGTCAGACAGTTTCTGACCAGCCTCAAGACCCATGTAGTCGATGGACCGCTGAGCCGCGCCAACTTTGCCGCCTTCAAAGCTGTCGGGCGATGGCACGACAGATGTGATCGGCAGAACGTCTTCTGGTGATGTGCCCCAAGTCACCAACGGTGCGATGTCTTCGCCTTTGATCGTCAGGACCTTATCGAAATGCGCACCTTCGTCGGTGAAGAGCGTTTTCCAATAAGCCAGCGCCGCTTCCCATTCCGCGCCTTTTGGTGCGTGTGGACGGCCCATGCAGTAGTCGTATGTTGTCTGGTCAGGTGCGATCAGGCCCGCGCGTGCGCCGCCTTCGATGGCCATGTTACAGACGGTCATGCGACCTTCCATGGACAAGCTTTCAATCGCAGAACCACAATATTCGATCACGTAGCCGGTGCCGCCAGCCGTACCCGTTTGGCCGATCACGGCCATGGTTACGTCTTTCGCGGTCACACCGGGGGCAAGTTTGCCAGTGATTTCGACCTTCATGTTCTTGGATTTCTTCTGGATCAGCGTTTGCGTCGCCAGAACGTGCTCAACCTCGGATGTCCCGATGCCGTGTGCCAAGGAACCGAATGCGCCGTGTGTCGCCGTGTGGCTGTCGCCGCAAACAACGGTCATGCCCGGCAATGTCCAACCTTGTTCAGGACCAACGATGTGCACAACACCCTGACGGACGTCGGACACTGGGTAGTAGTGCAGGCCGAAATCTTTGGCGTTCTTGTCCAAAGCCTCAACCTGAATACGGCTGTCTTCGGTCATCGTCGCCGCGTTCGCGCGATCAAGCGTTGTTGGCACGTTGTGATCTGGCACAGCAATTGTCTGATCCGGACGACGTACCTTGCGGCCCGCCATGCGCAGACCTTCAAAGGCTTGCGGTGATGTCACTTCGTGGACGAGGTGACGGTCGATATACAGCAGGCAGGTGCCGTCCTCTGCTTCATGCGCGACGTGCGCATCCCAGATTTTATCATAAAGCGTTTTGGGGGACATGTTGGTCCTCTCCCGTGGTTTGGTGGTGATGATGTAAGTGGGCGAGCGGAAACGAAGGACTAGTCAGCCCATGGATAGCAAAGTGCATGCAGCACTATAGAACCGCCAAGGCAGTCGTGCGCGATCATCCATGTCGAAATTCTGTTTCATGCCGTAGCAGATATACGTCTATGCCCATTCTATCAAGGGCCAAGCCCGCACAGCACGCGACAGATGAGCGTTAAATTACAAGCCGATCACAGCGCGTACTGGAAATAAACAAGCGTACTGAGGTGAAAGTAACCCGCGCCCAGACATCCAAGGGTGCCGACAATCGCGACACCCACGTCAAAACGAGTCGGCATGACGCTTTTGTACCAAATGCGTCCGGTCAACAACACGACGGGTATCAGAACAAACAGCGCAACATACCAACCGCTAAACAGAAAAATCGGGTGCGCAATCAGCACGGCAAACGGGCAAATCGCACCCCAGATCAAAAGCAAAAACGCTGCTACAAATGGATAAATCGAATACATGTTCGCAACCTACACGCGTCCCTTGGGCTTATCCACCACTTGATCGCATCCCCCAAGACGTGCGACGGTTTTACAAAGAAACAAAAGCGGGCACCAATGGCAGAACACACCGAAGCGCTTGATCTTGCGGTTGAACCACGTGATCTTGAGGTCGATCAGATCATTGATGTCGGGCAAAGTTTGCTGGTCCGCGCCGAGGCGCTTTTCGATAGTCTTTTCCGTCCATGGAACCTTTACCAGATCGCCATTGCGGTCGGTCTGTTTGCGGTCGCTCATGTTCTTAGGGCCGTTCTAGGTCCGCATATCCGAACATGGATGGCGAACCGCGAAAACTGGCCGAAATGGCGTATTCGTATCCTTGTTGTCATCCATCAACGGCTGCGCCCGATCTTCTACGTCGCGCTTTTGTGGCTGACCGTATTTGCGTTGCGTGAATGGACATGGCCAAGCCGCAGTTACCTGCTGAGCATTGTTGCGACGCTGGCATTTGCTTGGCTCTTCATCGTTTTTGTGACCCGCCTGATCAAAAGCCCGTTTTTGCGCAAATTTGTGCGTTACGGCGCGTGGATTTACGCGACCTTAGAAATTTTGGACCTCGTGGGGGAAGCCGAAACGCTTTTGGATAGCGCAGGTTTTAGCGTGGGGTCGGTTCGGTTTTCCCTGCTGCTGCTCGTCCAAGCGATTGTCATCCTGAGCGTGTTGATCGCAGTCGCGCGGCTACTGACCACGTCCACATCAAACAAAATTCGCCAGAACGAAGACATCAGCCCGTCGATGCAAGTTCTGATCGTGAAGATGCTGCAAATCGGGTTCTACGGCATAGCGTTTTACGCAGGCGTCAAAGCGATTGGCATTGATCTGACCGGCCTCGCGGTCCTGTCCGGTGCGATTGGTGTGGGTCTTGGTTTTGGTCTGCAAAAGGTCGTGTCGAACCTAGTGTCCGGCGTGATTATTCTGCTCGATAAATCGGTGAAACCGGGGGATGTGATCAGCCTTGGCACGACGTTCGGCTGGATCAATTCATTGGGCGCGCGCTACGTGTCCGTAGTCACCCGCGACGGGAAGGAATATTTGATCCCGAACGAGGATTTGATTACGGGCCAAGTGGTCAACTGGTCCCATTCAAACGATTTTGTCCGGCTCGATATCTATTTCGGGACCGCCTACCACGACAACCCGCGCGAAGTGCGCCGCATCGCGATTGAAGCCGCGAAAAGCGTGGACCGCGTCCTGACCACCCGCCCCGCCGTGTGCCATATCGTCGGTTTTGGCGACAGTTCGGTGGACTACATTCTGCGGTTCTGGATTTCCGACCCGACGGGCGGCCTGACCAACATTCGGGGGAATGTGTACCTCGCGCTTTGGGACGCGTTCGAGGAAAACGGCATTTCGATCCCATTCCCGCAGCGTGAGGTTAAAGTATTGGAAGGCGGTCCGATAAAACCGCCAAGCGTTGCATTGGATTAAGCGTCACCGTCGGACGGCGCGGCCTCCAACAAATCACCTGGTTGGCAATCAAGTGCTGCGCAAATCTTTGCCAGCGTTTCGAACCTGATCCCTTTGACTTTGCCAGATTTTAGAAGGCTGAGGTTTTGTTCAGTGATCCCAATTTCCGCGGCCAGATCGCGCGATTTCATTTTGCGCATGGCCAGCATCACATCAAGACGGACGATGATTTCCATTAGACGAATGCCTTGTTTTCAGCTGCTGCACTTGCGGCTTCGCGCATGGCCCAACCGATGACGGTCATCAAGCCTGCTGCAATCAAAAAACCAAGCATGTCGCTGTTGAGCCCAACAGAAATTGCGCGTTCTCCGGCCGGATTTGCCCATGTAAGAATGACCGATTGCACGGGGATCAATATCATTTCGATCAATGCGACCCCCATAAAACCAACGCCGATCCGTTGGATAAAGCCTGCGGATTGATCCGTCAGCACGGCCCCCTTTTTGTAGCACCCGAACAGGCGCCGCATTTGATCAAGCGTCCAGACCCAAACGGCCAGCGACAACAGCCCCGCGAGCATCGACAGCCAGATCAGATGATAGGGGATGTCGGGGGTGACCGCAAATGCCGGAAACTTTTGCTGCAAGGTTTCAGCGGTTGGGAAGGTCAGGATCAGTCCAGCGATAGTTCCAATGACGACAAACGCCATCACGACGATTGTCGCGATATAGAGCGGTCCGGCGAGGCGTCGCACACGATCAACTTGCATTTCAGAATCCTCTTTTCATTTCTAAAATTTATCGTAAAACAATAAAATATACCTGTCAAAGGAGATTCTTATGAAGTCGATCATACTCGCCCTATCCATTGCGCTAGGTTTTGCACTGCAAGGCTGTGGGACCGTGGTTTTGTCCACGGTTGCAGCGCTGAACGCCACGTCCCCTCTCACCGCCGATCCTGCCGGGTTTGAAGTCGCCGTTGATATGCCTGAAGGCGGTGATATCGCGCCGGATGGTGCAACGATCAATCTGTTCATGTCCCACACAGTGCTTGGTGAGGACGTTACTGAAACCTATGTTTTACAGCGCCGCCAGTCTGCCGATGGACGCATTCTATTCCGCATCAATCCGCGTGATTTGGACATGGTTCGGGCCTTTCAGACCAAGGCGCGCACATGGGAAGCCAATGATCCTGACGCATCATCGGGCGGTTTCGGTGTTTCAGTTGTTGCCTGTTCTGTGGGCGACGGTCCTGCCGACGACGCCACGTTTTCTGTATCGATTCGCACGCAGGTCGATGGCGGTTTCATGCCTTTAATCCGCAATGCACGTGTCATGGATGCCATTGAGGCTGTCGAAGATCTTGATGATGATGCACAAAACCTTCCAGCGGCCCGTTGCGAATAACCAAATGGGTTGGTTGAAAAAGGCTGATTTGGTTGATAAATGGGAGTCAGGCAACCGCGCCGAGCCTCCCATTCTTCCCTTTTGACGGCGCGCGACGGAGGACAATGTTCTGTCTTTATCCCCATCGGTTGCAGATGCAGCCATTCGTGGAGCGGTCACAATGACCGGCGCCCAGACCGCTGACAGCGAAACGCTTCTCGCGGCGATCCTGAAATCACTTGATGACGACAAAGGTGAAGATGTTGTGCAGATCAACCTGCGCGGCAAGTCCGAGATGGGTGACTACATGGTCATCGCATCAGGTCGGTCCACCCGTCAGGTGTCTGCCATGTCCGAAAAGCTAGCGGACAAACTGAAGGCCGAATTTGGCGTCCTTTCGAAGATCGAAGGTAAAGACACAGGCGACTGGGTCTTGATCGATACAGGCGACGTCATCGTACATATTTTCCGCCCTGAAGTCCGCGAGTTCTATCAGTTGGAAAAAATGTGGACACCGGGTTCCGGCCCTGTTGAGGCGCCTGCGGCAATCGACTGATGCGCGTTCATATCTGCGCTGTGGGCCGCTTGCGAAAGGGGCCCGAGCGCGACCTTTACGACGATTATCTGACCCGGTTTGACCGCACGGGTCGCGCCCTTGCCCTTGGCCCTGCGAAACTGATCGAGGTCGAGGATAAGAAAGGCGGCGGCATGCCTGCAGAGGCTGCTTTGCTCGAACGTGCTATTCCGACCGGATCATTGATCTGCACAATGGATGAACGCGGCGATGTCATGTCATCCCCTGCTTTTGCGAAACGTTTGGGGCAATGGCGTGATCAAGGTCGCAGCGACCTGACTTTTGTGGTTGGCGGCGCCGATGGGATTGATCCAAGCCTACGTGCCCGCGCTGATGCGTCCTTGAGTTTTGGTAAAATGGTTTGGCCCCACATGCTGGTCCGCGTGATGTTGGCCGAACAATTGTATCGTGCCGCATCGATCCTATCGAATGGCCCGTATCACCGCGCCTGAGGGAGCCTCCGGCGGGGATATTTGCAGCCAAAAGACGCCCGCGTCGGTTTTCCTTTTGTGATGGATCGGATAGACGCGATGTAAGCCCAGAAGGAGTTTGAGATGACTGCGCCGAAACCTGTTGTACTGTGTATTTTGGATGGTTGGGGATTACGTGACGATCGCGAGGGCAACGCCCCGTTGCTGGCGCGTACCCCGCATTTTGACCGCATCATGCAAGGTCCGAACGCCCAATTGTTGACCCACGGACCGGACGCCGGTTTGCCGAGCGGCCAAATGGGTAATTCCGAGGTTGGTCATACGAACATTGGCGCGGGCCGCGTTGTTGCGATGGATTTGGGCCAGATTGACCTGTCGATTGAAGACGGCAGCTTTGCGAGCCAAGACGCAATTGTCGCGTTTATTGCCAAGATGAAAGACACAGGTGGCACGGCCCATTTGATGGGCGTGATGTCGGATGGTGGTGTGCACGGACACGTCGCACATATCATCGCGGCCGCTGAAGCATTGGACGATGCGGGTGTTCCGACTGTGCTGCATGCGATTACGGACGGGCGGGATGTTGCCCCGGCTTCGGCGCTCGACTTCCTATCTGTTTTGCGCGCTGAACTGCCAGAGGCGGTTGAAATCGTGACTGTGATTGGCCGTTACTTTGCGATGGACCGCGACAATCGGTGGGAGCGCGTCGAGACGGCTTATAACGCGATGGTTCTGGGTCAGGGCGAAGCCACGGCGGAAGATCCCGAAGTGGCGATTGAACAGGCTTATGATGCCGACAAAACGGATGAATTTATTCCGGCCACTGTCGTTGATGGCTACGCAGGATTTGCAAAGGGCGACGGGTTGTTCTGCCTGAATTTCCGGTCAGACCGCGCGCGCGAAATCCTTGCCGCGATTGCTGATCCAGATTTTGACGGGTTTGCCCGCGACATGCCTGAACTCAGCGCGAAACTTGGCATGGTCGAATATTCCGACAAGCACACCGCATGGTTCGAAACCGTATTCCCCAAACGCGTGATCCCGAACACATTGGGCGAATGGGTGTCCAAGCAGGGCAAGACCCAGTTCCGTTTGGCCGAAACCGAAAAGTACCCGCACGTGACGTTCTTCCTGAACGGCGGCATCGAGGTGCCAGCGGAAGGCGAAAACCGTTTCATGCCGAAATCTCCGAAAGTGGCCACCTATGACATGCAGCCAGAAATGTCGTCTGGTGAAGTCACCGATGCCTTTGTCGGCGCGATCAACGACGGCTACGACATGATCGTCACAAATTTCGCGAACCCTGACATGGTTGGCCATACCGGTGATATCGATGCCGCCGTTGCCGCCTGTGAGGCTGTTGATCGTGGGTTAGGCAAAGTGCTGGCCGCGTTGGAAGCCGCTGGCGGCGCGATGATCGTCACCGCAGACCACGGCAATTGCGAAACGATGATTGATCCGGAAACCGGCGGCGCGCACACGGCCCACACAACAAACCCTGTCCCCGTCGCGTTGGTGGGGGGGCCTGATGGTGTCACGTTACGCAATGGCCGGCTTGCTGATCTTGCCCCGACTGTGCTGGACCTGATGGAACTGCCGCAGCCGGAAGAAATGACGGGTCAGACCCTGATCGTGAGATGATACGCGCAACCCTTCTTTTGTTGGCTCTTGCGGGGCCTGTTTTCGCGCAAGACAATCCTGCCACGGCGGCCCGTGCGGCGGCCGAACAGTTGACCCGTGCGGGCATTGCGATGTCCGAAGCGTCCGGCGGGCGTAACCGTGTTGCGGCATTGACCGAAGCCGTCAAAGGCTACGAAGAAGGGTTGATCGCCATGCGCGACGGGTTGCGCCGTGCAGCGATCAGGCAGCAGACGCTGGAAACATCGCTGGCATTAAAATCCGCCGAAATCGGCGAGCTGTTGGGCGTATTACAGTCGATCAGTCGCGCCCCTGCCCCGTTGCTGATGTTGCATCCGAATGGCCCAACGGGCACAGCCCGATCTGGTATGATCGTCGCCGAAGTCACGCCTGCGTTGCATGCCGAAGCGGATGCTTTGAAGACGCAGTTGGAAGAATTAGCCGTGTTGCGTCTGCTGCAAGAGACCGCAGAGGAAACGCTGACCCTTGGTCTGCAAGGTGCCCAGTCTGCGCGGGCCGCATTAAGCCTTGCGATCCAAGAGCGGACTGATCTGCCGAAGCGATTTGTCGAAGATCAGGTGCAAACCGCGTTGCTGTTGGCCAGTACCGATACGTTGGATAGTTTTGCCGCTGGTATTAGCGATGCCACACTGACCGGCCCAAAGAATACAGATGCATTGGCCGCGAAGGGCGATCTGTCCCTTCCTGTGCAGGGCCAGATTTTGCGTGGGTTCAATAGCCCTGATGCCGCCGGTGTAACGCGACCCGGTGTTATCGTGGCCGCCCGTCCCCGCGCCCTTGTGACCAGCCCGACACCTGCGACGATCCTGTTTCGTGGTCCCCTGCTGGACTACGGAAATGTTGTGATTATTGAACCCACTGCTGACGTGATGTTCATCTTTGCGGGCCTCGCAGAGGTCTACGGCGAGGTCGGTGAAATCATCAATGCGGGCGCCCCATTGGGTCTTTTGGGCGGATCATCGCCGCAATCTGACGCGGAATTGACCGAAATTGCGCGATCATTAGATGGAACACAGTCACAAACGCTTTATCTTGAAGTCAGAGACGGGCAAACTCCGGTCAATCCAGCGACGTGGTTCGCGATAGAATAAGACAAAAAACGGGAAGACGTATGAAACAGCTGATGACCGCCGCAGTGGGCGGAAGCCTTTTGGGACTGATCGCAACGACGCAGATCGCAGGCCCGTTGATCGCGCAGGAAGCGCAGAATAATGCGTCTGTTTACGAACAGTTGGACCTGTTTGGTGACATCTTTGAACGTATCCGTGCGGGTTACGTTGAAGACGTTGAAGAAAAGGACCTGATTGAGGCGGCCATTAACGGCATGTTGACGTCGCTTGATCCGCATTCGTCTTATTTGTCCGCAGAAGATGCGGCCGCGATGCGGGTTCAGACGCGTGGTGAATTTGGCGGTCTTGGGATCGAAGTGACCCAAGAAGAAGGTTTCGTCAAAGTCGTGTCCCCGATGGACGGCACCCCTGCGGATGCTGCTGGCATTCTGGCGGGCGATTTCATCACGGCAGTGGATGGCGAAAGCGTTCTGGGTCTGACTTTGGACGACGCAGTTGACCTGATGCGCGGCCCTGTTGGGTCCGAAATTATCATCACCGTGGTTCGCGAAGGCGAGATTGAGCCGTTCGAGGTTTCTATCGTTCGCGACACGATCAAATTGACTGCCGTCCGTCACCGGACCGAAGGCAATGCCGTTGTTCTGCGTGTGACCACATTTAACGATCAGACATTCCCGAACCTGCAAGAAGGCCTGCGCGAGCAAGTCGAAGAAGCAGGTGGCATCGACAACATCGATGGCGTGATCCTTGATCTGCGCAACAACCCCGGTGGTTTGTTGAACCAAGCGATTTACGTGTCCGACGCGTTCCTTGAAGCAGGCGAAATCGTATCGACGCGTGGTCGCGACCCTGAAGATGGGGATAGGTACAACGCGCAGCCAGGTGATCTGGCGGAAGGGAAACCGATTGTCGTGCTGATCAACGGTGGCTCTGCTTCTGCGTCCGAAATCGTGGCAGGTGCGTTGCAAGACCATCGTCGGGCGATTGTGGTTGGAACGAAATCCTTTGGTAAAGGGTCCGTTCAGACCGTTGTGCCATTACAAGGCGAAGGGGCGATGCGTCTGACGACGGCACGTTATTACACTCCGTCAGGGCGTTCGATCCAAGCCTTAGGCATTTCGCCTGACATCATCGTCGAACAGCCGCGCCCTGCACCTGTTGATCCGGATGCGGAAGAGGAAACATCACGTCAGTTCCGGTCAGAGGCAGATCTGCGCGGATCGCTGGATAACGACAGTCTGACAGAAGATGAGATCGATCAAATCGAAGCGGATCGGGCACGCGCCGAAACCGCAGCGCAGTTGCGCGAAGACGATTATCAACTGGCCTATGCCATCGACATCCTCAAAGGTCTCAACGCCCTTGGTCCCGTCGCGGACTAAGATCGGTTAACCAATGTGAAGAAGGCGTAACCGTGGTTGCGCCTTTTTTCATTGGTGCCGCGTAATTTTCAGGCACGCACCCGCATGCAATCAATTAACTGAAAATTCATAGCAACGCGCTATGTTCACGATGAGCCGCGGTAGACAGTTTGTGTTTTTACGATGTTGCGGCCGAAACATACGGGGTGAGTTCGACAAATTTGGCGATCCATGACAGTGTTGTGCAGCTGTACAATCACCGCGCGACTGAAACCTAAAGTGGTGTTTGACGACCAATGTTACGACTGCCTTGACCGACGGAATGTTCACCTCATGAGTTCTATAATCAAATCGGATATTACAGCCGCGCCGGTTACCCGCATGAGGGACAGGTTGGACCCGTTCGACAATTTCAATGCGTCAACACGCGCTTTGCTTGCCTTGGATGCAGGCAGAATGGGCTGCTGGTCAGTGAACCTAGTGACCGAACAGGTATTGGGCGACCGTTTCATCGCAAATCTTCTGGGTCTCGATTACGATGCGCAGCCGTGGTCGCTTGCGGATGGGTTTGACCTAATCGATCCTATTGATCTGGACCGTGTTCAGGCCATCGTCGCCAAGGCTATAAGCGGTGAAACCCCGACCTACGATGTTGAATACCGCAGGCGTCGCGCTGACCCGAGCATGCCGGTTCAATGGCTGGGTGCGCGGGCGCAAATCACCGAGTGGGCCGAGGATGGCACGGCTTTGCGTGCTGTCGGCGTCAGTTGGGATGCGACGGAACAAAAGGTTGGCGAAGAAAAACTGGCTATCATGGCTGCCGAAATGGACCACAGAGTCAAGAACGCCTTTGCGGTAATCCGTGCTTTGATCAATCTTGGTGATCGCACCACAGACAGCAAAGACGAATTTGTCACGACGCTGCGATCCCAGGTCGAAGCGATGGCAATGGCCCATGCCGTATCGGCGCGCATGGCGCGTACGACGGCGGATGCGGATTCGCTGTTGGGCATTCATGATATTATCGTATCGTCGTTGAAACCGTGGTTAACGGATAAGCAGGACGCCCCTGCCCGTGTCCATATTGATTGCGACCCCGCGCTGATGATTCATCCGCGCAAAGTGTCGCCCTTGGCCATGGTTCTTTACGAAATATCGACGAACGCGACCAAGTATGGCCCGCTTTCCACACCGGTCGGTGAAATCCACATTGCGGTGACGCCAATGGCCGACGACATGGTCCGGCTTGTGTGGTCCGAAACATCGGACACGCGAGATGCGCAACCTGAAGCGCAAAGCGGATTTGGAACAGTTTTGTTGGAAAACTGCGCGATCAACCTTGGCGGCACAGTCACAAAAGAGATGAAGCCGCAGGGGCTTCACCTCGAATTGTTGATGAACGTCGCTGGATAAGCGGCGCAAAACCTAGGCTTTGGCGCGCTCACCTTTTGGATCATAGAACGGCTTAAGCTGCGCTTCGGCCTTGACCCGCGTGCCCATGATATCAATTTCATATGAACTGGCCAGCATATCGGCGACTTTTTCACCGGCTTCGCTACATGGCACGTAGCCCATCCCAATCGCCGCCCCGACGTGGTGCCCATAGCCACCGGATGACAGGTAACCGCAGACCTTCCCGTCCCGCAGGATCGGTTCGTTATGGTAAAGAAGCGGTTCAGGATCGGTCAGTTTGAATTGCACGAGGCGATGGGTCAGACCCGTTTCGCGTTTGCGCAATACCGCGTCCCGTCCAATGAATTCCGGTTTGTCCGTTTTCACCGCAAACCCCAATCCGGCCTCTAACACGTGATCTTCGGAAGTAATGTCGTGGCCGAAATGACGGAACCCTTTTTCCATCCGGCAGGTGTCCATCATGTGCATGCCGCACAATCGCATCCCGAAATCGTGGCCCGCCGCCGCGATCACTTCGAACACGTGACCACATTGATCGGCTGGCACGTAGACCTCCCAGCCGAGTTCCCCGACGTAGGTGACCCGATGCACACGTGCCGTGCCCATGCCGATTTCGATGTCCTGCGCTGTTCCGAATGGGTTGTTTTCGTTTGAGAAATCGTTCGGCGACACAGCCTGAAGCAACTCGCGTGATCGTGGCCCCATGATGGCCAAAATGCCTTCGCCCGCTGTCACGTCGGTGATGACAACGTTGAAATTGCCCTTGTTGCGCCGCATCCACGTCTGGTCGGCAATCCGTGTGGCCGCAGGCGTCACCACGAGGAAACAGTCCGGTTCGATCCGCGTGACCGTCACGTCGGCTTCGATTCCGGCTGTGGAATTCAGGAACTGCGTGTAAACGATTTTACCAACGGGGACGTCGTAATTGCCGCCTCCGATGTAGTTCATAAAGGCCATCGCATCAGGCCCTTCGACCCGAATTTTGCCGAACGATGACATGTCGTACATGCCCACATTCTGGCGGACGGCCATATGTTCTTCGCGTACGTTGTCAAAGAAGTTCTGGCGCGACCAAGAATATTCGTACTGCGCTTCTTGCGCTTCGCGCGCGAACCAATTCGCGCGTTCCCAGCCAGCAAGTTCACCCATCACCGCGCCGCGTTCGAGCAGGTGGTGATGGAACGGTGTCCGACGCACTCCGCGCGCGGTTGCTTTTTGGCGGAACGGAAAATGGTCGGCGTAAAGCAGGCCAAGGGATTCCTTGGACCGTTCGAACAGATAGGTTTTGTTGCCTTGGAACGGCTGCATCCGGCTGATGTCCACGTCGCCCAGATCGAACGGTTTTTCGCCGCTGTCCATCCATTGCGACAGCGCCATTCCAGCCCCACCAGCCGATTGGATACCGATGGAATTGAAGCCTGCTGCGACCCACACGTTGTCCATTTCTGGCGCGAGACCAAGATGGTACGCGTCGTCGGGCGTGAAGGATTCAGGACCGTTGAAGAAGGTGTGGATGCCGGCCTCTGCCAACATTGGCAGGCGTTCGACGGCCTGTTCTAGGATCGGTTCGAAGTGATCGAAATCTTCGGGCAGCTGGTCGAATTCGAAATCTTTCGGGATGCCATCCATCGCCCAAGGTTTGGCGTTGGGTTCAAACGCCCCGAGCAGGATTTTACCTGCATCTTCTTTATAATAGGCACATTCGTCCGGCACCCGTAGCACTGGCATTTGCGTCAGGTTCGGGATGTTTTCGGTGACGATGTAGAAGTGTTCGCAGGCATGCAAAGGCACGTTCGTGCCCAGCATTTTGCCGACCTGATGGCCCCACATCCCGCCGCAGTTCACGACCATATCGCAGGCGATATGCCCTGCTTCGCCGTCTTGTTCCCAATCAACACCGGTGATCCGACGACCATCTTTTTTGACGCCTGTGACCAGCGTCCGTTCGATCACTTGCGCTCCGTTTTGCCGTGCACCTTTTGCCAATGCCAACGCGATGTTGGCAGGATCACCCTGCCCGTCCAGCGGCAGGTAAACGCCAGCAGTTACGCCGTCGATGTTGAGGTGTTCGTAGCGGTTTTTGACCTCTGTCGGGCTGATTTCTTCGACATCGACGCCGAACGCGCGGGCCATGCCTGCTTGGCGGTAGATTTCTTCTTTGCGTTCTTCGGTCAGCGCCACGGTGATTGATCCGTTGCGTTTGAAACCTGTTGCGACGCCTGTTTCCGCTTCGAGATTCCCGTAGAGTTCTTGCGAATATTTCGCGAGCTTGGTCATGTTTGACGTCGCCCGCAGCTGCGCAATCAAGCCTGCCGCGTGCCACGTTGTCCCTGACGTCAGCTGTTTGCGTTCCAGCAGCACAACGTCTTTCCAGCCAAGTTTTGCAAGGTGATAGGCAACAGAGCAACCGATCACGCCGCCGCCAATAATGACGACGCGGGCTTTGCTAGGTGGGGTGGCCATGGCGACAGAATCCTTCCGCAAATATGTCTGTGCAAAAGGTGGCACGACGGGCCGGATTCGATCCATCAAAATGCGTCAAAGATGGCGCAAAATACCCATTTCAACGCAAACTACTTTGTGCGCCCTTTGCGCCGTGCCGCGTTTGGCGTCATCCCGAATGTCGCTTTGTAGATTGCCGAAAAACCGGACGGAAAACCGCAGGCCAGACCGATTTCATTGATCGACATATCGGTGTTGAGCAGCAGGTTATTTGCCTTCCCAAGCCGCAGTTCGCGGTAATAGCCATTGGGCGTGGTCCGCAGAACCGAATGGAATTTCCGTTCGAGTGATCGTTTGGAAACGCCGGTTTGATCCGCGATTTCAGCGATAGGCAACGGGAATTCGATATTGGCCTGCATCAGGCTGACGCAGGTATCCAGATCCGCGTCCCCCGTTGCCAATGCCGCACGACCCGCGAAGGGCTGCAACGTGTTGTAGTGACGGATGCGTTCATGCAGCAGGATATCCGCGATGGTCATCATCGTGGCCGACGACAAATGCTGCGCTGCGATGGACAGCGTGACATCCACGGTCGCCCCCATACCAGCGCAGGTCACAATCGCACCCGCATCGACGGCAAGCGCGGATTTGGTGTCAAACAGGCCGAGCCGTTCCAGCAAAACCGCCCGATTTTCCCAATGCGTGGTGTGCTTTGCCCCGTCTTCACGTTTGTCCGCGATATAGCGACTTGCCGCTTCGGACAGCAAAATGACCCGTGCTTGGCGGGTTGTGTAGCTAGATAGAACCGCCCCTAGGGATAACGCTGGATGGTTAGCATCCGCATTGCCCAAAACAAACGCGTAGTCCGCCGCAGAGCGTTGATGCAGTGACACCGTATCAACAACCGCGTCGCTGCTGCTGCTGATGTAACCGCCGGATGTCGACCGATAGGTCCATTGGAACACCTCGCGGTTACTGATCCGGTTCGCCAAGCGCAACACATCCACAACCCCGGCCAATTCCGTCAACACATACCCGCCTGCGACAATGATGTCGCAAACGATGGGCTGTTGGGCGGCGGCCGAAGATGTGGTTGGTGCCATGTGTCAGACGATCCTATGTCCTGCTTCGCGCAGTTTGTCGGCGATGGTTTGGATATGTTTCGGCCCAACTTCGCAGCATCCGCCAACGATTGTTGCCCCTTGCGCGACCCAATTCATAACATGCGCGGCATATGCGTCTGGGCCCATATCCTTGCGTTCTTCGAGCGCATCAACGGTTGGCTTTGCCCCAAGGAAGTCCTTGGTAATCATTGTGAACGCGTTTGCATAACCGCCAAAAGGTTTACCCGATTGCGCCAGAATAGGCATCGCCGCGTCTAATGCTTCGGGGGCGGAACAGTTCGCCAAAAGCGCCGCGGCATCGCCACATACGTCAATTACATCAGCCAAAGGTTCGCCGGACCGCAGTATTGTGCCGTCTTGATCGTTGAGCGTGAACGCCATCCAAACAGGTTTTCCGGCAGTCATTGCACCCGCCAGAACCGACTGCGCGTGGCTGACCGATGCGACTGTTTCGCAGATGATCAGGTCGACCGATGCTTTCAGCAGTTCGGCGACCTCTGCGTACAACGGAACTGCTGTATCATGATCAGGGTGAATGTCGGGGCGGTAAGACGCGATCAGCGGACCGATTGCCCCTGCGATTTGCGTGCCATCCCGTTTGACGTCCGTGGCCTCTTTCAAGGCTGTTTTCATCAGCGCTTCGAAATCGTTTTCCAGTTCGGTGCCAACAAGCCTGTCGCGGTGAATAGCATAGGTGTTTGTGGTCGCGATCGTGGCACCGGCATCAAAGTAGTCGGTATGCACCTGACCCACCAAACCGGGATATTTGGACATCACATGTGTGGACCAAAGCGGGGTTGGTTTGTCGTCCGTGCGGTGAACCAATTCTTGGCCCATGCCGCCGTCAAGAAGGATGATATCGCGAGTCATGTCAGGGTCGCTTTCGTAGATAAGGGGCGAAGATTGCCGCCCCTTATAGTTTTTTCATGGGACGTCAATCATCACGCCCGAATGCGGGTATTATCGGCATCCCACAGCGGTGCGTCTTCATGCACGGTGGCCGTGTAACGTTTGCCGTAGATCGCAACTTCGACCTGCGTGCCGGGCGTGTTCAGGTCGGTCCGCAACATCCCCAAAGCGATGGATTTACCCACGCGGAAGCCCCAGTCGCCGGACGTTGTTTCGCCAACGACGTCGTCACCATGCATGATCGGCGACATGTAAGGCGCGTCTGCTGGTGGCACGTCGTCAAAGGTCAGTGTGCAGAACATCTTTTTGCTACCTTGCTGCTTTTCAGCCAACAATGCGGCTTTGCCCGGGAAATCCTGTTCTTTGTTGAACCGGATGAACCGTTCCATCCCGCCTTCGAGCAGGGTGTAGTCGGTGGACAAATCGCCCTTCCACGTCCGGTACCCTTTTTCGATCCGCATGGCGTTCAGCGCGAACATGCCAAATGGCTTGGCGCCTGCATCACGGATTGCGGTGTAGACGGGTGCTGCATCGTCGAACTTGGTATGGACTTCCCAACCGAGTTCGCCGCCAAAGTTGATACGGAACAGTTTGCAGTCCTTGCCTGCGACAACCGCGTCCTGAATTGTCAGCCATCCCAGCGACAAATCACCATCGCTGATCTGCGCCATCAGGCCGCGTGACTTTTCGCCTGATACAAGATGCGTTGACCATTCTTTGGTGATGTCCGTCATCGTCAGACCCGGTGCAAGGCGGCCTTTGAGGAATTCAAAGTCATGCCATTGCGCCACGGCAGCCGTCATCAGCCAGAAATCATCTTCGCCCCAACGGATGATCGTAACCTCTGTGACGATCCGCCCGCGTGTGTCGGTGAAGTACCCAAGGTTCATGCGGCCCGCTTTTGGCAAAGCCCCCGCGATTTGGGTGCGCAGCCATTCAGCCGCACCTTCACCCGTCAGCGCATAACGCGAGAAACCGGGCATATCGAGAACCGCGACATCGTTTGTCGCGGCGTCCACTTCACGGGCTACGCCTGCTTTCCATGGGCCTTCGCGTTCCCATGTCTCGGTAGATTCAACGGACGTGTCTTCGCCGTCTTCGGCGAACCAAGTCGCCCGTTCCCAACCGTTGTAGGCCCCCATTTGCGCCCCATCAGCGATCAGGCGGTCATGATTTGGCGAATGCTTTTTGTCGCGGCCCGCTGGCCACATTTTGTGCGGGAAATGCATGCCGTATTCGTGGCCGTAGGTTTCCAGCGCTTTGGCTTCGCAATAGTCCGCATCGGCGTAATCGGTGTAACGACGCGGGTCGACGGCCCACATATCGATTTCGGTTTCACCGTTGATCAGCCATTCGGCCATCACTTTACCGGCCCCACCGCCCTGAACGATGCCGAAGGTGAAGGAATGCGCCTCAAACGCGTTCGTCACACCGGGCATCGGGCCGATCATCGGCAGACCGTCGGGCGCATAGGGAATCGGACCGTTGATATTGCGGCCAACACCAGCAGTGCCAAGGACAGGCACACGTTCCATCGCGTCTTCGATATACCATTCCAGACGTTCTAGATCATCTGGGTACAGCTGGAAGCTAAAGTCATGCGGCATCGGATCGTCTTTGGTTGTCCAATGCGCCTTACAGTTTTTCTCGTATGGCCCGAGGTTCAGACCGTTCTTGTCCTGACGCAGGTAATAGCTGCTGTCCACATCGCGGATCATTGGGGTTTTCTTACCGTTCTCTTTGGTCCACGCAGCGATTTCGTCTATTTCTTCGGTCAGGAAATACTGGTGAGACATGACGGTCAGCGGCACATCTCGACCGCCGTATGGCTTGAACCATTCACCAACGCGGGCGGCGTAGTAACCAGCGGCGTTGACGACTTTGTCGCAGGTGATGTCGCCCTTTTCGGTATGCACGATCCATTCGCCGGACGGCTTTTGCGTCACCCCAGTCGCGGGGCAGAATCGTTCGATCCGTGCGCCCAGATCGCGGGCACCTTTCGCCAGAGCTTGGGTCAACTGGGCCGGATCAATGTCGCCGTCCAATGGATCCCACAACACCGCCGACAGGTCGTGCGTTTCAATGAACGGGTTGAAGTTCTTCATGTCTTCGATGCCGATCATCTCGAGCGGCAGGCCCATCGCGCGCGCCTGTGCGCAGACCTGTTCGAATTCCTGTTTACGTTCTTTGGTGTGCCCCAAACGCAGCGCGCCCGTGACGTGGTAGTTCATCGGATAATCAACGTCGTCCGCCAGCGTCCGGTACATGTCCAGCGAATACCGCTGCATGTTCATCACGGCCCAGTTCGGCGCGAAGTTCGGGCAGTTGCCCGCGGCATGCCACGTAGAGCCCGCCGTCAATTCGTTCTTTTCGAGCAGAACACAATCGGTCCAGCCTTCTTTCGCCAAATGGTACAGCGTCGATACGCCAACCACTCCGCCGCCGATGATGACGACACGCGCCGTTGTTGGAAAATCTGACATGATACCTCCCTAGTGTGTATCCAGTTGGGGCGCATCGCCCGCTATTTCGTAATAATTGCCTTTGTCAGCGACAAAGATGTGTTTGCCGGGCTTTAGCCCTGCATCATCGTCCAAACAGCCTGCCGCGATCCCAAGATCGTCTTTGCCGGTCAGGCGGTAAAACAAGGTGGACCCGCAGGTGTTGCAGAAGCCACGTTCGGCCCAACCAGATGACGCGTACCATGCAAGGCCTGCGTCATTGGTGAAGGTAACGGCACTGAACGGCACATGGGTCGATGCCCAAAGGTGGCCGGATAAGCGGCGGCATTGGCTGCAATGGCAAAATGTCACTTCCGGACGCACGGTCGCAGTTTCAAACTTCACCGCACCACATTCGCACTGACCTGTTACCATCTGTCCTATCCCTTAATAGATTGGCGGAGCGATGACCCAGATGACGACACAAGGTTCGTCATGCGGGTTTGCCCAGCGGTACTGATGACCGCGAATGCGAAAACTATCGCCAGCAGTCAGGTGAAAGAGCGTGCCGTCGAGCCACAAATCGAACCGGCCCGACACGATATAACCGACCTCTTGGGTGGGCCGTGAGGCAGGTTCAACAAGGGCAGCATGGGGTTCAAAGACCGAATGGATCATTTCGAAATCATCGGTCAGATCGGGTGACAGCAATTGTTCCGTAGATCCCGCGACGCGCGATCCGATGGGGCGGCGGGCGTCGGCGCGGACGATCAGGCCTTCTTCGCCGGGGGCGGATGCTGTGCGGAATAGGCTGGAGACCGAAACGTCCAGCACCTTTGCCATTGCACGCAGATCGGCAACGGTCGGTTCAGACAGGTCGCGTTCGACCTGACTGAGCCAGCCAACCGATTTGCCGAGCGCGTCGGCCAAAGCGATCAAAGTCATCCCGCGCGCCTTGCGCAATGCACGCAGGTCGGCACCAAGTGTTTGGGCATCAGGGGGGATGTCGTGCTTCATCGGAATCGCATCGCTGGTTTCATTTTCAGCAACGTGACACAGGTCCGTGAAATTTGAAAGCAAAATTTCACCAAGTGGTAGTCTTGGTGAAATTTCTCTGTTTAGCGCGCGAAAGTAGCGTCTAATATCGCTTGTAACGCGGACGCATCAGCAGTCGTGAAAGCCGCCGGTTGATTGCTATCGATGTCCAGCACCGCGATCACTTCGCCCGCCTTGTTTTTAACGGGAAGAACGACCTCTGATCGCGTAGACGACGCGCAGGCGATGTGCCCTGGAAAGGCGTCAACATCGTCGACCAATTGGGTTTCACCTGTCCGCGCCGCAGCCCCACAAACGCCCCGTGAAAACGGGATCTGCAAACAACCGTGCCCGCCTTGATACGGTCCGATTTTGAGCATTTCGGGCGCTGTGACGCGGTAAAATCCGGTCCAGTCGAAACGGTCGTCGCTGTGATGCAATTCGCAGGCAATCGTTGCCATTAGGGCCACGGTGTCGGTTTCGCCTTCGGTCAAGGATGCGATGGTTTTGGAAAGAGTGTCGTAGTCTGCTTGCATGGTGCTGCCTGTTTGAATGGATATGCGACGCGTTCCGCGCCGCTACACTGGAGGGGCCAGCCCCTCCAGACCTCCCCGAGATATTTTTGACCAAAAGAAGTTAGGGACGTTCGATTGCGATTGCTGTGCCTTCGCCGCCACCGATGCAAATCGCAGCGATCCCGCGTTTGAGGTTCCGTTTTTCAAGCGCGTTCAAAAGCGTGACGATGATCCTTGCCCCAGACGCCCCAATCGGGTGCCCCAATGCGCAGGCACCGCCGTTTACGTTGATTTTGTCGCGCGGAATACCGAGGTCATGCATGAAGGCCATGGGCACCACGGCGAAGGCTTCGTTAACTTCCCACAGATCGACGTCGGCTGTCGTCCAACCGATCCGGTGCATCAGTTTTTGCGCGGCGGGAATAGGGGCGGTCGTGAACCAACCGGGGGCTTGGCCGTGGCTGGCGTGGCCTTTGATGATGGCACGCACCGGACCCGCAGCTTTGCTTTGCACGGACAGCACGAGGGCAGCAGCGCCGTCCGAAATGGACGATGCGTTGGCTGCTGTGACACTGCCGTCTTTACGGAATGCAGGCTTTAATGTCGGGATCTTTTCGGGCCGCGCTTTGGCTGGTTGTTCGTCTTCGCCAATCGTCACACTGCCGCGCCGCGTTTCAAACGTGACAGGTGTGATTTCGTCCGCGAAGGCCCCGCTTTGCTGCGCTTTGATTGCGTTGGCGAGCGATTGCAGGGCGTAATCATCCTGGTCGGCCCGCGAGAATTTGAATTTATCGGCGCAATCCTCGGCGAATGTGCCCATCAGGCGTCCTTTATCGTAGGCGTCTTCGAGACCATCGAGGAACATGCTGTCGATCACGCCTTGGTGGCCGATCCGCGCCCCTGCCCGCATTTTCGGAAGCAAATACGGCGCGTTGGTCATGCTTTCCATGCCCCCTGCAACGACGTGATCGGCCCCGCCAAGCGCGATTTGATCAAAGGCCATCATCGCCGCTTTCATGCCGGACCCGCACATTTTGTTCAGCGTCGTCGCGGGCACGTTATCTGTCAAACCGCCCTTATACGCCGCCTGACGTGCAGGCGCTTGCCCTTGTCCAGCCGGTAGCACGCAGCCCATCAAGACTTCGTCAATGACCGCGCCGGACTGCGCAACCGCCGCCCTGATCGCCGCACCACCCAATGTGGCTGCGTCGACATCTGCGAAATCCCCTTGAAATCCGCCCATGGCGGTACGTGCCGCCCCTGTGATGACCACGTTTTCCATTTTAGTCCTCCCTGACCAATTGCGCGCAGGCTAGACCGGAAATCTGTGAAGCAAAAGGTCCGGTTTTCGATTGCGATGCGGCTGCATTTTCGTAAGGTCGCGTGCAAACCTCGGGGGAATATGATGCGCGATTTTTCGACACCGGGCCGGTCGGCCGTTTTTGCAAGCAACGGTATGTGCGCCACGTCGCATCCGCTGGCCGCGAAGGTTGCTGTGCAGATTCTAGAGGCGGGCGGAAACGCCGTTGATGCGGCGATTGCTGGCGCTGTTCTACTCGGGATTTGCGAACCGCAGATGACGGGGATCGGTGGCGATTGTTTCGTATTGTTGACCCCACCGGGTGAAGACCGCGTGATTGCGCTAAACGGGTCGGGTCGTGCGCCTGCTGGACTGGACGCCGCGAAACTGCGTGATCAGGGGCATTCGACCGTGCCATTGCGTGGGCCAGAAGCCGTCACCGTACCCGGTGCGATTGATGCGTTTTGCACGTTATCGCGGGATTTTGGCAAGATCGGCCTGAAGGCATCGCTCGCCCCTGCGATTCATTATGCGGAGGCTGGTGTGCCTGTCGCGCCGCGCGTGGCCTTTGACTGGAACCTGTTGCAAGGCGATCTGCAAGGCGTCGCGCGTGACCAGTATCTGATTGATGATAAAGCACCTGTCGCTGGACAAATGTTCCGATCACCGCAGCAAGCAGAGGTGTTGCGCCGTATCGCGATGGACGCTCGCGAAGGGTTTTACGAAGGCGAAGTGGCCGAAGACATGGTCGCGTCGCTGAACGCTTTGGGTGGCACGCATACGCTGGACGATTTCGCCGCTGTTTCAAGCGATTACACTGATCCGATTGGCGGCGGCTATGGCGGGCTTGATCTGTATGAGCATCCGCCGAACGGCCAAGGTGCGACTGCGATCCTGATCCTGAACATCCTCAAGCATTTCGATCTGAAAGCGATGGAACCGCTGGGTGCGCTGCGGGCCCATATCGAAGCGGAAGCCACAAAACTGGCCTATGACACCCGCAACCGCGTGATTGCCGATCCGGATCACACCGCGCGATTGGCGCATATGTTGTCGCCGGATACAGCCGCCAAGCTGGCCTCGCTGATTGATCCCAAGCGTGCCCTGCCCGCGTCATTGCCCGGTACCGAAGCCGTCCACAAAGATACCGTTTACATCACCGTCGTCGATAAGGACCGGATGTCCGTGTCGTTGATTTATTCGATTTTCCACGGGTTTGGGTCGGGGCTTGCGTCCGACAAGTTCGGGATCTTGTTCCAGAACCGCGGTGCGGGGTTCACATTGGACGAAGGGCATCCGAACGAAGCAATGGGCGGCAAACGTCCGATGCATACGATCATTCCGGGGTTGCTGTGTCGCAATGGCAAACCGTACATGCCGTTTGGCGTCATGGGCGGGGCCTATCAGCCAACGGGTCATGCGCGTTTCATTAGCAACATGCGCGACTACGGGATGGATATGCAGGCCGCGATGGACGCGCCGCGTTGTTTTGCGGAAGCTGGCGAATTGCGGATGGAAAGCACCTATGACGATGCGGTCAGGCAGGAATTGACCGATATGGGCCACGTTGTCGTCACGCCATCAGGTCCGATGGGCGGATCACAGGCCATTGCGATCCATGACAGTGGTGTATTGGAAGGGGCAAGCGACCCCAGAAAAGATGGGATCGCCTTAGGGTATTGATTATTCGGCGGGTGCCGCGAAGTGCCCAAGGGCACGCCGGCGCACGAACACGATGGTCAAATGGCCACCGATGGTCAGCACGGCAAACCAGATCGGGAAAATGACCAACAACACGTCCCATGGGGCGGTTTTGAGCGCGGCACTGGACCCCAGCAACAGACCTGACGACCAGCAGAACAATGACACGACCGCAACTTGGGTCGCGACCGCAAATTGCATCGGCGGCAATGAAATCATCGGGCGCATCATGTTGTTACGCATCATCGGCCGGATGAACGCCCCGACCATGAACGAATTCAGGGTCATCAGGACCATGATGGATATCTTCGTCCAGAGCTTTGGCGAAAATGCTTCAAGCTGGAAACCGGTTCGGATGTAGATCAATGTAATCCCAGTGATCCAAAGCCCGACAAATGCGGCGGTGATCCAAACGTGGATGCGTTCGAGGTCTTCGATGTCAACTTTACCGATTGGATCGGAAAGCGACTGGAAAGACCGGTAGTCAAAATAAAGCGCCGTGCCCATTCCCATTGCGAAGCAGAATAGATGGGTGGCGCGCAAAATATCTAAGTACGTTTCGAAAATCTCCAAAACAAATCTCTCTCGTTAGGCAGCTATTGAGCGATCAGGAGCGAGCAAAGCGCTGATCTTAACCTTATGCTAACGCTATCGTTACGATTGTGTCGAGAATTCTTTCCGCAACCTACCCATCAGTATTGGTATTCGTTTCGAAACTTGCCGTCGAAACAGAAATGCCTGAACAACAGCCCAAACATTGATCAAATAGTCTTTGAAATGATCATCTTAAGATAATTGGGATCACGTACCGCGATGCGTCGCATCCAAGCCTATGGCTTAGTTCATTTGCACCTGAAGCGGGTAGTGCCCATCTTCGAAGGGACCGAACAGGTCGTCGAGATCAGGGTGTTCTACCGGCTGGCCAGAGTAGTCTGCGACAAGGTTTTGTTCGGACACATAAGCCACGTAGTAGCTTTGGTCGTTCTCAGCCAAAAGGTGGTAGAACGGCTGCCCTTTTTCCGGACGGCTGTCTTCTGGGATCGCTTCGTACCAAGCGTCGGTGTTTGAAAACATTGCATCGACATCAAAAACAACACCGCGAAACGGATGTTTGCGATGACGGACAACTTGTCCCAAATGATATTTTGCACGCGTCTTAAACATAACAATAGTCCCCTACCCTTTTACTAGCCGCGGAAGCCTGCCAAAGTCCACGGTAAACACCTTCAAAAAAAGGAAACAGTCTGTGAACCTTGCACTGACAGTCCTGAACATCACTGCCCCAGTCTTTCTTCTTGCCGCTGTTGGCTTTGCATGGGTCAAGATGGGGTTTGAATACCGCGTAGAGTTTGTAACCCGCCTTGCGATGACGCTTTCGGTGCCTTGTTTGATCTTTGTGGCGTTGATGAAAACCGAGATCGACCCAGAGGCATTGGCCACGCTGACATTGGCCAGCCTTGTTGCCTACACCCTTGTTGCTATTGCCTTTTCGGTCGTCGTGAAAGTTTGCAAGCTGGACATGCAGACCTTCCTTGCCCCGTTGATATTCGGGAACACCGGCAACCTTGGTCTACCGCTTGCTTTGCTCGCTTTTGGCGAGGTCGGATTGGGTTACGCGGTGGTTGTTTTCGCCGTCATGGCGATCCTGTCGTTCACGGTTGGCATTTGGTTGGTGTCTGGCGGCGGGTCGTTAACCAAGGTTGTCAAAGAACCGCTGGTTGCCGCCACGTTACTTGGCGCGTTGTTCCTGTGGAACGGCTGGCAGACCCCTGAATTCCTAACGAATGCACTAGAACTGATTGGCCAAATGGCGATTCCGATCATGCTGATTACACTTGGGGTTGCCGTTGCGCGGTTAGAGACAAAGGCGATGACGCAGGCCGTGATCTTGTCCGTCGTGAAGGTCGGCGTTTGTGCAGGTGCTGCATGGTGGGCTGCGACGTGGTTTGGGCTGTCCCCCGTGGCGGCAGCGGTGCTGATTGTGCAGGTCTCTACCCCCGTTGCGGTTACATCCTACATGCTGGCCGAAAAATACGGGGCCGATGCCCAGCCTGTCGCGGGATTGGTCGTCGCATCAACGGTGCTTTCTGTGATCAGTTTACCGCTCATCCTTGCATTTGTGATCTAACTGCGGCGAATTCACCGTTCACAGCCAAGCCGCATTGGGCTAGGCTGGAAAAAAACAAATGATAGGCGTGAGGCGATGAGCAGTTTCTTCCGCGCAATGGTACTTTTAGTTCTGCTAGGCAGCTGTTCCTCTGGATACGGCACGGCCCCGCGTGATCTTGATAATGCATGTGCCATTGTGAACGAACGACCCGAATACCTGCGGGCATTCAAGGCAACCCAACGCAAATGGGGTGTGCCTGTTCCGACGATCATGGCGATGATCTACCAAGAGAGTAAGTTTATTTCGAACAACCGTCCGCCGCATCAATATGCTTTGGGTGTGATCCCGATTGGACGGCAGTCATCCGCACTTGGTTATTCCCAAGCGCTTGATGGCACGTGGGAAGAATACCAAGACCAAGAAGGCGGGCGCGGCGCTGACCGTGAAAGCATCCGTGATGCGACCGATTTTATGGGCTGGTATATGACCGCGACGGTCCGCGAAACTGGCGTGCCATTGGGTGACACGCGCAATCAGTATCTGGCCTACCACGATGGGCGGTCAGGATATCTGCGCGGTACATGGCGGCGCAAACCGTGGCTGATCCGGATCGCGGGCGAAGTGGCACGACGCGCCACGACCTATGAGGCCCAGCTGCGATCCTGCGGCAAGATTTAAACAAAAAAGCCCGCGTCAGTGACGCGGGCTTTTTTGCTCTATGCGCGGGTTTTATTCAAAACCGCGACGGCGCATTTCGCTGACAATGTTGAACTTTGATTCAGCGATACCCGCACCCGGCACCACGTCGTTCAGGATCACTGTCGTCTGACCACCGGTATCATCGGTCACAACCCACTGACGCAGCTCAACAGGGTTCGCCGTAAACACCAGTTGGATGTTGCCGTATTCCGGATGATCGGGGTCTTGCGCGGTCACGGTCGTGGATGTGCCGTCGGACGTATGGCCCGTCACCATGCGGCGGCGACCAAGATCAACGTTCTGTTCCAGAATAATGCTGAGCGGAGTCTGGTTCAGCGGATACCGATCCGGTGCCGTGTTAGACCGCGGATCAAAGATCGCCACCTGACCACCGCCAGCAATCATCAAAGAATTGTCCGGCGCGTTGTATTCGAACCGGATACGACCCGGCCGTTTGATAAAAATCTGGCCCGTGGACAGCGTTCCGTCGCCATTGATCTGGGTAAAACCACCCTGAGCAGTCACAAGACGGTTCAGATATCCGGACACTTCACCCAATGACAATTGCTGCGCAGAGGCAGAGGTCACTAAGGCGGGGGTCGCAAGTGCTGCAACACCAATGGACAGAAAATCACGTCGTTTCATAAAGCTACCTATCAGTTACCGGGCAATGTTTCACCCAAGGACATAAGCCCAACATGGCCGTTGTGCCACATGATAAGCGATAACATGCCGCCGTCACGGGTTATCACCCTTTAAAATAAGGAAAGGCGAGACGCTTTACGCGCCCCGCCCCTATTTCAACTGTCGCTCACAAGGCGATCCTAGTGCTGTTCAGGCACCAAAATTTCGCGTTTGCCGACGTGGTTTGCTGATGAAACGACGCCTTCGTCTTCCATCTGTTCCACGAGCCGCGCTGCTTTGTTGTACCCAATCGCGAGCTTTCGCTGGATGTAGGAGGTTGAGCATTTCCGGTCCTTGATGACGATGGCCACAGCCGTGTCGTACAACGCGTTTTCCGTATCGGACCCGTCGCCAAGGCCAAGCACCAGATCGATATCGCTGCTTTTCCCGTCTTCTGGGCCTTCAACAACACCGGACATATATTCTGGTGGACCGAAGCCTTTCAGGTGGTTCACGATTTCTTCGACTTCTTCGTCCGAACAGAATGGTCCGTGGATACGGCTAATCTTACCGCCGCCCGCCATATAAAGCATGTCACCCATGCCCAGCAGTTGTTCAGCGCCCATTTCACCAAGGATGGTGCGGCTGTCGATTTTCGACGTCACTTGGAATGAAATCCGCGTTGGGAAGTTGGCCTTGATCGTACCGGTGATGACGTCAACGGACGGACGCTGCGTCGCCATGATCAGGTGGATACCCGATGCACGCGCCATCTGCGCCAGACGCTGAATGCAGGCTTCGATTTCTTTACCGGCAACCATCATCAGGTCGGCCATCTCGTCCACAACGACGACGATGTATGGCAGCACCTCTGGCTTGAATTCTTCTGTCTCAAATACCGGATCGCCGGTTTCATCGTCGAAACCAGTTTGCACGGTACGGCTGAACATCTCGTCCTTACCAAGTGCTTCGCGTACACGCCCGTTATAGCCGTCGATGTTCCGCACGCCCATTTTGGACATTTTGCGGTAGCGTTCTTCCATCTCGCCCACGACCCATTTCAGAGCAACAACCGCTTTTTTCGGGTCAGTCACAACGGGGGACAACAGATGCGGGATGCCGTCGTAAACGGACAGTTCGAGCATTTTCGGGTCGATCATGATCATCCGGCAATCTTCTGGCGACAGCTTATACAGCAGCGATAGGATCATCGTGTTGATCGCCACGGATTTACCGGAACCGGTTGTACCCGCGATCAGAAGGTGAGGCATCTTCGCAAGGTTCGCGATGATCGGTTCACCACCGATGTCTTTACCCAGCGCAAGCGGCAGCTTCATGCTGCTATCGCCAAAGTCACGTGCAGACAGCATTTCGCGCAGCACGACCATTTCGCGTTTCTCGTTCGGCAATTCGATCCCGATCACAGACCGGCCCGGCACTGTGGACACACGTGCGGACAGCGCGGACATGGACCGTGCGATATCGTCGGCAAGGCCGATCACGCGCGATGCTTTCAAACCGGGGGCCGGTTCGAGTTCGTACATCGTGACAACGGGACCCGGACGTACAGATACGATTTCGCCTTTGACGCCGTAGTCGTCGAGAACGCTTTCCAGCATCCGCGCGTTTTCTTCCAGTGCTTCGTCGGACAGAACATAGCGTTCAATCGTCTCTGGCCCGCGCAGCAGGTTCAGCGGCGGCATTTCAAAGTCAGCGTATTTGTTTTCTTCCAGCGGCAACGCAGGCTGGCTTTCGCGCAAGGCTTGCTTGGACGGCAGCGTTTCGCGTTTCAGCGGATGCTGCACGACCTTCTTCGGGGCCTGCTCTGGAATTTCCACGCGCTGGACTTCTGGTTCAGCGACAGGTTCTTGCACGGGTGCAAAATTACGCTGCAAAACTGGACGCACGGGTGTCGCGACTTCCATCGGCGCTTCGATTTCTGCGATCTCTTCGATCACAGGATCATCGACAGGCGCGTCCATAAAGCCCGCTTCGACCATTGGCACGTCTTCCGGCAATGGCGGCAGACCACGTGGTGTGGTGTCCAAAATCATCGGCTGTGGACCGCGCCCTTTGGTCAGTGATGGTTCAATCCGTGCACCTAAATCGGTGACAGGTGATGGACCTTTGCGAGACCGAACAGCGTCAGCGATCCGTGCCGATACACGATCTTCAGGCGCTGCAGGTGCTTCTTCAACTACGGGTTCGGGCGCGTTGCGCTTGAGCAAACCAGCTAAGAAACCAGTCGATTGCGGGGCAGGTTCGCGTGCTGGTGCCGTGAGAACAGGTTCTTCGACAGGCGCCGCAACAGCAGGTTCTTCGACCTGAGACCCCGGCATCGGCGGCATTTTACGCGGTGTTTCCACAGGCATCGCTGGGTTTGCGCGCACAACGGCTGTCGAACGTTTCTTCATTTCAGCGGCTGGAACCGGCATAATCGGATCGGGGATCAAGGCAGCGGCTTCGGCTTCTTCGGCTGCGGCTAGCGCTGCTGCTTCACGGTTCAAACGGGATTGTTCGCGCTTTGCAGCAATCGTTTGGCCCAAACCATTTGCGGCATTGGCAGAGGCGGCGGCACCTCTGCCAAGCACGCGTAGCAATAGCGCGTAGGCCATTACTACTCCCAAGAACATAAAGCGGATGCCTGTGCGAATTTCTTCTTTGGTGAAACCCAAGGTGAACAGCGTCACCACAATCATGCAGACCGCCAAAATAAGTGACAGCAATTTCAACGCAAACGGCGCACCCAGAGGGATCAGGATTTGCAGCGTCACGCCAAGAACAGTGTCACCGAACAGGCCACCAAGGCCAAAGTTCGGTGGCCAGTTCACGCTTGGCACCAATGTCGCGGCATAAAGGGACGCAACGACAACAGCGATGGGCGCGAAGATCGCACGGCTCATCGCGCGTTCGTGGCCGTAGTGCAGCGCAAAACGCAGGCCCCACGCGACCAACGCGAGCGGGATCATCCAAGCGCCTTTGCCCACGATCATCATCAAGGTTGCAGCGGCGGACGCGCCGGATTGACCCAACCAGTTCTGCACAGGTGCGTCAGTTGCGGAAATCCACGACGGATCGTTTGGCGAAAAGCTGTAGATCATCGCCGCGAACAACAAACCCACGCCGATCAACGCAAAACCCAGCAATTCCTTGCTGCGTTTTTCGATCACCGCCTGTGTGTTGCTGTCCAAAAGTGGATCGCGCTTGCGTGCCTGATAAGATGCCATCGTTATTCCCTCAGTCGTAGAGACAGTCGCGGAGGATCGTCAGACCGCGCTGCATTTCTTGTGTTGGGGCCACCATAGCGACCCGTAAAAATTTGTCTGCTGGGTTCACGCCGTTGAAATCGCGGGCCAAATAGGCCCCCGGCAACGTGCGCACACCTGTTTCTTCCCACAGCTTCACAGCTGCGGCTTCGCCGTTCTCAACGGGCAACCACAGGAAAAAACCGGCGTCGGGTGATTTATAGCCCGGCACATCGCCCATGATCTGGTCGGCGGCTTTGTATTTTTGTTGGTAAAGGGCGCGGTTTTCGATCACGTGGTTTTCGTCCAGCCATGCCGCAGCTGCCACGGCTTGCAACGGTTCCGGCGACGGCGTGCCCGCGTAGGCGCGCAATTGGCGCACACGGCGAATGCTCTCAAGACCACCAGCGCAGAAACCGGACCGCAGACCAGCAAGGTTCGACCGTTTCGACAGCGAATGGAAGATCATCACGCGGTCAGGGTCGCATCCCAAGCGCTGCGCCATTTCCAACGCACCAACAGGCGGCGTGTCGCGGTAGATTTCGGAATAACATTCGTCGGCGAAGATTTTGAAGTCGTACTTTTCCGCCAAGGCGATCAGTTTTGTCCAATACGCTTCGTCAGCTACTGCGCCCTGCGGGTTTGCTGGCGAGCAAATGTAGGCAAGCGTTGTGCGTTCCAGCACGTCCTCTGGCATGGCTGTGTAATCCGGCAAATGCCCGGTTTCATCCGTCGCAGGCACAAAAATCGCTTCAGCCCCAATCGCATTCGCAGCAGCGGAATAGGCCGGATAAAACGGGTTCGGCGACAAAACGACAGGCTGTTTGCCATTCTTCGTCTCCGGCCCAAGGGCGATTGCCGCGTTGAACAATCCTTCACGGGTGCCGTTCAGGTTTAGGATATTGTCTGGCGTCACAGATACATTGTACCGCTTGTCCAACCACAGTGTGATCGCGTCCAGCAGGGCCACAGTTCCGTTATTATTCGGATACTTACGGAAATCGCCCATGTGCTTTGCCAACAGTGGCCCAACGAAATCAGGGAACGCGTGCTGTGGTTCGCCGATGGTCATATTAATGACCTCGCCACCGGGTGTCCGATGATCGAGTAGCCCACGCAAACGGGGCCATGTCGCTTCCGGAAGGGAAGAAAACCGCTCAGGGTATACCATAACTGCCTCATGTACGGGATCATTTCGCCCCGCTTTTGTCCAACGTAGCCGCTGGTTTAGGCGTCTGTCCAGAATAGCGTGGGCAGATTGTGGCAAGCCGTTAGGCGATTGTGTCTTTTGTGTCCTGTCCTGCGCGTAATGCCGCCTCTGCCGCAACGCCGATCCGCAATAGACGCGCTTCGGCGTGTTTTGGTGTGTTGAACATGATCCCGCAGGACGGTGTCCCTGTGGGCAGGGTCAAAGACGTGAGGTCTAACAAGTTCGCGATGCGAGTATTGCGCAATGCCAGCAGGTTTTCGGTTTTGTAGTAGGCGTCGTCGGTCAAAAGCCGATCTGCGTTGGGCGGCAAAATCGGGGCCGTTGGCATGATCACGGCGTCGAACCCCGCGAACGCGGCCGTGAAGGCGTCGCGCACCTGTCGTAGCAAATTCCATCCGCTGACGTAATCAGCCGCAGAAACGTGCTGCCCGCCGCGTACACGTTCAAGGATTTGCGGGAACATCTTTTCTGGCGCGGCTTCAACTTTGTCCCGCCACCAACCGTAACTGTCACCCGCGTACAGGTTTCCAGCGACATCAAAGGCTTGTGCCAATTGCGGGAAACTTGCGTGGGTGACGTTTACACCCTGTGCTTCCAGCACCGCGACAGCGTTTTCGAAAGCCTGTAGCGGTGCGTCACGCACACCGTCCATTGCGATGGTATCCAAGATCGCGACATTCAAGCCCGCCAAAGATGCCGCGCCAAGATCGGCGGGCTTGGTACCGCCGAGCAGGCCAAACAGAAGGTTCGCGTCTTCGACAGACCGGCACAGCGGCCCGACCGTATCAAAAGTCTGGCAAAGCGGCACGACGCCCTTGAGGCTTAGCAATCCGTGGCTTGTTTTCAGCCCGACCAAATCGTTCCATGCCGACGGGATGCGCACCGACCCGCCCGTATCTGACCCAATGCCAGCCGCTGCCAGCCCAAATGCGACCGATGCGGCGGCGCCACTGGACGACCCGCCCGGCACCGCCTCTGCATCGTTTTTGCAGGGCGGTGTTGCGGTCATGGGGTTCAGGCCCAACCCCGAAAATGCGATTTCAGACATGTGGGTCTTGCCGAGGCAAACAAGGCCAGCGGCAGTGGCGTTTTGCAAAACGTCTGCGTCGGCATCAGGGACCCTGCCTGCCATCAGGTTGGTCCCTGCTTCAGTTCCTAAGCCTGCTGTGTCGAATAGATCTTTCCACGACACAGGCACACCATCGAATGGCGATCTGCGCAGCCCGCTGGCGGCACGTGCTGCTGCGGCTTTTGCCTCTGCCCGTGCCCGATCGTGGCTGACCCGCGCGTAAATGCGGTCGCGCAACGGATGTCCGTCGATGGCTGTCAGATAGGTTTCGGTCAACGCAACGGGGTCAATCGTCCCATCCGCAACCCCGCGCCCCAAATCAGCGGCGGTCATCCATAGCCAGTCTTGCATCGCGGTCTCCTATTTATTCACGTCGAAGGTAGCGGCGACGCGGCGCATGGACAATCCCGTGCAGACCCCCATATCTAGGCCCATGAGCAATGATTTGATTATCGTAGGTGGCGGTCTGAACGGTCCGGCCTTGGCATTGGCAGCAGCGAAAGCAGGGTTTTCGGTCACGATTATTGACGCCCTGCCTGAAGATACGCGCAAAGACCGTGACTTTGACGGGCGATCCTATGCGCTGGCGCTGACGTCGATGCGACTGTTGCGGCAGATTGGCGTCTGGGAACAGGTCGCTGATCATGCGCAACCCATGCTCGAGATTAAAGTGACCGATGGCCGCGCGGGCGAAGGCCCGTCGCCTTGGATGATGCACTTTGACCATGCTGAAATCGAAGAAGGGCCGATGGGGTATCTCGTCGAAGATCGGCACCTGCGGCGGGCGTTCTTGGATGCCATGGCCGCGCAGCCTTTGATTACGCAAGTGTCGGGCGAAACCGTTGTAAGTCAAACAGTTAAACCGAACGAGGTAGAGGTGACGCTAGCATCCGGCAGCACGATGTCCGGCAAGGTCCTGATCGGTTCCGATGGTCGCCGTAGCGGCACTGCTGAACGTTCTGGTATCGGGCGGACCGCGTGGGGGTATGACCAAACTGCGATTGTTTGCGCAGTCGCCCATGAAAAACCGCACAGCGGCATCGCGCACCAATTCTTTATGCCCAATGGGCCGCTCGCAATTCTGCCACTGACCGAAAACCGATCATCTATTGTGTGGTCAGAAGAAACCAGTCGCGCGAACATGATCGCAGGACTTGATGACGCGGGTTTCTTGGATGCGCTACGGCCAGCATTTGGCAGTTTCCTTGGCGAGATTTCATTGGTCGGACAAAGGTTCACCTATCCGCTTGGCCTATCGCTTGCCGACAGTTTTATCGCAGACCGTGTTGCGCTGGTTGGTGATGCGGCACACGGTGTACACCCGATTGCGGGCCAAGGCCTGAATGCAGGATTGCGCGACGTTGCAGCCCTAGCACAGGTGCTGAAAGAAGCCCGCGCGCGTGGTGAGGACATTGGTGGCGCACAAACGCTGTCGCGCTACCAACAATGGCGTCGGTTTGATACGGCGACGCTTGCGGTTGCGACAGATGCATTCAACCGTCTGTTTTCCAACGATAACCCCCTCCTGCGTGCAGCGCGCGATCTGGGGATGGGTCTGGTCAACAAGGCGCCGAACTTGCGCCGATCATTTATGCGCGAAGCGGCAGGCCTGACTGGTGACCTTCCCGACCTCATGAAGCGTTAGATCGGTTCGATCAGATCGCAGTTGGCCGCTTGATTGGCCCACATCGGGATTTGCGCAGCCGGATGGCCCACTTCGTCGATATGCACGTGACGGATAACCTGCGTTTCCCAAAGATCAGGATCATCCAGCAGATGTGCGGGCAGTTTATGCTGACATAACCGGCGGTTTTTCACGATTTTAACCGTCGCGACAGCGTCGACGCCGTGGGTCGGCAGCCGCAACGACAAAAACCCCTTCCGCAGATAATCTTCGCGTTCACGCAGCCGACGAATATCAGTTCGGATCATGGCCAATTCGTCAGCCGGATGCATATTTCTCATTCAGAATCCCCTTTAGCAACTTCGCTCAGGAGACCGTAAAATTCAAAATATAAAGTAAACTTCGGCAATTTAGCCGAGCACACGCGCCTCATCGACAAGCATGACGGGAATGCCACCACGGATCGGGAACGCGAGGCCCGCATTTTCGGACACCAGTTCCTGCTTTTCGGCGTCGTATTTCAACGCATTGCGGGTTTCGGGACAAACCAGCGCTTCAAGCATTTTCGGGTCAAAAGTGTCGGCGTTCATTGCATTATTTCCTCTGCTGATCCGCCCCGTAGCGCGAATTCAATCAGTGTGACCAGTGTTTCGCGGCGCGTCGTCAATGACGGTGCTTCAAGCAATGCCTGCTTATCTTCGGGTTCAAACGGACACAACATCGACAGTGAATTGATCAACAATTCGTCTTCGGCCTCGGACAGCGATTCCCAATCCGTATTCAGACCTTGGTCTTCAAAAAAGCGTCCCAAAGTTTTCAGGAATGCAGACCGGTCAAAGTCGTCATCCATTTCGGTCGGACCTAGATCACGACCAAAACCGCCCCAGTCGACTTTGCACTTGCGGTAGGGCGCAAATCCTTCTGTTTCCTCGATAATGCGGAACCGCGACATGCCCGACAACGTCACCATATAGCGGCCATCTTCGGTTTCAGAGAACGCAGTCAGCCGCCCCGCGCAGCCGATTTTGTGCAGCTGATCCGGCTTTCCCGGACCATCAAAGGGCTGGACCATCCCGATCAACCGGTGGTCTGTTTTCAAGACGTCATCCATCATCGCCAGATACCGCGGTTCAAACAAATGAAGCGGCAAGCGAGACCGCGGCAGCAATAATGCGCCGGGCAATGGAAACACCGGGATCGTGTCGGGCAATTCGTGTTTGTTCATAACGAACAAGGTAGGGTGTTTCCCTGATCAGGCAAATATCAAAGACGACAATTTGCGGCGCCCGTTCAAAACGACTGGATCATTCGCCGCGAGCGCGTCAAAAATCTTGAACAATTGGGCTCGCGCCGCACCATCATTCCATTCGCGATCACGGCGGAACAGTTCGAGCAACGTCGCGACGGCGGTTTCGGCGTCGCCGCCCGCATGCTGCGCGACGGCCAGATCAAATCGCGCTTGGTGGTCGTCTGGGTTCGCGTCAACCGATGCCGCCAATTCAGCAAGCGGGCCAGCGTTTTGTGCTTCACGCGCCAATGTGACTTGGGCATGGGCTGCTTCCAGCAACGCATCCGTTGAGATTTCGGCAGGCGCGCCATTCAACACGGCCTCTGCCTGATCAACATCATCAAGCGCCAGATATGACCGGACAAGCCCCGCATAAGCAGCAGCATTCGCAGGGTCTTCCTGCAGGATTGCGGCAAATGTTTCTGCGGCATCGGCGGCTTCACCGTCCGTCAGCATTTGCTCTGCAGCTTCAATCGCGTCGGCCAAACCATTGTCAGCTTCGGGGCCCATCGCCGCAATCTTATCGACAAAGGCCTGAATTTCGGACGGCGGCAACGCCCCTTGAAAACCGTCAACAGGTTGGCCTTGATGAAACGCGAACACCGTCGGGATCGATTGAACCCGCAACTGGCCCGCGTAGCCAGGGTTGGCATCAACATCGATCTTGACCAGTTTCACGCGACCGCCAGCGGCAGTCACCGCCGCTTCAATCGCTGGTCCTAAAGTTTTGCATGGTCCGCACCACGGGGCCCAAAAATCCACGATCACGGGAACCGTTTGCGAGGCTTCAATCACGTCCTGCATAAAGGTCGCGTCGGTGCCATCTACAATCATATCAGCGGCGGCGGGTTCGGATGGTGTCGTGCCAAGCTCTAACATCGGGCTCTCCTCAAATCAGTTGGACTATATATGGAGACGCGCACCAAAAGGCCAAGGGCCATTTCAAGGTTTACTGGCGACAGCGCTGGCCTTAGACCAAAAAGATGCAAAAAACACTGCTCACATTCGGCGATAGCAACACCCATGGCACGATGCCGATGACTGCGGCATCCGACAATTTTCGTTATGGCGTCGGTCAACGTTGGCCAAGCGTGACCGCCCAGGCACTCGGATCGTCGTGGCGGCTGATAGAAGAAGGCCTACCGGGGCGGACAGCGACGGCGGCCTGCGATCCCATTATGGGCGCGCATATGAACGGGCAGATCGGACTACAGATTGCGCTTGGTAGCCACAAGCCCATTGATCTGCTGACGATCATGTTAGGGACGAATGACTGCAAACCCTACTTCGGCCTGACAGCGCAAGGTATTGCAAGCGCTGTAGCGGGGCTGATTGCGATTGCAAAGGACCCGGACGTACAGGCCAAACACGGTGGTTTTGAAATTCTGCTGATCGCCCCGCCAGTGGTCCAAGAACGCGGCGCCTTCGTGGCAGAGCTTTGGCAGGCAGCAGGCAAATCAGCGGCCCTACCAGCCCTTTACGCAGATCTCGCCGCCCATGCTGGGATCGCATTCCTTGATGCGAGCCCGCATGTCACAACCTGCGCCGAAGACGGCGTTCATTTTGATGAGATCGCGCATCAAACACTTGGACGGTTGGTCGCAGCCAAGATCGCGTCGCTATAGATCGAAGGTCGCGAAAACAGGCGCATGATCGCTTGGCTTTTCCCAACCGCGCACGTCGCGGATGACCCGACTGCCGGACGCGGACCCGGCGATATCGGGGGTGGCCCAAACGTGGTCCAAACGGCGGCCTTTGTCAGCGGTGTCCCAATCAGGTGACCGATACGACCACCAGCTGTACAGTTTGCCTTCAGGCACATCCGCGCGGGTGACGTCGACCCAATCGCCAGCGGCTTGCACTGCGGCCAAGGCTTCAACTTCTACCGGCGTGTGGCTGACCACTTTCAACAGTTTCTTGTGGTCCCACACGTCATCTTCGCGTGGCGCAATGTTCAAGTCGCCGACAAGAATAGATTTTTCCGGTTTATCCGCAGTAAAACCGGCCTGCATATCGCGCAAATAATCCAGTTTTTGACCGAATTTTTCGTTGATCTCGCGGTTCGGCTTGTCGCCACCTGCAGGCACGTAGAAGTTGTGGATGGTTACCCCGTTTTCCAGCTTGCCCGCGATATGACGGGCATGACCGAGATCGGCGTAGTCGTATGCGCCCGCCTCTTCCATCGGGATTTTCGACAGGATCGCCACGCCGTTGTATCCCTTTTGCCCGCGCGCCACGACATGTTCGTAGCCAAGGTCGCGAAAGCCATCCATCGGGATTTTCTCGACCGGGCTTTTGCATTCCTGCAGGCACAGCACATCGGGTGCTTCTTCACGCATCAAGCGCAGCACGATGTCTTCGCGCAAGCGGACAGAGTTGATGTTCCAAGTGGCAAGTGTAAACGGCATCGGGCAGTCCTTAAATCAGTGCAGAAACAGGGGAAATCCGGCCCGTCACAAGGCCGTCCCAGTTGCGAATATCAGGTGTCATTAGGGATTTGGCGGTCGGGTGGCTGGCATCCAACACGCCGAGCTTCACAAGGATCGCTGCAATCGCGGCTTCGCTGGCGCGGGTCGCGCCGTCTGTGATTTTCAGCGCCACGCCGAGCTGCTTTTCAGGAATAATCGCGATGAACACGCCTTCTGCACCCGTTTTCACGGCGACCTTGCTATCCATGGCCCGCATCAGATTGGTACATGCACGGGTCTCGCCTGCAACCATTTCAGGATAGGCCATCATCGCCTGCGCAAGGCGGGCGGCGGCTGTTGAACGTGTATCGCTGCGGGTGTGGGCCGATGCAAAAAACGCCATCGACCGCGCTAACCCGTGCAGGGTGCTGGCGAAATTCGGGGCGGAACAACCATCGATGCCGTAGGTGGGCGATGTTTCTTGTGTCACCTCTTCGAATACTGTTTTGCAGGCTTGCTGCACGGGATGGTCGATCTGCGTATACTCGGTCCCTGCGCCGAGATGTTTGTTCAGCGTCAGAAAACCGGAATGTTTGCCCGAGCAATTGTTGTGGATGCGGCAAGGCTGGTCACCCGCGCGGATCAGATCATCGCGCACGTCCTTATCGCCGGGCACCTGCGGGCCACAGCGGAAATCGGGTTCCGCGAGCCCAAGGTCCTTGATCCATGCAGAAACGGCTTCTGTATGAATGTAGGACCCGTCATGGGACGCGCAGGACAAGGCCAGTTGTTTTTCAGTCAACCCAAAGGCGTCCGCAGCCCCGCTTTCAACCAGCGGCAACGCCTGCAGCATCTTACAAGACGACCGTGGGAAGATCACAGTTTCCGGATCACCCCATGCGTCAATGATCTGACCGGACGCATCGCAGACGACTGCATGGCCTTGGTGCATGCATTCAATCATGTCGCCCCGCCAAATTTCGATCAGGTCTACTGGGTGTGTCATCTGCGTCCCTCATGTCACAACGCCAGGTGGTTGGCCTTTAGGGCTTTCCCAACTGGGCAGTTTTTTGCTAACCCTATGCCTATCGAGTTGAAACACGACCCGCTAGCCGAAAAGGTGCACATCAGATGCACGGATGGCTGAGTTGGGCATCCAGAGGCAATCACAGCGTGGAGGCTGTCACTATGATGAAGAATTTTGCACGGATCCTGACGGCAACGGCCCTGATCGCCGCGAGCAGCAGCGTCAGCGCACAGGAATCGTCAAACCGGGTCGCAGCAAACACCGATTGGAGCGTGTTTGTCGAAGATAACCCGACCGAATGCTGGGGTGTATCGGCCCCAAAAGAAACCGTAAACAGCCGTGACGGGAACGTCGTGCAGGTGCGCCGTGGCGATATCCTGCTGTTCGTTTTCTACCGTCCGGGTGCGTCTGTCCAAGGCCAAGTCGCCTTTACTGGCGGTTATCCATTTGCGAGCGGATCAACTGCAACGCTGGATATCGGCGGCACAACGTTTGAACTGTTCACCGAAGGTGAATGGGCTTGGCCTGCGACACCTGAAGACGACGCGAAAATCGTTGCTGCGATGAAACGCGGGTCTGGTGCCAGCATGACAGCGCGGTCTGGTCGCGGCACGGTCACAAAAGATACGTTTTCACTGCTTGGCTTCACCGCCGCAGTTGAAGAAGCCGCACGGCGCTGCGCGGGGTAGTCGATTTTTCGCGAAAAATCGGATGGGGGCCAGCCCCCATACCCCCGAGGTATTTACGACCAAAAGAAATAAGGCGTCGGTTTTCATTGGAAACCGGCGTTTGTTGTTTATATGAGGCCCAGATGTTGGAGATTCTGCTATGACCGCCACGGCCCCTGTTACACCTGATATGCTGACGATCCCCCGTAAGGATACGGGCGGTGGCCTGCCGAATCTTGTCGGAATGACACGCGATGCGATGCGTGATGCGTTGATCGCTGCCGGTACGCCTGAGAAGCAGGCGAAGATGCGGGTCGGCCAGATTTGGCAATGGATTTACCACTGGGGTGTTCGCGACTTTGAACAGATGACGAACCTCGCGAAAGATTACCGCGCGATGTTGGCCGAGACATTTGTTGTCGCTGTACCAGAGGTTGTGACCCGTCAGGTGTCCGAAGATGGTACCCGCAAATATCTGGTCCGTATTGCTGGCGGCCACGAGGTTGAGATCGTTTATATTCCCGAGACAGATCGCGGCACGCTATGTGTGTCGTCGCAGGTTGGGTGCACGCTGACCTGTTCGTTCTGTCATACGGGCACACAGAAGCTGGTGCGTAACCTGACTGCGGCTGAAATTATCGGTCAGGTCATGGTGGCCCGCGATGATTTGGGCGAATGGCCAGAACCCGGCACCCGCACCGAAGCCGACCGCACCCGCCTTTTGTCGAACATCGTTCTGATGGGCATGGGCGAGCCGCTTTACAACTTTGAAAGCGTCCGTGATGCGATGAAAATCGCGATGGACCCGCATGGCATCCAGCTTTCGCGCCGCCGTATTACGTTGTCGACGTCTGGTGTCGTGCCAGAGATTGCTCGCACTGCCGAAGAAATCGGCTGTCAGTTGGCTATTTCGTTCCACGCCACCACCGATGAAGTCCGCGATAAGTTGGTCCCGATCAACAAACGCTGGCCTTTGGCCGATTTGCTCGACTCGTTGCGCAGTTACCCGAAGGTATCCAATTCAGAGCGGATCACGTTCGAATATGTGATGTTGGACGGTGTGAACGATAGCGACGAAGATGCGCATCGCTTGGTCAAACTGATCGACGGCATCCCCGCCAAGATCAACCTGATCCCATTCAATGAATGGCCCGGTGCGCCGTACAAACGGTCATCAAACAACCGCATTCGCAAGTTCGCTGATATTGTACATAACGCTGGCTATTCGTCACCAGTTCGCCGCCCACGCGGTGAAGATATCATGGCCGCCTGTGGTCAATTGAAGTCTGAAACAGAACGCGGCCGTAAATCCAAAGCCCAAATCGCGGCTGAAACCGGAACCTGACGCCCTTTACCCTGTTGTGCCTTCTGAAAAGGAGATCAGCATGACCAAGTATAACAAGGGCGACAAGGTTGAATGGAACTGGGGCAACGGGACCGGCACTGGTCAGGTTGAAAAATCCTACACCGAAAAGGTGACGCGCAAAATCAGCGGCACCGAAGTCACCCGCGATGCGGATAGCGATAATCCCGCTTACTACATCAAACAGGACGACGGTGACGCCGTCCTGAAATCTGAATCAGAGCTGTCGAAGGCGTCTTAGGCCAACAGCGCCCGTGCCTCATCCGGTGACAGTGCTGCGGGGCGTTCGCATGTCGTGGATAGCGTGATGAACCGGCGTTCTTCGCCGGACTTCAGGATGCTTGTCATGACGTCCGTCGCATGCACCGCGACATCGACATTACAGCGGTGGTCACGCCCTTCAGCGATGGCCGCGGCCATATCCGCTAGACCCGCGCAGCGATAGTTGGCTTTGCTGTTGTCCTCGAAGTTGTTCACACCAAATGGGTGATCCCATGCATCAAGCACCTTGATGTCACGGTCCTGCCCGCCGATTTCGACGTCACCGCCAAAGAAGTTCGGATCAGGCACAAAGATTGATGCATCTTCGCCGTAAAGCTCCATATTCGTGTGCTTATTTGTCCAAACATCCCAGCTGGCCCCCATCGTCACGGCTGCCCCGTTTTCGAATTCCAGCAGCGCGTGGATGTTTGTTGCGACGTCCACCGGAATGACTTCGCCATCGCGCGGGCCATTGCCGATTGTGCGTGTTGGGAAGGTTTTGTTCGCCAAAGCAGCCACCGATTTCACGGGCCCAATCAGTTGGATCAGGTTGGTGACATAATACGGCCCCATGTCGAGCACCGGACCACCGCCGGGTTTGAAAAAGAAGTCAGGGTTTGGATGCCATGCCTCCATCCCGTGGCCCATGACGTGACATGTGCCGCCGATGATTTTGCCGGTTTGGCCACCATCAATCGCTGCGCGGGCCTGCTGATGCGCCCCTCCAAGGAACGTGTCAGGCGCAGAGCCGACCCGCAGGTTTTTCGACGCAGCCAGATCGCGCAGGATTTGACCTTCTTCCAAGGTCAGGACCAATGGCTTTTCGGAATAGGCGTGCTTGCCTGCTTCCAAGATGGATTTGGTCACGGCGAAGTGCGCATCGGGGATCGTCAGGTTTACGATCACATCGACGTCGGATGCTTTCAGAATGTCGTCTACCGTGTCCGCCCGCACGTCAAATTCAGCCGCACGCGCGTTTGCATTGTCCATGTTGAGGTCCGCAACCGCGACCAGTTTCAGCGATTTGAAGATCGGCGCAAGTGTCAAATACGCTTTCGAGATATTCCCGCATCCGATGATGCCAACACCAAGTTGTGTCATATTATCAATTCCTTAGAAGTTGGACGCACTGGCAAGGCTGCGTGTCGCCATGCGCTGGTGGTCAGACGGATTGTCGTGTTCAACGACGTAGTGATCAACGCCCGCAGCTTGCAAAGCCGCGTGGATCGCCGCCCAATCCATGGTGCCATGGCCAACGTCAGCCCAGCCGTCTTCATCTGTGTTTTCACCCGCAGGCGCGACGTCTTTGATGTGGGCCGCTGCGATCCGGCCTGCGTATTTGTTGATCCATGCGACAGGGTCTTCGCCCGCGCGCGTCACCCAACCAAGGTCGAGTTCCAGCATCATGTCAGGTGCCGCCGCCATCATCAGATCGAGCGGCATTTCACCTGTTTCTGTCGCAACCAATTCAAAGTCGTGGTTGTGCCAACCGAACTTGATCCCAGCTGCCACAAAGGGTTCGCTGATCTTGGCAAGCCGTTCGCCGAAGGCAGTCCAGCCAGCCGCATCTGTCGGCCGTTCGTCTTCTTGCAGATACGGTACAAACGCCGCCCGCATTCCGAAATCGCGAATGATTTCAATCGCTTTGGCAGGATCGCCTTCCATCAGATCAAGGCCGATGTGGCTGCTTGTCATCTTCAGGTCTGTGTCTTCGAAGGCCGCTTTCACCGCGTCCACATCGTCGAAAAGCGCGCCGTACCCTTCGACCTCTTTGAAGCCTGCTGCAGACAGCATTTTCAACGTTTCAGACAGCGGCGGGGAGTTCCGCGAACAATAAAGCTGGTAAGAAATATGAGTCATTCGATGTCCTCTAGGCAGTCGTGGCACTGTGCAAATCGCGCAGTGTAAAGGTTGGTGTTTGAGACGCGTCGCTTGGCGTGAATGTGATGGTCCGACTTTCGCCGGGCAGCATGTCAAACGCGTTGTCAGAGAAACGTCCCTGTGTGTCTGCCTCGAGCGAGGTGAACAAAGACAGGCCCTGTGCAGTCAATGTGATCGTGTTCCCCGTGATGTCCATGGCGACGTTCGCAGGGAGCAGATCGAAGGTTTTGTACGGCTTCGGCGTATAGATTTCGCGCCCCTCGCCCTGATCGCTTTTCCACGATACGACCAGCATTTCGCCGTCGTTCAAATCGGTTACTGGCATGCTGAGCATATCAATGGATGTATCCCCGATCGTAGAAGTTGCTTTCGCCAACGGGCGCAGATTACCAGCCATATCAACAGCTTGTGCCGTCACCGCAACATCGACTGACACATGTGCGTCGTTGGTTCCGCGCAGTGTGATCGTGTCGCCCGTGGGCACGGCAGTGACCATGACGTCGGCGTAGAACGCTTGCGCCATGTGGTGCATCAGTTTCCAGTCCCCGCCGTAATCCAGCGACGCCCATGAACAGACGGGCCACGTATCGTTCAGCTGCCAGATGATCGTGCCCATGCAGCGCGGCTTTTGCGTGCGCCAATGCGTGACGGCTGTTTTGATCGCAACGCCCTGTTGGATTTGGCTGAGGTAGACGAAATCTTCGAACTTCTCAGGCCAGCGGAAATAGCGGAACATCGTTTCCGCGATCCGCGCGTTCCCGCCTTCGTTCTTCTGGTGGCTTTCCAGAACGGGTGCCGCGATGTTGCGGTCCGCTTCGCCGGTAAAGTCACGCACGGCGTTCATGCCAGGATAGGACTGGAATCCGAATTCCGAACAAAAACGAGGACTTACATCGCGGTAGTGGTCAAAATCGCGGCCTTCGTGCCAAACCGACCAGAAGTGCATGTCGCCTGACCCATCATCGTGCCACGCGTCGCCAAAATTCAGCGGACCGGGTGATGGTGATGACGGCCACCAGATCGCGTGCGGGTCGGTTTCAAGTAGCGTATCTTCGATGGCGCGGTTCAGACGGTCGTAGTTGACCAAGTACCGATCGCGGTCGTTGATGGAACAATCGTACCAGCCCAATGCCCCGATGAGTTCGTTGTCGCCACACCAAACTGCAAGGCAGGCGTGATGGTGCATCCGTGCGACGTTATCGCGAATTTCTGCTTTAACTTCAGAGATATAAGCGCGATCAGACGGGTAGAGGTTGCAGGCGAACATGAAGTCTTGCCAGACCAACAGCCCGAGTTCATCGCAGCTGTCGTAGAAGGATGTTGGTTCGTACCGGCCACCGCCCCAAACGCGGATCATGTTCATGTTGGCCTCTTTCGCAGAGACCAGAAGCGCGTGAGTTTTGTCGTCCGTGATGCGACCCGCCAGCGCGTCTGCGGGAATCCAGTTGGCCCCTTTGCAGAACACATCGCGCCCGTTCACGCGGAACTTGAATCCAAGCCCTACGTCGTCTTTTTCCGTGACCAATTCCATCTGGCGCAGGCCAAGACGGCGGGTCGCTGTCGCGTCACCAGCGGTGATTTTCAGGTCGTAGAGCGGCTGATCGCCCTGCCCTGCTGGCCACCACAATTTCGGTTGTGATACGCGTGCACTAAGCGTGCACAACCCGTGCACCGCCGCGCCCGTGATGGTCTGGCCGTCAAAGTCGAGCGTCACCCCGCCATCGTGGTTTGTTGTCGCCACCTGAACTGTCACAAGCACGCCGTCGCCGCTGTGATCCTGATGGATATTCAACGTGTCGATGCGGGCGGCTTTGGATGGTTCCAGCGCGATGTCGCCGTAGATGCCAAACGGGGCCAGCGCGATGTTCCAATCCCAGCCGAAATCGCAGGCGGGTTTGCGCAGGAAGTTTCCGAACGGGATCGGGCAGTTTTTGGAAATCGGCAGTTCGAAATCATGCGCGTCTTGCAATGCACGGCCCGCGTCCACCGGACTGTGGAACGTGATCGCGATGGTGTTTTCACCAGATTTGGCCACACCGCCAAGTGCAACGCGGTAGTCGCGGAACGCGTTCTGGGCTTCCAACACGACCACATCGTTGACCCGCACGGTCACGACCGTATCCATGCGCGACAAAACCAGATCAACGTCCACGTCGATCAGATCAAACGTCCGCGTCGCAGTCCAATCGCGTTCGCAAATCCACCGCAGATCAAGTTCATTTTTGCCGAAATACGGATCAGGAATCAGTCCAGCGTCGTACAACGCCGAAATGCCATCGTTAGGGAACGTAATTGGACAAGTGTAGGCACTGGACCCGTCCGTAAGGGTCCAGTCAGTATTGAGATGTGTAGCCATATTACAGACGTGCCTCGTCTTTATTGTCGAACAGGGATGCGCGTGACGGATCGATACCGATGCCAAGCGTTTCACCTGATTTGATTACTGCCTGCCCGTCCATCCGGATGCGGAAGGGTTCGCCGTTCATCGTTGCGTAGACCAACGTGTCGGACCCCATGGATTCCACCAGATCGACAGACACGGCCATTTGCACAGGTGCTTTGGCGGCAAGTTCGCCGGTCACGATATGTTCGGGCCGGATACCGATCGTCACTGGACGATCCGTGACTTGTGGGCTTGCAAAGGCGTAACCGGTCATGGGCAGCGTCAATTCACCCTTTTTGAACACGCCGTCTTCAAGGTGCCCTTCGATGAAGTTCATTGACGGTGACCCGATAAAGTCAGCCACATACAGGTTCTTAGGTTGGTTGTAGATTTCGTCGGGTGTGCCAAGCTGCATGATCTTGCCGCCTTTCATGACAGCAATCCGGTCGGCCAATGTCATCGCTTCGACCTGATCGTGCGTCACGTAGATCATCGTGTTCTGCAGCTGGTTGTGCAGGCGTTTCAATTCGACCCGCAGATCAACACGCAATTTCGCGTCGAGGTTGGACAGCGGTTCGTCGAAAAGGAACACATCCACATCACGCACCAACGCACGACCGATGGCGACCCGCTGACGTTGACCGCCTGACAGTGCGCCCGGTTTACGGTCAAGCAACGCCTCGATTTGAAGAATAGACGCGGCACGTGCCACGCGTTCTTCGATCTCGGCTTTCGGCAAGCGCGCGTTTTTCAGACCGAAGGACAAGTTCCCCTTCACGGTCATCTGCGGGTAAAGCGCGTAGGATTGGAACACCATGCCGATGCCGCGTTCAGACGGTTCTGCCCATGTGACGTTCTGACCTTTGATGAAGATCTGGCCGTCGGTGACTTCGAGCAGGCCCGCGATGCAGTTCAACAGCGTTGACTTGCCGCAGCCGGATGACCCGAGCAGAACGATGAATTCGCCGTCACGAATATCGAGATTGAGGTTCTTCAAGACTTTCACAGCACCAAAGCTGAGGTCGAGGTTTTTGATTTCTACAGAATTTGTCATGGTTTCAGCCTTTGACTGCGCCGGCGGCAATGCCGCGCACGAAGAGTTTGCCCGAGGCAAAATAGATGATGAGAGGAACCATACCGGTGAGCAATGTCGCCGCCATGTTAACGTTGTATTCCTTGATGCCCTGCACCGAGTTCACGATGTTATTGAGCTGGACCGTCATCGGATACGTCGCGGGTTTGGTGTAGATGACCCCAAAGAGAAAGTCGTTCCAGATACCAGTCACCTGCAGAATGATCGCAACCACGAAGATCGGCAGCGCCATCGGCAACATGATCTGGAAGTAAATCCGCCAGAACCCAGCACCGTCGACGCGGGCCGCTTTGAACAATTCCTCGGGGATCGAGGCAAAGTAGTTCCGGAACAGCAGCGTCAGAATGGGCATACCGAAAATGGTGTGCACAAGGACAAGCCCGCCGATGGACCCCATCAGCCCGATTTCACGCAGCAGGATCACGATCGGATACAGCATTGTTTGGTATGGGATGAAGGCCCCGATGATCAGGATGGTAAAGAACGCCTCTGACCCTTTGAATTTCCAGTTCGACAGCGCGTAGCCGTTGATGGACGCAATCGTGATGGACAGCAGAACGGACGGGATCAGAATACGGACCGAATTGCCAAATCCGCGCGATAAACCGTCGCAGTTGATGCCTGTGCAGGCTTCGGCCCATGCTTTGACCCACGGTTGGAATGTGACTTCCATTGGTGGCCCGAACACGTTGCCAAGGCGGATTTCCGGCATGCCTTTCAACGATGTCACGATCATCACGTAGAGCGGCAACAGGTAATACATGGAGACCATGATCAACGTGCCATAGAGGAAGATATTGCCCCGGCTGAACGCTTTTTTCGGTTTTGGTCCGCGTGGACCGGTCATTGTGTTGGTTGTCATATCAGCCACGTTTCTTCCCTCCGAATTCGAGGTATGCCCAAGGGATAAGAATGATGATCACGGAACACAGCATCATGGTTGAGGCTGCAAACCCCTGTCCAAGGTTCTGTGCGCGGAACATATATTCGATCACGTATTTTGCGGGGACTTCGGAACTAAGGCCCGGTCCACCGCCCGTTTGGGCGACCACAAGATCGTAAAGTTTGATGATACCTGATGCGATCAACACCAAGGATGTGATAAACACAGGACGCATCATCGGGATGATGACCTTGATGTAGGTTTTCACAGTGCCGATGCCGTCAACGCGGCAGGCTTTCCAGATATCTTCATCAATACCGCGCAAACCAGCGAGCATGATGCACATGATAAGACCCGTGCCCTGCCACAAACCGGCGATCAGCAGACCGAACATCACAGTGTTGGGGTCATTGAGCGGGTTGAAGGTGAATGTTTCCCAGCCCCAGCCGCGCACAACAGATTGGATGCCGAATTCGGGGTTCAAAATCCACTGCCAAGCAAGACCTGTCACAACGAATGACAGCGCGAAAGGGTATAGGAAAATGGACCGAAACACATTTTCGAACCGGATTTTGCGGTCCAGCAATGCCGCCAGCGTAAAGCCCACGACCAACGTAAAGATCATCGAACAGATGCCGTAAATCCCGAGGTTGGTGATCGAAATCCACCACCGATCTGTGTCCCACAGCCGTTCATACTGGTCAAAGCCAACCCATTTGGTTTTGGGCAACATGCGCGAGCCGGTGAAAGAATAAACGACTGTCCACGTCGTCGCCCCGACAAATACCACAAGGGCGGTCAGGATCATTGGGATGGACGCGATCTTGGCCATCGGGTTGCGGAATAAGCGACTTGGTCGCTTTGCTGGACGTGCAGGGGGGTCCGAGGCCACGGTCATCGTGTCGGCTCCATCTAGGAAAGGTTGTCGGGTGGGGTCTTCGGGTCGGCCCGGCGCGTCAGACGCGCCGAACCGGGGAGGTTGATCGAAAGATTTAGTCAGCGTCTGCGATGATGTCGGCGTATTTCGCCTGCGCATCGGCTGCGGACATGTCAGAAGACCAGAACTGAGCCATCAGATCTTCGATCTGTGTTGATGTATCAGCAGAGTTGTTCATGTCACCGGATGGCAAGATGCCGCCAGATGCCAAGATTTCCAGACCCTTCTGCATGCAGTCGTTGGCTGCAGACAGATCGATGTCACCGCGCACTGGCAAAGAGCCTTTGGCGAGGTTGAAAGACACCTGAACTTCAGGAGAGATCAACAATGCAGCCAGTTCTTTCTGGGCCGCTGTGATTTCAGGATCGTCGTTCACTGGGAAGTAGAATGCGTCGCCGCCTGTATCCAGAACTTCGTTCAGACCCAGACCTGGCAAGCAGGAGTAGTCTTCGCCAGCAACAGCTTCAGCTACAGAGAATTCACCCTGCGCCCAGTCGCCCATGATCTGTGCGCCAGCTTGGCCAGTGATCACGAGGTTTGTCGCTTGGTTCCAGTCTTGAACGTTGCTGTCAGCAGCCAGCTCACGTGCAGCAGCAGCCGCTTCGAATACTTTTGCGTACTCAGGACCAGCCGCAACGCTTTCGTCGTGGTCACGGTTCACAGCAAGCCATGCGTCCTGACCAGCGATACCAACGGCCATAACGCCGAATGCACCGGATTGCTGCCAACCCTGCTTACCCATCGCCAGTGGGATCACGTCAGCAGCTTTCAGTGCGTCAGCAGCTGCGATGTATTCGTTCCAGTCGGTTGGGACGTCTACGCCAGCTTTTTCAAACGCAGCGTGGGACAACCACAGCCACTGCCAAGAGTGGATGTTTACAGGCACACAGTAGATTTTACCGTCCAGTGTGCAGGAATCGAGAAGCGATGTTGGGTTAACAATGTCAGTCCAACCGCCAGCTTCGGCAACGTCTGTCAGGTCAAGCAGCAAACCAGCTTCGATCAGTTCTTCCGCCTGACGACCGTGGTTCAGCTGTGTCGCACCCATTGGGTCGCCGCCGAGGATACGGGAAATAATGATTGGACGTGCAGTACCGCCGGATCCGGCGATCGCGCCGTCGACCCATGTGTGCTCTGTTTCGTTGAACGCTTTCGCAAACTCGGACACAGCGGCAGCTTCGCCACCAGATGTCCACCAATGCGTCACTTCAAGTTCTACCGCAGATGCTGCGGATGCGCTGACCATTGCAGTCGCCGCCAAGAGTTTAGTTGTTAGCTTCACGATTCTCTCCTCCCTGGTTCTAAATCGTTGTAGAAAATTCTATATCGATTTAGATAGTTCTAGCAAGACATAAAAAATCATTGTAGGTACGTTCAACGCAATTATTCACCAAGACCTTAGAATTGCACAAAAAAGCGGATAGTAGGGTCGCGGAAAATAAAACAGAATCACCGGATTCTGTCGCGATACGGGGAGGAAACACGATGGCACGCACCAAATCGCCAATGACACTTGAGGCCGCATTACCAGCAGGCGGCAAGCCGACGTTGAAGACCATTGCACAGATGAGCGGTCTCGCCGTCCCAACTGTGTCGCGTGCGCTGAACGACGCCCCCGATATTGGTAGCGATACGAAGGTGTTAGTCCGTAAAATTGCAGCCGAAATTGGGTATGTCCCGAACCGTGCCGGCGTGCGCCTGCGGACGGGCCGCACAAACGTGATCAGCCTTGTTATGTCGACTGAACATGACAATCACACGGCGCGTTTGATTTCGTCTGTGGCCGGTGGATTGCAGGGCACGCGGTATCATTTGAACGTGATGCCGTACTTTCCCCAAGACGATTTTATGAAGCCTGTGCGCTATATCGTTGAAACCGCTTCCGCCGACGCGGTGATTCTGAACCAGATCGAACCAAACGACCCGCGTGTGGCCTATTTGATGGAAAAACGGTTCCCGTTTGCCACGCATGGACGCAGTAAATGGGCCGATAAACACGCGTATTACGACTTTGATAACCACGCATTCGGGTATCAGGCGATGGAAGCGCTGCATGCCCGTGGGCGCCGGAACGTGATCGTTGTCGCACCGCCGTTGGCCCAAAGCTACGCCCAGCATCTGGTGACAGGTTTGCGATCCTGCGCTGAAAGATTCGACATCAAGCTGACGGTTGTGGAAGGCGCGACGAGCGATAACGACATTCCCAAGATCGTTGCGGCCGTTCACGCAGCCCTTGTCGGCGACCCGACGATCGACGCCATTGCAACCGCGTCTACGACGGCGGCGATGGCAGCAGTATCGGGTTTGGAACAGAACCAGCGGGTGCTGGGCACCGACATTGATGTCATCGCAAAAGAGGCGATTCCATTCCTGAAATTGTTCCGTTCGGAGATCATAACGTTGTCAGAAGCTGTTGGTACGGCGGGCGAATTTCTTGCGAGGGCCGCCATCAAGGCAATTCAGGATCCGGCAGCCCCGCCGATGCAATATCTTGAAGTGCCGCAAGGTCGCTAACTTTGTGATTTGAAGCGCGCCATTCTCTGTGATCTATCCTGCCGAATTCGCTTCTGAGGCAAGGCACGATTTATGAAACTTATTATTGATACAGATCCCGGCGTTGATGACACACTCGCGATTGCACTGGCCGTTGCGATCCCCGAGGTCGAGCTGCTGGGTCTGACTGCCATTTTCGGCAATACGTTTGTGAAACAATCCAGCCGCAACGCGCGGTATTTGTTGGATTTTCTGGGCTACGACTGCCCCGTGGCCGAAGGGGCCGCATTGCCATATGGCGCGTCGGACTACACCCCGTCAGCGAATGTGCATGGTGACGAAGGGCTGGGCGCGCTGACAACTGTGCCGGAAATCGGCAAGAATATCGACGAAACTGCTGCCGCATTTTTGGTGCGCATGGCTGCCGAAAACGCGGGCGAATTGGTTGTTTGTGCCATCGGGCCGCTGACCAATATCGCGGATGCATTGGCGCTTGATCCGGCGTTTGCCACCAATATCAAAAGCCTCGTGATTATGGGCGGCGCGTATGCCGTCCCCGGAAACATCACACCACACGCAGAGGCCAATATTTACCACGACGCCGCTGCCGCCGACGTTGTCTTCGCGACCGAGATACCAATTGTCATGGTCGGCCTTGATGCGACGATGCAAACGTTGCTGACACCTGAAGATTTTGACGCGATGGCTGTGACGTCGCCGAAAGTTGGTGGGTTTGTCCGCGATATTTCGAACTTTTATCTGGGTTTCTACCGGTCAGTCGGTGTGTTTGACGGCTGTCCTATGCACGATTCGACCGCCCTGCTGGCCTGTCTGTTTCCGGAAAAGTTCACGTTTGAGAAATCCGGCATAAAGGTCGCGCTGTCCGGTGATGACATCGGCGATACGGTCGCAGATGCAAGCCGCCCGCAGGTGGATGTCGCTGTCGGCATCGATGCGAAATGGGCCGTCGACTACGCAATGGCGCTGGTCGCGACACTGGATTAACCGGGATAAATCCGCGTCATTTCAGCGTCATAGCGTGCCCATGTCATGGTCGCGCTATTGCCTGCGTAGCCATGATAATATGACCGCCCCGACGATGTTGGCAGCCCTGCCCATATTTTGGCGAGGTTGTTCATGAACGCGTGGCGGCTGATTCCGCCTGCTTGGAATTGCGCAAGACCTGCGTCCTGCAACAGGATTCCGGCCAGTTCGTCCTGCACGGCAGGTGTGAACGGTGTTTGACGGTTGAAACCGGCCTGCCGCGTGAGTGTTCGCAATGTGGGTGGGATGAACTGATACCGTCCAATCGCATGAGGTTGGCCCGGCGTTGCCGTGATCCAGTCGTAGATTTCACCTATCGTCATGTCTGTCGGGCGTTTTGACGGGCGGCGGGATGCGCCATGCTGCACCGCATCGTAGCCATCCGGTCCCGCCTCTGCAGACGCGATGAGTGTCAACAACCGCGCTTCTGGCGGTGCTTGTGACGTCAGTATCCCTCTGATCGGCGCTTTTTGACGTCGTGGGTATGGCGCGAAAAGACTGCTACCGCTTTGTCCGATGAATAGACTAGACCCACCCGACGACGGAGCTGATGCGCGATTCACTTGCACAAGCGGCCCTGTGTTAAGTCCGCCAATCAGCGGCGTCACCTCTGCCCGCGCGTTCACCGCCATCACGAGCAACACAATCAACGTCACGACACAGCGTCTAATGTTCATACAAAAAGGGCCCCAAGTTCATGAGGCCCTTTTGACGGTGATTTATTGAAAATTCGTTTCAGTTCACGAAGAAATCTGTGAACAGGCCTTAGCGCCCCGGAATTTCGCCGCGCTTTTCGCCTTTGCCTTCCCAGTTCTCCAGCGCTTCGACTGCTTCTTCTGCGGTCTCTACAAAGCGGAAAAGTTCAAGATCATCTGCGGAAATCGTTCCGGCATCGGCCAGTGCGTCCCAATTGATGATGCTTTCCCAGAAGTCTTTGCCAAACAACAGGAATGGAACCCGTGCCATGCGGCCGGTTTGGATCAGCGTCAATGCCTCGAACGTCTCATCCAGCGTTCCGAACCCGCCCGGGAAAACGGTGATCGCGGCGGCGCGCATCAAGAAGTGCATCTTGCGGATCGCGAAGTAGTGGAAGTTAAAGCACAATTCAGGCGTCACGTATTCGTTTGGCGCCTGTTCGAACGGCAGCACGATGTTCAGGCCGATTGATTTACCGCCCGCATCGAGCGCACCGCGGTTGCCTGCTTCCATCACGCCCGGTCCGCCACCTGTGACGACGACATTCTCATGACCGCCTGTTTCCAAGGACTTACGTGTCATCAGTTCGGAAAAACGGCGCGCTTCTTCGTAGTATTTCGACAATTCAGCCAGCGTTTTGGTCCGCGCTGTGTCCTTTTTTGATGGCTCTGGAATACGCGCCCCACCGAACAGAACGATTGTGGATTCGATGCCTGCTTCGTCCATCAGCAATTCAGGTTTCAGCAGTTCCAACTGCAACCGCACGGGCCGCAAATCTTCGCGGCACAGAAAGTCGTCGTCTGCGAAGGCCAATTTGTAGGACGGTGCCTGCGTTTGCGGCGTCACTGGCGTGTGCGATACGGCTTCACGGTCTTGGCCGCTGTCGCGGAATGTGTGTTTGCGGTGGTCCATTGGTCGTCTCTTTCTTTTGTTTGCGCCAGAGTTGCTGGAAGTGCCCGCGGATGCAATCGCTGACCCCTTTGTTTTTTCGCACAGTGACTTTAAGTTGATGACGAACAAAGGAAGACCAAGATGTTGTTGAAAACCGCCGTTTGCGAATTTGGGATGCCTGCCCCTGAGTTTACGTTGATGACTCCCGATGGCACCGCCTACAGTCGGGACGATCTGATGGGGAAAAACGGGCTGTTGCTTGCGTTCATTTGCAACCATTGCCCCTATGTTATCGACATGATGCCGCGGTTGGTCGGGGATATGATCGCGCTGCGCGCCGCCGGGATCGGGATCGCCTGTATCATGTCGAATGATTACGACGATTATCCTGCCGATAGTCCTGAACGGATGGTCGAATTCGCCCAAGTTTACGGCCTGACGGCCCCCTATCTGGTGGACGAAGATCAAAGTGTCGCCAAGGCCTATGGTGCCGTCTGCACCCCCGATTTCTTTGGCTACCATCCCGAGAATGGTCTGCAATATCGCGGGCGGCTGGATAACGTCCCGATGCGCGGCGATGCGAAGGGGCGTGTCCCCGAATTGGTCACTGGCATGACACAGATTGCCGAGACCGGTTTTGGGCCAGAAAAGCAGACGCCATCGATGGGTTGTTCAATTAAGTGGTCGTGACACTGCCAAATCAACCCACCGCGTCCAAGCAGATACCCTTTGACACCGCGCTACAAACGTCGGGAAGGATGCGCATCGCATTTGTGTTGTGCATCGTTGTGGCATCCATCGCACCGATGCTTTTCCTCTTTGTTTCGGTGTTTTTGCTTCCTGTCATCGTCAGTTGGGATGCCGCACACCCTGTGGCCCTGTTGGCCGCATATACCTTTTTGCTTGGCCTAACTGTTCTACCGTTCTGGGCTGCGCGGTATTTGAACCGGATCATGCAAAATAAAGCGCCACGATCACCACGGGCGGCCGCGCTGTTCATCCTATCCGGTCTTTTCCTCATTCCCGCGCTTATCCTCATCCCTATGGGTGCTAACGATATTCTCATGGAATCCGGCCAGAGCGCGCGTGTACTTTTTGGTTTGCCCGGCGTCCTGTGTGTCGCCTTATCGATGTTTTTGGCACATCTCGCGATCCAGCAGGTACGCACACAAAAAGCATTGGCAAAGCGACAATCCACTGACCTCGCATAGATTGCACCCAAAGCCCGCCCGCTTTATAGCCGCTGAGACTCTTTTTCAGACCAAAGGACCGGACATATGTCGAACGCTGCCCTTGAGACCGCAATCGAAGCCGCATGGGAGGCCCGTGACACGATCACAGCCGCCACCAAAGGCGAAACACGCGAAGCCATCGAAGATACGATGAACGCTTTGGACAGCGGCAAGTTGCGCGTTGCTGAAAAGCAAGACGACGGCAACTGGTTCGTAAATCAGTGGGCCAAGAAGGCCGTTTTGCTATCATTCCGTCTGAACGACATGGAAGCGATCAACGGCGGCAACGGCGACACAACATGGTGGGACAAGGTTCCGTCCAAGTTCGCAGGTTGGGGTGAAAACCAGTGGAAAGACGCGGGTTTCCGTGCTGTTCCCGGTTCTATTGTCCGTCGTTCCGCCTACATCGCCCCGGGCGTTGTGCTGATGCCATCGTTTGTGAACCTCGGCGCTTATGTTGACGAAGGCACGATGGTTGACGGCTGGGCCACGGTTGGGTCATGCGCCCAAATCGGTAAAAACGTACACCTGTCAGGTGGCGTTGGCATCGGCGGTGTTCTGGAACCAATGCAGGCTGGTCCGACCATCATCGAAGATAACTGCTTTATCGGGGCGCGGTCCGAAGTTGTCGAAGGCTGCATCGTGCGCGAAGGGTCTGTTCTGGGAATGGGCGTCTTTATCGGCCAATCCACAAAGATCGTTGATCGCGAAACCGGTGAAGTCACTTACGGCGAAGTTCCCCCATATTCTGTGGTTGTCGCAGGCACGATGCCATCCAAGAACAACGTCAGCCTGTATTGTGCGGTCATCGTGAAACGCGTCGACGAAAAGACACGGTCCAAGACGGGCATCAACGATCTGCTGCGCGACTAAATCCGCATCTATCGTCACAATACAAAAGGGCCGCATCTGGATCAGATGCGGCCCTTTTTGCTGGTCGGCGGCCGCGTTTAACGGTTGCCGTATCGCGCCCCGAACCATTTGGTCATCAGACTATCGTAAGTCCCGTCTTCACGCAGACGTAGGAATGCCTGATCGACGGCTTCGCGGTAGAGGCTTTCGTTGCTGAAAACCATCCCGTACTTTTCGGACCGGTAAACGCGGTCGAGCAGACGCGCTTCGCCCTGCGCTTGGTTTTCGACGTAATAGGCAAGGATCGGACCATCGAAGACCACAGCTTCGATTTCGTCTGTTTCAAACGCGGTCAGAAGGTCATCAAGCCCTGCAAAGGTCGCATGCGACAAACCGCGGTTATCCAAGAAAGCCGCGGTGGTAGACGCTTCGATTGTGCCTACTTTGCGCCCGTCCAAATCAGCGAGTGAATCAATATTGTCCTGAATCGCGTTCACGGTCAGTGCAGCTGTGATCTGCGCCACGAAGATCGACACAAAGAACAAGCTGCCAATGACCAAGAACACGCCAAACGCCCTACCAAAGCGGGATTGCGGCATCCGTTCTTCGAACCCGCCATTCACAACAAGGTTCAACGCCCACCAAAAGGCTGGAAACACAGCGTCTTTGGGTGCGTGGTCAAAATACGGCTGATGGCGTCGTTCAAAGACGTACATAATCATACCGCCCGCCAGCAATAACAGCACCGCCCCAAGGACCAAGAGACCAACGTCGCGTGTGAAAATGACGGACAGAATGCTTTGCCCTGCGCCGGCTTCGGCCTTGAGCATAACCTGAACGCCGCCGTCAAAAATCGGCTGCGTAAAGTCCATCAGACGTTCGCGTTCGGCGGTGATTGTAATGTTGGCGATTGCAGCGTCTGCTTCACCGTTTTGGACAGCGGCCAACATCCCGCCGAAGCTGTCAAACCTTTGATATTGGATCGGAAGCCCGATTTCTTCGCTTGCCGCATTCAATAGATCAATGCTGAAGCCCGCATGTGCCCCGTCAATTTCAAACGAAAACGGCGCGCGCGTCACCGTGGCGATTGTGATCGCCTGATTTGGCGTTTGCGCAGTGGCCACGCCTGTCAAAAGGGACATCCAAATCCCAGTCAAAAATATTACGATACGCATTCCGCGGCAGTCCCCATGTCCCAAGCATATACCCTTAGCCGCTGGACTGATGATGACAAGCCTCTTGCCCTTCCGGTCAGAGTTTGAGACGTCAGTAACACAAAACCATTGCGCAAAGGCCACGCTCATGACCAAGCAAAAAGCTAAAAAGGTGTCCAGACAGCAGGTATATACCCTTCTGGTTGAGGTTGGCCGCAATGCCGACGACGGATTACCCGAAGGTGCCACTGGTGGCGCATTGATGTGTTACGCATCCGGCGTGGACGAAGCCGAAGCTGTGCGCGAAACCGTTGCGATCCTGAAACAGGCCGATCTGGCCCCGCTGGATGTGTCCGGCTACGGCACCTTGGACGAACGTTTGGCCGAAGGGCACGACATCAACGACGAGGAACGCGCATTAATGCAGCGGGCCTTGGACGAGAATTCTGTGATCATCGCCCAGATGACACCGTTCTTCGAAGGGGATGACAAAAATGCCGATTGATCCCGTCGCCCTGACTGCTGATCTGGTCCGTTGCAATTCGATTACCCCTGCTGAGGGCGGCGCGCTTGTTCTGCTGGAAAAGCTGCTGACTGACGGTGGGTTTGACTGCACCCGCGTGGATCGCGGCGGTATTTGCAATCTATACGCCCGCTGGGGCCGTAAGGGTGCGAACCGGACGTTCGGGTTTAATGGCCATACGGATGTTGTCCCCTTGGGTGATCCGGATGCATGGACGGTTGATCCGTTCGGCGCTGAAATCAAGGACGGCTATCTGTATGGGCGCGGTGCGACTGATATGAAATCCGGCGTTGCTGCGTTTGCTGCCGCTGCGATTGATTTTGTGGCTGATACGCCACCGGACGGGGCTGTGGTTCTTGCGATTACGGGCGACGAAGAAGATGTCGCTGAACACGGCACTGTCGCCCTGCTTGACTGGATGGACGCACAGAACGAGGCGATGTCGGTCTGTCTTGTTGGGGAGCCTACTTGCCCTGATGCAATTGGCGACGCGATGAAAATCGGACGACGCGGGTCGATGACGGTGTGGTTTACGGTGACAGGTGTGCAAGGCCACGCGGCCTACCCGCACCGCGCGAAAAACCCCGTGCACGCGATGGCGCGGTTGATGGATGTGCTGGCCTCGCACGAGCTGGATCAAGGAACCGAGCATTTCGATGCGTCCAGTCTGCAAGTCGTCAGTATCGACACCGGGAATGGCACGACCAACGTGATCCCCGGTCAATGTACGGCAACGGTCAACATCCGGTTCAACGACACGCATACCGGAGCAGGTTTGACCGCTTGGATCCAAGCGGAGGCTGACAAAGTCGCCGCTGCATTTGATCTAAGCATCGATATGAAGATCAAAATATCCGGCGAAAGCTTCATCACGCCACCTGGTCCTTTGTCTGATCTGGTGGGCGCTGCGGTAAAAGCCGAAATCGGCCGTGATCCAGAATTGTCCACGTCGGGTGGTACATCCGATGCCCGCTTCGTGAAAAGCCATTGCCCCGTTGTGGAGTTTGGCCTTGCAGGCAAAACCATGCACCAAGTCGACGAACGGGTGATGGTGGATGAAGTGATCAAGCTCAAAGCCATCTATGGGCGGATTTTGAAGGACTATTTCGCATGATTACTGTTGTTGACGACTACGCGCCTTGCATTGCATTGCGCCGTGCGGTGTTCATCGAAGAACAGGGCATTTCCGAAGCCGAAGAGATGGACGATCTGGACGAAAGTGCGATCCACATGCTTGCAACCGTGGACGGACAACCCGCAGGCACGGCGCGTTTATTGCTGCAAGATGAAATTGGCAAGATTGGCCGTATCTGTGTTTTGTCCGACTATCGCGGGACTGGTCTGGGCGCGCGGATCGTAGAGGCGGCGATGGATCATCTGCGCACGTTACCGAACATCAAGCGGGCCAAGCTTGGATCGCAGGACCACGCGATTGGGTTTTACGAAAAACTCGGGTTTGTGGGTTACGGACCATTCTACGACGACGCGGGTATTCCGCATCAGGATATGATCCGCGACCTGTGAGCGGACATGTCCGGGCTTGACCGCGGAAGCCTCAGGCGGAGCCCAGAAGACGTCAAAGAAGCCAAGCGGGCTGTCCCAGTTCTTTTGGTCTTAAATATCTCGGGGGAGTGGGGGCTGGCCCCCACGCAGGGTCGCGTGGTAGGGCCATTCTATGACACGCATTCCTTCAAAAGCCGAAATTCTTGCATGGATTTCTGACCACCCTACCAAAGCTGCCAAACGCGACATCGCGAAAGCCTTTGGGATTAAGGGTGCCGCCCGTATTGATCTTAAGCGCCTCCTCAAAGAGCTTGAGGCGGAAGGGAAGTTATCCAAGCGCCGCAGTTCCTATCGTGACGCCAATGTGCTGCCCCCCGTGACCGTGTGTGAAGTCACTGGACCAGACGCCGATGGCGACCTTTATGCGCGTCCGTTGGAATGGTCGGGCGATGGCGATGTGCCCCGTATTCTGATGACGCTGCGCGACAGCGATCCTGCGATGGGCAAGGGCAATCGTTTTCTGGGTCGTCTGACCGAAGTTCCGGGCGAGGATTACACCCACACCGCCCGCATCATTCGTTTGATCGGCGATAACCCGATCCGTCTGTTGGGTGTGTTCCGTAAAGGTGCCGAAGGGGGGCGTTTGATCCCCGTTGATAAAGGTTCAACTAAGGAATGGATCATTCCCGCAGGTCTGACCGGTGACGCCCAAGACGGTGAATTGATTGAAGCCGAACAGGCAGGCCCAAAAGGCCGCATGGGTTTGCCGAAGGCCCGCGTGATTGCCCGCCTTGGTGATCCGACTGCCCCACGTGCTGTGTCGTTGATTGCCATTCAACAGCACGGTATTCCCGATCATTTTCCTGACGCTGTGATTGCTGAGGCTGATGCCAAAACGGGTGCGCCGCTTGGCAAACGCAAAGATCTGCGTGACTTGCCGCTTGTCACGATCGACCCGTCTGATGCCCGTGATCACGATGATGCCTGTTATGTCGAAGCGCATGACAATGGCACATTTACGATCTGGGTCGCTATTGCTGATGTGGCCTACTACGTCACGCCGGGGTCAGAACTGGACCGCGAGGCCCGCAAGCGTGGCAATTCGACGTATTTCCCTGATCGTGTTGTGCCGATGTTGCCGGACGTTCTATCGGGCGATTTGTGCTCCTTGCACGAAGGTGTCGATCGCGCGTGTCTGGCGGTTGCGATGACCATTGATGCTGAAGGTAACAAGACCGGCCAGACGTTCCACCGCGCCTTGATGCGGTCCGCCGCGTCGTTGCATTACGAAGAAGTGCAGGATGCCATCGACGGTAATCCGAATGAGCGCACAGCGCCCATGATGGATGACGTGCTGAAGCCGCTTTACGCTGCTTATGCTGCCCTGTTGAAGGCACGCGAACGCCGTCAACCGCTGGAACTGGACCTGCCCGAACGCCGGATTGAGCTGAGCGATGAAGGCGAGGTGACGTCGGTCAATTTCAAGGACCGTCTTGATGCCCATAAGCTGATCGAGGAATTCATGGTGCTGGCCAATGCTGCCGCCGCCGAGACCTTGATCGCCAAGCAATCCCCGCTGTTGTTCCGTGTCCACGAAGAACCGAACCCCGATAAGCTGGATGCGCTGCGCGAGGTTGTTCATGCCTCTGGCCTGACGCTGGCGAAGGGGCAAGTTTTGCAGACCGCCCACCTGAACCGGCTGCTGAACCAAGCGCGTGGCACCGATGACGCTGAACTGGTGAACATCGCGACCCTGCGGTCGATGACGCAGGCCTATTATAATGCCGAGAATTTTGGCCATTTTGGGCTGGCGTTGAAGGCCTATGCCCACTTTACGTCGCCCATCCGTCGCTATGCTGATTTGATCGTACACCGTGCATTGGTGTCGTCGCATGGCTGGGGCGATGATGGTTTGTCGCCGACGGATGTGGAGCGTTTGGACGAGACCGCAAAATCGATTTCGGACACCGAACGCCGGTCGATGATTGCGGAACGCGATACCACGGATCGCTATCTTGCCGCCTTCCTGTCCGAACGGATTGGTGCGGAAATGCCCGGTCGTATTAGCGGGATCGCGAAGTTTGGCGTGTTTGTGAAGCTGGATGAAACTGGCGCCGATGGCATGGTTCCGATGCGCAGCTTGGGCAATGAATTCTTTCATTACGACCAAGATAGCCAGACCTTGATGGGGTCGGATTCTGGGCTGGTGATTGGACTGGGCCAGAAGGTGAAAGTCACCTTGGCAGAGGCCACGCCTGTGACAGGCGGTCTGATCGTTGAATTGCTCGAGATCGAAGGCAAAGCCCTGCCCCGTGGATCGCGTGGTGGCAGACGGGGTGCGCCTGTGCGTCGTCGTGCGGGATCCGCCAAGAAGAAAGCCGCAAAGACGAAGCGTAAGATCAAACGCACCCGCAAGTAGTTATTTGCGCAGGTGATAGGTCAGTGCTGATTTGATCAACGCCCCGTGCCGCACGGGGTCGATCTGTTTGGCTTTCGTGAATATCACGGCGCGATTCCCTTCGATCACATCCCAATTGGGATAGGCCGCCGCAAAATCGCTGATGATGCTGGAATTGCAGTTCGCATAGATCGCGAAGCCGCCGGATTTCGGCAGGCCAAGCCTGATGGTGGACCCGATGCGAGATGGTGTCAGATACGCGGGTTGCCCCCAACGCAGACCTTCTGTCACGCGCGGCACCTCTGGCAGGTCGTCCGCGATTGCAAAGACAAGTTCGCGCAATTGCAGCAGACCGTCACGCGGCCCTTGCGGCATCGCATCGAAGGCGGCTTTCACGGCGTCATCTTGAAACGGGGTCAATCGAACATCTCCTTCATGCGGGCGACGTAGCCCATCAAAACCGGATCATCGGCCACACGCAAGGATGTGGGCGTGGCGACCGGACTGGCCGCGATGTTCGACAGGACGGCCGCAACTGAGAAGTCCGGCAATGTCGGTGTGTCTGATAGCATGAAAGCGTGTGGGCCCAAAAGCGTTCGGATGGCGTCAAGGTCCTGATCCAGACGGCGCAGGCGTTCGTCGTCTGACAGACGCAGGATACCTTGGGCGTGGAGCCCCTTACGCAACGCTTTGCGCAACCCGTTGGTCACTGGCCCACGGATCAGTTTCGGGATACCGGTGAAATAAGCTGCTTTGACATGCGGCCATACATCATCGTTCATCCAACGGTCCATAACGACATGGAAATAGAGATGATCCTCGGCCATGCGGATTAATGCACGGCCCATCGCCTGATCGCGCATCGGTGTCTCGCCCCAAAAATCCGCCCCTTCACGTTCCAGAAACAAGCGGATGTCGTCACTGTCGTGAATGAGGTTTCCATGCGCACGCAGCACGGGCAGCTTGCCGTGCGCAAATTTTCGCGGGTCAAGGCAGTCTTCGCGCTGCCAATCCACGCCTGCGTGGTTCAGCATCCACACGGCTTTGACGCAGAACGGGCTATAGCTGACGTTGCCGAAACCGGCCTGAAAGGTGATGAGGTCGTACATGGGGTGCTCCTGATGCGGTTGCCCCCGTGATAGCTCAGCCTCCTGTCAATTTTTGTCAGGATGTGTGATATGATGGGGCATGACCCGCACAAATCGCCTGTTCCAACTGATGCAAGCCCTGCGCAACCATCGCCCACCCGTGACGGCAGCCCTGCTCGCGCAGGAAACGGGGGTGTCCGAACGGACGCTGTACCGCGATATCGAAGCGTTGCGGGGGTTGGGCGCCGTGATTGATAGCACCGCGGGATATGGCTATGCGCTGACCGAAGATCCCGCGTTGCCGCCCATGATGTTCAACGACGAAGAGATTGAGGCCTTGGTTCTGGGGTTGCGCGATGTTCAAGCGATTGCTGATCCGGCATTGGCCAAAGCCGCAGGAAATGCGCTGACGAAATTGCAGGCCCGCTTGCCCAGCGCCCAAGCGCATCGGTTAAAACATGCCGTGCTGGCCGTGAACCGGATCGTACCCCCGCCCAAGCCCAGCATCGACGTTGCCGCATTGCGACGGGCGACATGGGACGAATATTCAGTCGCGTTCGGATACGAGGACGGTCAAGGCGCGCAGACGGAACGGACGATTGATCCGCTTGGGATCGTGTTTTTGCAGGACAGGCATTGCGTGATCGGCTGGTGCCATTTGCGCGGCGACAGTCGCGTGTTCAGGCTAGACCGGATGCGTGATTTGGTTGTGACAGGCGACAGTTTCCGGCCACGACGCATCCCGATGCTGCAAGATGCGCTAGCCAAAATTCGCGCGGACGTCGCTGAAAAGGTTAAGCGGCACGGACCTGTAGCTTAAGCAAAAGATAGGTGTTGTTCGCCGAAAAATGCGCGGCGGTCCGTGTTTGCTGGTTCAACCGTTGATCAAGACGGGCGCGTTTGCGCGGGCTAAGCAGACGCCGGATAATCCAATGCACGACAGACCGTGTCTTAGGTCGTTGGACCGCCATCTGTTCGTCCACGCGCCCCATCCCGTAGCCCACGACATTAAACAGCCCCTGTTCGACATCAATCGACGGTGCAACGCTTTGCGTGATGTCTTCGGATGACAAAAGGTCTAGCGGCTGGTCGGCCAGAAAGGCATGGAATTTCTGGATGGGATGACCGCCACCAACTGTGGCTTGGACTTTGTCGGGCGAAAAGCCTTCGCTGCGAAAACAATCCGCGATCAGAATATGGCCGTTCGGTTTTAGCAGCGTCAGGCATTTGGGTATGCCCTGATCAAGCGGGATGTATTGATAGCTTTCGGAAAACAGGCAAAGATCGAACAGGCCGCTGAGTTCGGCGTCTTCAAACATCGCTTCGTGTACAACGGCAGTGGGCGCATTGGCACGACACCGTTCTGCCAGAAACGCGCTTGGCACAACAATTTCGACGTCGTGCCCAAGGGCAACCAGTTTTTTCGCCGTCTCGCCAGCGCCGCCACCGATATCCAAAATGCGCAGTGGCCCGTCTGGCAATAGTTCGAACAGTTTTGCGGTATATGCTTCTTGAGCGGCACCGACATTGCCCGCGCAAACGTCCAATCCGTCCCAAATCCCGTAATGCAGATTTTCGCGACCCGTCAGCCAGCGCGAAAAAGACAGGCCAATATCGAGGCCAACGGACCGACTATCAAATTTTGTATTCCCCATGAGGCGGACCTTAGTTGGTCCGCACCAAAGGGAAACTGTTTTTTTGACGTTAGGTCAAAGTTTTGCGGAAAATTCAGCCAGAACTTTTTCGTAAACTTCACGCTTGAACGGCACGATGTTTGCGACAAGCTGATCCTTCGGCATCCATTTCCATTCGGAAAATTCCGGATGTTCGGTTGCGATATTAATATCGGCGTCCGTGCCATGATACCGCATCAAGAACCATTTCTGTTCCTGCCCGCGATATTTGCCCTTCCAGATATTCGGGACAATCGCGTGCGGCAGATCGTAGGGGATCAAACCAGCGCTTTCCGCTTCGATCGTTACCAGCTTTTCCGGCACACCTGTTTCTTCCCACAATTCGCGAATTGCGGCATCGCGTGTGGTTTCGCCTTTGTCGACGCCACCCTGCGGCATTTGCCAAGCGTCTTGGTCCCGATCCATGCGCTGCCCCACAAAGATATGGCCGCGCGGGTTAGCAAGCATGATGCCAACACATGGGCGATAGGGAAGCTGGGCGATCTGGTCGGGGGTCATAAAAAGGCCTTGGTGTTTCATATCTCAAATTCCTTGTCCGTTTGGACCGGAATATGGGTCAAGGTCCAGTGGTTATGCGATAACAAGTCGGCTATCTGGCCGAATACGGGGTACAATCCACTGTAAATGGTCCCGCCGGAAGGCAACGCAGCCTGCTGTGGGCCGTCCTTTGCCACGCCATTGATGGATAAAGATGGCCGATCCGCGGCCTTTGACCGCATAGGGCCAATTCCAATCGGTGATCAGGATCAGGTCGTACATCGGGTCGGCGCGGCGGAGGTGTTCGTGGCTAAATGCGTGTGGCGCACGTAACATCATATTGTAGTCTTCGTCGCGCACATCATCCGACCAAAGATCACTCGGTCCAATTGGCAGCGCCCAATCCGCGGGTTTCGCGATCCGGTCAGGTCTGTACAGCATCCCCACGATCCGGTGCACGCCGCGCGGTGTCGCCATATCGCCTTCTGCCTTGCGGTCGGTCAGCCCACCACGCCCAATTGTGCGCGGAAACCGTCGCCCCATAAACCGTACACCAGACGGCGTCACAACAAGATCGCTCGCCTTCATGCGCAGTCCTTCGTTTCTTTGACGTTTTCTGGGCTCTGCCCGTTCTGCGCCTCAAACGATCCCCCGGATCGTTTGCAAGACGGCTTGAACAACCCCCCGGAGGCTCCCGCCCTCACAACAGGTGTCCGGACTTTGTGGCCTTGGTCGCAAGATAAGCCGTGTTGAACCTGTTTTCGCCAATCTTCAGCGGCACGCGTTCCGTCACGGCGATGCCTTCGCCTTCCATCCGCGCGATTTTATTTGGGTTGTTGGTCATCAGTCGCACAGCGCTGAAGCCCATCTTTTTGAGGATGTCCGCCCCGATCCGGAAATCGCGTTCGTCGTCTTCAAACCCAAGGCGATGGTTGGCTTCAACAGTATCGAACCCCTGATCCTGCAACGAATACGCTCGCATTTTGTTCGCAAGCCCGATCCCGCGTCCTTCTTGATTCAGGTACAGCAGAACCCCCTGACCATTTTCACCCATGGCCGCCAGTGCCCCGTGAAGCTGTGGGCCGCAGTCGCATTTCAGCGATCCCAGCACGTCGCCGGTGAAACACGCCGAATGCAGCCGCGCGAGCACGGGTTTTGACCGGTCTGGCTTGCCGATTTCAATGGCGTAATGTTCTTCGGCCCCGTCATCGGGTCGGAAAATGTGTAGGCGTCCCGCCTCTGATGCTTCCATCGGCAGGCGCGCTGCGACGATTGGTAATGACGGCGATAGCCGCGTGTCCATGATCGCGCTTGCAGGAATAGCGGTCAGGTCGTTTTGTTTGGCAAATGCGCTATCGACCGCAAGACACACACCGGCGGGTAACAACCGTGCCGCTTTGATCAATGTAATCGCCGCGCGGTGCGCATCTGCGTCACCTTCTCTGGCGGTCGCAAGCGGGCCTTTCATTGGCGATCGCATGTCGTCTGCGGGATCAGCGATGGATTGCACCCATTTCAGGGTCGCATCTGCAGGCAATAACACCCGTGCGATGTCGCCATCATATGCGCGCGCTTTCAGCGTTTCGGCCCGTCGTCCCGTCACGGCGATCACCGGCGTTCCGCCCAATCCGCGCAAATCGTCTAGCCGTGCCTTGTCCAGTGTTTCCGCCGCCAGCACCAAAAGTCCGCCGGATTCGCTGCCATCTGTCACCACAACAGGCACACCCATGCGTAAATCCGCCCGCGCGCGCGCCAGTCGTTCTGTAATAGTTGGTATGAAGCTCACGCCGAAATCCCTTTCAATTGTTTCAGCCGATAGCCGTTTTAGGGCGAAAGTGAAACATTAGCTGTATCAAAGCACACGTCCGTGTGAGGCGCACCCTCTCGTTCTTGCCTGATGATCAATTTGCGATCACTTCTAGCGTAACAACGAAGGAAAGTCCCGATGGCCCAATTGAAGAAAATCCTGCTTGTCGACGATGATGACGACCTGCGCGAAGCGCTGGGTGAGCAGTTGATTATGACTGAAGATTTCGACGTGTTTGAAGCCGACGACGGCGCAAGCGCGATGGTGAAGGCGAAGGAAAGCATCTACGATCTGGTGATCCTTGATGTTGGTCTGCCAGACACAGATGGTCGTGAATTGTGCCGCCTGATGCGCAAGCAAGGCGTGAAGTGCCCGATTGTGATGCTGACCGCCCAAGATAGCGATGCCGACACGATCTACGGTCTGGATGCTGGCGCAAATGACTATGTATCCAAGCCGTTCAAGTTTCCCGTTCTGCTGGCCCGCATCCGGTCCCAGTTGCGCACACATGAACAATCCGAAGACGCTGTTTTCCAGCTTGGGCCATATACGTTCCAGCCTGCGCAGAAATTGTTGGTCACGGAGGACGACAAAAAAGTACGTCTGACCGAGAAAGAAACCAACATCCTGAAGTTCCTGTACCGTGCCACCGAAGGCGTGGTCGCCCGCGACGTGCTGCTGCACGAAGTCTGGGGTTACAACGCCGGTGTGACCACGCATACGCTGGAAACGCACATCTACCGCTTGCGTCAGAAGATCGAACCTGATCCATCCAATGCCCGTCTTTTGGTTACGGAATCAGGTGGTTATCGCCTCGTCGCATAAAGTTTGAAAAATGTGGGAACCATTGTGACGTTCACTGGTTCCTATACCGAAGCCCGCTGGTGATCGGGTTATATCACCACCTCCCTGTTGGACTTGCCCGGGCCTTTTGGTCCGGGCTTTTTTCTAGATCATGTCCCAGAGCAGACGCAGCGCCAGCGCCGTTGCCGCGATCACCACAACGGGTTTGATCAGTTTGGCCCCCACACGCATCGCCAGTCGCGCCCCTACAGCCGCACCCGCAATTTGCGCCGCAGCCATTGCCAGCCCGACCATCCACCATGGTTCCGCCACAAGCGCATAAGCCGCGATGCCACCTGCGTTTGACGCAAAGTTCAGCAATTTTGTATGCGCCGTTGCTTTCAAGACGCCGAAGCCCGCGAAGGCCACAAAGCCGATCATGTAGAACGCCCCAGCCCCCGGCCCGATCAGCCCGTCGTAGAACGCGACAAGCGGCACGATGGTCACAACAAACACGCCTGCGCTGATTTTGCGGGTCCGGTCCAGATCGTCCAGTCCGGGTTTCAATGCGAAGAACAAAGCGATGGCGATCAAAAGCACGGGTAGGCCGTAGCGGATCACATCTGTCGGCAGTTGTGCGGTCAGAAACGCACCGATGATGGCCGCGACAAAGGCGATGACCGCTGGCCCCAATTGCGCGCGCAGATCGACATGCCCTGCCCGCCCGTAGGTCCATGCGGCCATGCCAGCGCCGAACACGCCCTGCACTTTGTTTGTTGCGATTGCTGTTACCGGAGGTGCCCCTGCCAAGACGAGCGCAGGAAGCGTGATCAGCCCGCCGCCCCCCGCAATCGCATCCACAATGCCCGCGGCAAAGGCTGCGGCCACCAACAAGATGACCAGTTCAACGGCAACTTCCATTTATGACAGCGCCTGTTCCCAGTCGTCTTTCAGGTCGTCGATATGTTCGATCCCCACAGAAACACGGATCAGGTTTTCGGGGATGCCTGTGTGCGGTTCGATTGTGTGGCGATGTTCCACAAGGCTTTCGACCCCGCCTAAAGACGTGGCCCGCAGGAATAGCTGCAGCTTGCCGACCACCTTTAGCGCCTCGGCCCGTCCACCTTTGACCAGAACGGATAGCAGGCTGCCGTAGCCGCTCATCTGCTGCTTCGCGACCTCATGTCCCGGATGATGGGGCAGACCGGGGTAGAAGACGTCTTCGACCTGTGGGTGGTTGTGCAGGTACTGCGCCAGCGTCACCGCGTTTTCGGTCATGCGTTCCACCCGCAGCGGCAGCGTTCGCATTGCGCGGATCAACAGCCATGCTTCGAACGGTCCCAAAACCGCGCCCGCATCGTGGCGATCCATTTTGATCGCTTCCCAGATCGGATCAGTTGGGGCGTTCGTGGAGAGAACACCCGCCAAGACATCCGAGTGTCCGTTGATAGCCTTTGTCGCGGAATGCATGACGATGTCCGCGCCCAGCGCGAGCGGCTTCATCAAGATGGGCGTCGCTGCTGTCGCGTCCACGACCAAGGTCCCAGCAACGGCATGGGTTGCCTGTGCCGCAGCCGCCACATCAACGGTCCGTAGCCACGGATTTGATGGCGTTTCAATGAACACTAATGTGGGGCGATGCGCCTGGCAGGCTGTTTTCAGAGCCGCGGCATCGCTTGCCTCGACTTCGTGCAATGTCACGTCACGACGGGCGCAAAAATCGCGGATCCACTTTGTTGTGCCCCAGTAGATACCGGATTGCACTAGCGCAGTATCGCCTGCCAAAAGCGTCCGGAAGACACCCGCAATCGCGGCCATCCCTGCGGGGAACAAAAGCGTGTCCTCGGCCTGTTCCAGCTTCGTGATCACCTGCTCTGCGGTTCGGACCGTGTCGCTGTCATCGCGGGAATAGATGTTGTCGGGGCGGATCAGCGCGTAGGTTTCATCGCGCATGAAGGTCGTGGACGTCTGGATCGGTGGCACGACACCTGCGCTTTGCTTATCGACGGCACCCGCAGCATGCGCGGCAATGGTGGCGGGTTTCAGATCACGTTTCATGTGACAAATTCCGATTTGGCGTAGCCTTGCATGTAGAGCAGGGCCGTCAGATCACCGTGATTTACGCGGACCGACACCTTTTCCTGCAGCGCAGGTTTGCCATGTAATGCGACACCTGTGCCCGCGTTTTCAAGCATCAGCAGGTCGTTCATCCCGTCGCCCACAGCAATTGCATCAGCAGGCGTGATCCCGAGCGTGGCGGTAATCCCGTTCAGCGCCTCTAACTTCGCATCCTGACCAAGGATCGGACGCACGACTTTACCAGTCAGCTTACCATCCGCGAATTCGAGCGTATTGGCACGGTTTTCGTTAAAGCCTAATTCAGATGCGACGCGCGCGGTAAACGCCGTGAACCCGCCGGACACAAGCGCCGCATAGGCCCCCTGCCCGCGCATCGTTTTCAGCAGTGTCGCACCACCGGGCATGTATGTGATGCGGGTGTTCAGGACGTGGTCAATGATCGTTTCGGGCAGATCAGCCAGTAGTCCGACGCGTTCATCGATCGCTTCTTCAAAATCCAACTCGCCATTCATCGCGCGCGCGGTAATCCCCGCAACACGGTCGCCGACACCAGCCTCTGCCGCCAATTCGTCGATACATTCCTGCTGGATCATCGTGCTGTCCATGTCTGCGATCAGCATCTTTTTGCGGCGACCATCAGCGGTTTGAATGATCAGGTCAACGGATTGATCCTGACACACCTGCCAGACCTCATCTGCGTTTTCCGGCATCGTTTGCAGCGAAAATTCAGCGGCTTCATCAGCGGCCAACCAGACTACATCACCGCCGCCCCAAGCGTTCCGTAAGCTTTCGACCAATGCGGGGTCCAATGTCGGGCGCGCCGGGTTGCACAAAAAGGTTGCTACAAACATTTCAAAGTCCTTACGCCGTCTATTCTACAGTGCGGTCTGCCTGCTTCCCTTCGCCAAATAAACGCAAACAGCACGACCAGCAACGCCAAGCACCAAGTTTCCGATCCGCACCAGTTATCGATCAAAACCGACAAAAGAATCGGCAGCCGCGTCATTTTCCCTGTTGTCGTGGCGGCGGCTTGGCCCTATCTCGGTCAGCGGGACACCCTTCCCCAACGAAGGGCATATATCTGTGAGGATACCAGTAATGGTCACGACACCACCGGCTGTGCGCCCGGCGAACGCACGTTTTTCTTCTGGCCCATGTGCCAAACCCCCCGTTTTTTCATTGGACAAGCTTGCTGACGCGCCTTTGGGTCGCTCGCACCGTGCCGCTATTGGCAAATCCAAACTGGCAGAAGCCATTGACCTGACACGCGAGATTCTTGGCATTCCTGCCGATTACCGCATCGGGATCGTGCCTGCATCCGACACTGGCGCTTTTGAAATGGCGATGTGGTCTATGCTGGGCGAACGTCCGGCTGAAATGGTCGCCTGGGAATCATTCGGCGCTGGCTGGGTCACTGACGTGGTCAAGCAGCTGAAGATCGAAGCCAAAACACATACCGCAGACTACGGTCACATCGTTGATATGGCTGCGTTGAACTATGACAACGACGTCTGCTTTACGTGGAACGGCACAACATCCGGCGTGCGGATGCCAAACGGCGACGCGATCCCTGCGGACCGCGCGGGTCTGACATTGTGCGACGCGACATCTGCTGCGTTTGCCCAAGACCTGCCATGGGACAAGCTGGATGTGACGACGTTCTCTTGGCAGAAAGTCATGGGCGGCGAAGCGGCACACGGCATGCTGATCCTGTCCCCACGCGCTGTTGAGCGTTTGGAAAACTACACACCTGCGTGGCCACTGCCGAAAATTTTCCGCCTGACCAAAGGTGGCAAACTGATCGAAGGCATCTTCCGCGGTGAAACCATCAACACGCCATCCATGCTGGCTGTTGAGGATTACCTTGTTGCGCTGAAGTGGGCGCAAGACATCGGTGGTCTGAAAGCCCTGCAAGATCGCGCCAACGCCAACGCGCAGGCGATCTTTGATTTCTGCGATGCGAACGACTGGATCGCGAACCTCGCCGAAGATGATGCGACACGGTCGAACACATCTGTTTGCCTGAAGTTCACGGATGACCGGATCACAGACGGGGCAGCATTCGCCAAAGCCGTCGCAAAACGTCTGGCTGACGAAGACGTCGCTTTGGACATCGGTGCGTATCGCGATGCCCCTGCTGGTCTGCGGATCTGGTGTGGTGCGACTGTGGAAACATCCGACATCGCAGCCATGCTGCCATGGCTCGCGTGGGCGTTCGAAGCTGAAATCGCGGCGTAAAGCCCGAATTTTCCAGAAAATTCGCCACCCCGCTGATGGGGTGGCACATTCCCCTTAAGTTGAAGGACCATTCCAATGGCCGCTCCTAAAGTACTGATTTCCGACAAACTCTCTGCTGCCGCTGTTCAGATTTTCAAAGACCGTGGCATCGACGTTGATTTCCAGCCTGACCTTGGCAAAGACAAGGACCTGCTGCTGGCTGCGATCCCGCATTACGACGGTCTTGCGATCCGCTCCGCCACCAAAGCAACGCAAAAAATCATCGAAGCCGCAACGAACCTGAAGGTCATCGGGCGCGCGGGTATCGGCACCGACAATATCGACAAAGAAGCCGCGTCTAAGGCCGGTATCATCGTGATGAACACGCCATTCGGCAACATGATCACAACGGCTGAACATGCTATTGCAATGATGTTCGCTGTTGCGCGTCAAATCCCGGAGGCATCCGCATCTACCCACGCGGGTAAATGGGAAAAGTCCAAGTTTATGGGTGTTGAGCTGACAGGCAAAACGCTTGGCGTCATCGGCGCAGGCAACATCGGCGGGATCGTGTGTGATCGCGCGAAAGGTCTGTCCATGAAAGTCATGGCCTACGATCCGTTCCTTGGCGAAGAAAAAGCCGCTGAAATGGGCGTGAAAAAGGTCGAACTCGACGAACTGCTGGCAAACGCTGATTTCATCACGCTGCACGTGCCATTCACAGATCAGACGGCGAACATCCTGTCGAAAGAAAACATCGCCAAGACCAAAAAAGGCGTGCGCATCGTCAACTGTGCCCGTGGTGGTCTGGTCGATGAAGAAGCACTGGCTGAAGCATTGAAATCCGGCCACGTTGCTGGTGCGGCCTTTGACGTATTCGCGGTAGAGCCTGCCACAGACAGCCCGCTGTTCAACCTGCCGAACGTTGTCTGCACGCCGCACCTTGGTGCTGCAACAACCGAAGCCCAAGAAAACGTGGCCCTGCAGGTCGCAGAACAGATGTCCGACTACCTGCTGACAGGTGCGGTGTCCAACGCGCTGAACATGCCATCCGTCACGGCAGAAGAAGCTAAGATCATGGGCCCATGGATCAAATTGTCCGGCCACCTTGGTAACTTTGCCGGTCAGGTCACTGACGAGCCGATCAAAGCGATCAACATCCTGTTCGACGGTGAAGCCTCCGACATGAACCTCAAAGCGCTGACAGCTGCTGTCATCGCGGGCATCATGAAAAAGGTGAACCCGGACACGAACATGGTCTCCGCCCCTGTGATCGCAAAAGAACGCGGCATTCAGGTGTCTACAACAAAGCAGGATCAGTCCGGCACATTCGACGGCTACGTGAAGGTGACCGTTGTGACTGACGAAATGGAACGGTCCATCGCGGGCACCGTGTTTAGCGACGGTAAGCCGCGCTTTATCCAGATCAAAGGCATCAACATCGACGCCGAGATCGGTGAACATATGCTCTACACGACCAACAAAGACGTGCCGGGCATCATCGGGTCCTTGGGTCAAACGCTTGGTGCGCATGACGTCAACATCGCGAACTTTACCCTTGGCCGGTCCGCCGCCAAAGAGCAGGCCATCGCGATGCTTTACGTCGACGAACCTGTGCCAGCCGATGCGCTGAAGGCGTTAGCAGACACCGGATTGTTCCAGAAAATCAAAACCCTCAAATTCGAGGTGTAAGCCAAGCGGGCCGCTCATTGATTGAGCGGCCCTTTTGCTTCTTTGACGTCTTCCAAATCCCCGCCGGAGGCTCCCGCACTATCCGCGCGTGTAACTTACAATTTCAGGACACACCTTATGATCTACGCAATTGGTGACATTCACGGTCAGATCGAAATGCTCGACCATGCGCTTGACCTTATAGAACAGGATGGTGGTCCGGACGCGGAAATCGTGTTCTTGGGTGATTATACTGACCGTGGCCTGAATTCTTGCGCAGTTATTGACCGCCTGATTGCAGGTCAAAAGGCTGGTAAAAACTGGCGCTTCATCATGGGCAATCACGACAGGTTCTTTGCCAACTTTGTCACGATGGGCAAACAGCACGATCCACGTGTCGCGTCTGGCATCAACTGGCTGAACCCACGTCTGGGCGGGACCAATACGATCGCGTCCTACGGTGTTAAAGGCGAAGCCATTTTTGCGGCACATACCCGTGGCGAACAGGAAATACTGCTGCATTATCAAACCGATGCTGGTGCGTTGACACCTGATCAGGTTCAGCAGGCCGCAGCAAAGGCTGTTCCGCAGGCCCATATCGATTTCATCAATGCGTTGCCGCTGACCGTTGAAACGGACGATCTGCTTTTCGTGCACGCAGGCATCATGCCGGGCGTCGCACTGGCCGATCAAGACCCCGAAGACCTGCTTTGGATCCGCGAAGGGTTCTTGGATGACGCCACCGATCACGGCAAACTTGTCGTGCACGGCCACACAGCGCTAGAGGCACCGACCCATTTCGGCAATCGCGTCGATCTGGACGCAGGCGCAGGTTATGGCCGCCCGTTGATCCCCGCCGTGTTTGTCGGTCGGGACTGTTATATCTTAACCGAGACTGGCAGGGTGCCATTGATCCCAGCCGATTAAGGCCACCATGCCCGTCAAATTCGCGACCCTTCACGATATTGCAGCCCACAATGCGGACACGATTATTGATGTCCGTTCACCTGCGGAATTCGCGCAAGATCATGTCCCTGGCGCGATCAATCTGCCCGCCCTCAGCAACGATCAACGTGCCGAGATTGGCACAATGTATGTCCGTGACAGTGCCTTTCGCGCCCGCAAACGTGGGGCTGCGATGGTGGCCCGCAATGTTGCCGATCATCTTGACGGATCTTTGCGCAATCACGACGGCGGTTGGCAGCCGTTGGTCTATTGCTGGCGGGGTGGTCAGCGGTCAGGGTCGTTTGCGTCGATCCTGCAGCAAATCGGGTGGCGTGCCGAAACGATTGCAGGTGGGTATCAAAGCTACCGCCGGTTGGTGCATGACTATCTGTATGAGGCGCCGTTGCCGCACCGGATTGTTCTGCTGGACGGGAACACCGGCACTGGCAAAACCGCTGTGCTGGCCCATCTCAGGGACCGCGGCATACAGACGATTGATCTGGAAGCCCTTGCCGCCCATCGCGGGTCGCTTTTAGGGGCTATTAATGCCCCGCAACCAGCCCAGAAAGCATTTGAAACCGCACTAGCGCAGGCGTTTGTCGCCTGTGATCCATCAATGCCCGTCGTGATCGAGGCCGAAAGCAGCAAGATTGGTCGGATTAACCTGCCTCCGTCTGTTTGGTCAGCCATGTGCGCCGCCCCGCGTGTGATGATCGCAGCCTCTGTTGCGACGCGTGCGGCATACTTGGCCAAGGCATACGCGGATGTATCAACGGATTTGACAGCGCTGTCTGATCGCCTGCAACCGATGCGCTATATTCGTGGGCACGCCGTTGTAGATGCTTGGCAGGCGGCACTGGTGTCTGGTGATCTGCAAAACTTCGCGGCGTCGCTGATGGAAACGCATTACGACCCCGCCTATGACAAGGCGCGCGCGCTGCAAGAGCATCAATTGCTGGGGCATGTCACCGCCGAAACGCTTGATTTCGACGGATTACGGCGCACCGCAGATCAAATCGCCGCGTTGATTAATCGCGCAGAATGATCCGCCCGACCTGATCTGTGATCGTCCCGATCTGCGCGGCTGGATATCCGGCTTGTTCCAGCTTTGCGATGACATCAGCAGCTTGTGACGGATCAACAACTGCGAGCAATCCACCTGCGGTTTGCGGGTCGAACATCAGGTCAGACAGCGCGGAGTTCGTGCATTCGACACCTGCCACACCCGCTTTGTTGGAATCGAACAATGAGGACCGCTGTCCCGCCTCTGCCAATGTGCGCGCGCCCTGCATAAGCGGCACATCCGTTAGGGTGACATCTGCACCAACGCCAGACGCCTCGCAGATACCCGCCAAATGCCCCGCGAGCCCGAAGCCTGTGACGTCGGTCATCGCATGTGCGTCGTGTAACACTGCCGCCGCGTCCGCCTGCCCTTGCACCATCTGTTGCAATGCGGCTGCGACGTCTGCGCCTGCCGCTTTGCATTGCATTTCTGCCGCCATGATCACGCCGGACCCGATGGGTTTTGTTATGATCAGCGCGTCGCCCTTTTTGGCACCTTTCAGCGTGATCGGCTGTCCGTCCACCAGCCCCGTGACCGTGAAACCGATGGTCAGCGCGTCACCTTGCGACGTGTGCCCGCCGACGATGGCGGCACCTGCATCGGTGAAAACGTCATGCGCGGTGGTCATGATTTCGGCCAAGGCGCGTTCCTGCAATATCTCTGACGTGCGCGGTAGGATGATCGTTGCGGTCGCGGCTTGTGGCTGCGCCCCCATCGCCCAGATATCGCCCAGCGCGTGAACGGCTGCGATACGCGTCATCATGACCGGATCGTCGATCATGGCGCGCAGGTGGTCCGTCGACATGACTTGGGTCGCGTCACCTGTTTGCAGAATTGCAGCATCATCGCCCGCGACGGATTGGATGTCGTCCCTTTGCGTGCGTGGCAGGTCAGACAGCACGTTTCGCAACGCCCCGCGCCCGACCTTTGACCCGCAGCCGCCACACATGGGTTTGTCACCCAGCGTTTCACGCACGCCCAGCGCGACCGTTTCCGGCACATCAGGCAATGCCATCGGGTTGAGCCCGTCGAACTGGTTCATAAAGGTCCGGTCGATGTGGTTCTTAAGCTTCCACAACAGCGGCCCCTGTCGTGCCGTTCCGAACTTTTCAGCGAGCGCTGATTTCCCGCCAAGCGAGACCAGTTTTAGGTAATCCTTTTGCGGTTTATAGGCCCGCAGATCACGACCAGACAAATGCGCCTGAAGGTTATCGAACAAAACCGGTGCTTCGCGGACTGCATAGACGCCCGCCTTTGGACGCGGATCGAAGCTAAGGTGCGCACAATCGCCGACCGCAAAAACGTCCGGATTGCTGGATTGCAGCTTGTCATTAACGGTGATGAAGCCTTCGTGAATGTCCAGATCAAGCCCCGCCACCCAGTCATGCGGTTTTGCGCCCGCCGCACCGGTGGTGAAGTCGGATTTGATCAGCGTGCCGTCCGTCAGGATCACGCCATGCGCTGCAATTTCAGCAACGTCTGCGTTTTCAATGAGCGTGACGCCTTGGGTTTCCAACGCGGCAAGCACCTTACCTTTGGCCACGGACCCAAGGTCTTTCAAAACGCTGCCCCGATCCACAAGCTGGACCACGGCGGCGTCAGACCCGTCGCGGCGTAGGGCATGCGCCATCGCCATCGCAAGCTCTGCCCCCGCAACGCCGCCACCGATGATCGCGATATGCGGGTTCTTTGCTGTTGCACGGAAGGCGTCCCAGCGGCTTGCGAATACGCCCAAGGGCTTGGCTGGAATGGCGTGGTCGGTGAAGCCTTTCAGCGACGGCATTGTCGATGTGATCCCCACATCAACGGCGGTCACGTCATAGGCAATCGACGGACGCCCCGGCACGCTGATGGTTTTGGCTGCAACGTCGATATGATCAACCGCCCCAAGGATAACCCGCGCGCCCGCAAAGCGGCCAAGCTGCACCAGATCAATGTCCAGTTCGTCCCGCGTGTAATGCCCTGCAACGAACCCCGGTAGCATGCCGGAATAGGGTGCCGTTGGCCCCGGATTGATGACCGTTAGACGCACGCCGGGTAGCGGTTTCATCGCCCATGATCGCAGCACAAGCGCATGGGTGTGGCCACCGCCAACAAGAACAAGATCACGGGTTTGGGGGAGCTGTGTATTCATGCCTCGTTTGATAGCGGCGCGATTGTTACGGCGCTAGCCACTTTCCGGTCCAGTCACCGACCTGTGAGAAAGCCGCACGACGATGGATGTCACCGAGATATACCGCGTCAATATGGGTCGCCTGACAGGACAGAACGGCAAAGACAGCGGGATCGGGTTTCTTGGTGTAGGCGGTGCTTTCAAGGATTGGCAGGCCGGGTGCCGGCGTGATCCCGTAGCTGTTTCTGGAATGATCCGGCACGGCGTTCCAACGATCCATGACCGCATCACCGGTTAGAATCGTGACGTCGGCTTGCACGCGGATTTGCAGCGCGAGGTCAGCGTCCCAAAGGTGGATCGCCGCCTTTGGATTGTTACGCAGGCTGGTGATTTTGTCGGACTGCAGATCGGTGTAGAGCTCCAACCTGCGTGTTTTCGGATCGACGTCACGCAGCACCACGGTCCGCACCTCTGGCTGGCCGTCGATGCTGACGGTCCCTAATGCCACATGCGTCCGCTTGTCCGCCCCTTGCGTTAGCCGATCCCAGACCTGCGCCTGTGTCCCGTCGAGCGTTTCCCACCAGTTATTCATATCCTGTCATCTCCAAATATCCGCGACCTGTGTGGCTACCTGTGATCCGCACCGGTCCTTCCCAATAGGGCACCGACGTTGTCATCCATGCGTCTGTATTGATCGCCGTCACCGTTGCATCGACGCCCTTGTCCGCCAATTGGACCCGCCATGTCGTCGGAACTGTTGCGCCGCTGGTGTCTGAGATAACCAGCGGTTCGGCCTGAAACGCACCGTCTGGGTAGGCGGTTGTTGTCCCGTCGCTGCCGATCCAAGTGGCCGACGAATAGGCGCTGCCATCGGATTGGCGCAGCAGGAAGCCCATCATCTTGGTCCCGTCATCGAACGAAAGCGAAAACCAGTCCCAGCCAGTTTGATCCGCGGCCAACGGTTGCGATGACCATTCGCGGTCGAGCCATGCGCTGCCCGTGACCGCGACCTGCCCGTCAGGCAGGATTAGCGTACCTGCGATGTCGAAATAGGGTTGAGAATAGTAATAAGACGCCTGCCCGCCCGCCGATTTAACCGAATAGCCCCCGTCGCCGTGAAAGATCAGCGGGCCTTGCGCGGTCAGGTCCATGTCGTAGGCGAAATCAGGGCCGCTGGCGGTCATGTCCAGCGTCGTCCAGTCCCCCGCCAGTGTCCAATCGTCGATCCATGCTTCAAACGGGTCCGCCGTCACACCCGCCTGCCCGATCCCGCCGCGCCCGATCCGTTCGGTGACGTAGTGGTCGGTTGGCGTGGTGACAGCCGCGTGGCCCATCCACAGTTGCGGCGCGGTCCAGCCTGCGCCTGCTTCGGGGGCCAAAGCGGACCGGAACAACGTCCATTGCAGGCCATAATTGGTGCCGCCTTCGGCTTGCAAGTTCGCCGTCAGATACCACCATTCGATGCGGTAGTCGTTGTGCGGGCCGTGGTCTGTGGGGAAATCAAACACAGGATCCGGCGTCGGTACGCTGAACCCGTCCGCGTCACCGCCGAGGCCGGCAAACCCTTGGGCCTGCGCCATGATCGGGCATAGCGCGAATAGGATGGTTTTAACGTTCATGGGAAAACACCTTCAGCAGAGCAGCAGGCGGGGTGCGGGCCAGCCTGATGGCGGGCCAAAGGGCTGCGACGGCAGCTGCGAGGACTGCAAAGCCGAACAGCCGCACGTAATCCCACGGGAAGAAATACATCGGCAGTTCCCACCCGAAGGCCGCGACGTTCACGACCGCTAGTAGTGCCCACGCTAGCCCAAGGCCCAGCGGCAAGGCGATGACTGCAGTAAGCAACGCAAGCAAGATTGCACGCAATAATTCGAGCCTTCCCAGTTGTTTGCGCGTCACGCCCACCGCCCAAGCAGGGGCAAGCTGTGGGACGCGCATGGTGGCCAATGTCAGCAAGCTCATCAGGATCGCGAAACCAGCGACGGCGAGCGTCAGCACATTCAATGCTGTTGTGACGATGAAGGTCCGGTCAAAGACGTCGAGCGAAAACGCTTTGATTCCCGCTTGGTTGATCATGTTCGCCTCTGGGATGCCGACCTCTTCATTTAGGACCGTTCGTACGCGACCCACATCGCCGTCGGTGATCCGTAGGCCAAACCGCAGCGGGCTGATGTCGGGGTACATCCGTTCGAAGATATCTTCGCCAATCACAGCCTGCCCGATCGGGTTGCCGTAATCCCCATACACACCCGTGATCACCAGCGGTTCGCCGTCGACGTCAAGCGTATCGCCGACCCGCAAATCCGCCCGCCGGAACAATTGTTCGTTGATCAAGATTGCCTCGCCCGCCTCAACGCGGTCCCACGGCGCGTCGCCGCTTTCCAATAAAATCCAGTTGTCGCGATAGGTGCTGTGAATGCGGGTGCCGTAGACTTCGGTCTGGATGCCTTCCAGCGGGATCGTGGCCGCCATGATGGGCAGGATGATGTCCACCTCGGGTGCGATCCTGTCGATTATGGCATCAGCTTGTGCGGTGTCGATGGCCGTGACGTACAGTTCCGACGCGAGGCGTTGATCAAGGAAACCGACGAATGTCAGGCGGAAACTGCTGACCATCGTCGACACGCCCACATTTGCCGCCATCGCAAGCAACAAGGCCATGAGAGCGAGCGATAAGCCCGGCAATTGCTGCCGCGTATCTGCCCAGAACCATTGCGCGATGACGCCTTTGGCGCGGTTAGCCCCGACGGCCAGACAACCGCTGAGGATCACTGGCAGACCAAGCGCCGCGCCGATCAAAAGGGCCGCGAGCATGGCGAAACCTGCGACCAGTCCCTGTGCAGTCAGTGCCAAGATGACTGCCGTGCCGATTAGAACCGCCGCCAATATGCCTTGCACCTGCGCGCGGCGTCCTGCCGCCATCGCCATGGCGCGGGGTTGTGCCGCGGCGAGCAATGGCATCCGGCTGAGTTTCCATAGTGCCCCTGCCGCTGCGATGGCTGTGCCGCCCAGCGCAATCGCCAGACCTGACAGCCACCAACTGGGGCGCAGTTGCAGGGTGCCTGCCACTTCAGCCCCGTAAAGTCCGTTCAACGTCGCGGCGACCCCTGGCAACAGAAGCCCCGCGATTACATAGCCAAGTGCCACCCCGATGATGCCCGCGACCAGCGCCATGAGCATCAGTTCGACCGCAATCAGCCCGATCAAACGGTTCAACGGCACGCCCAGCGCCCGCAACGTGCGGACAACGGGTCTGCGCTGTTCAAACGCAAGGCCAATCGCCCCGTTCACGATGAAAATGCCGACGGCAAAGGACAGCAGCCCAAATGCGGTGAGGTTAAGATGGAAGCTATCGGTCAGCTTCGCCACATCAGATCCGGCTTGGGCGGTCCGACGGATCAGGTTTGGGGCGATCTCTGGCAGTGGTGTTTGCACGATGGGCTGGTCAGCTTCGACGACAAGCAGATCAATTTGATCGGGCCGGTTGAGAAGACGCTGCGCAACGCCGATGTCGGTATAGGCAACATTCGGGGCGGTTTCCGGTGTGATGACGCCGTCGACGTCCAACGCGCCCAAGGCCGCAATCGTGTCAGCTGTGCCGAAGATTTGGCCGTTGCCCAATAGAAATGCGCCAATGTCCGCGCCCGCCGCAAGATCAACGGGACCAAGACCACCAGGTGCAGTCAGCGGGTCGATCCCGATCAAACGGACGCCGTTGATCTGCCCTTCGACAACGGGACTGACCAGCCAGCCCGCGCGGCGCAGTGCGACATAATCGGTTTGGGTAATCGGTGCGTCGTCGCTGGACACGAGTTGATCAAAACTGGCTTCACCCAAGGTCGCGGCGGCATTGTCGTAGCTTGCGCGCGCCTCTGCGTTCACGGCCTGCACGCCGGACCACAGTGCGGTGGCCAGCGCCAGTCCCGCCAGCAAAGTGAACAATTGCAAGGGATTGCGCCGCCAGTGCGACAGGAGTGCAGAAAGGGCGGCCCGCGTCACGCGACCTGCCCTGCCCGCAGATGAACGCGCCGCGCGAGACGCCCCGCTAGCGCGTCGGAATGCGTGACCATCAGCAGACCCGCGCCCGTATCGGCAACCAGCGCCAGCATCAGGGACATGACGTCGTCCGCTGTTGCCTCGTCCAGATTACCAGTAGGTTCATCCGCCAGCACCAGTTTGGGCCGTGGGGCCAGCGTGCGAGCGATGGCCACCCGCTGTTGCTGCCCACCGGACAGTTGTTCGGGGTATTTACGCAGATGCGGGGTCAGGCCCATGCTATCAGCGAGATGCGCGTTCCATGCGGTGTCGTTCGTTCCGGCAAGACGGGCCTGAAACGCGATATTGTCCGCGACCCGCAGGCTTGGGATCAGGTTGAACTGCTGAAAGACGACGCCAACGGTGCCACGCCGCAACGTCGCACGCCCCGTGTCATCCATCGCGGCAATGTCCGCGCCGTCAATCATGATCTGCCCCTGATCAGGCGTATCAAGACCGCCAATCAGATGGAGCAGCGTGCTTTTCCCGCTGCCACTTTCACCAGTTAACGCGAGGCTTTCGCCAGCGTCTAATGTCAGATCGACACCGCGCAGCACCGCGAACGGCCCATCAGCGGTATGAAATGTCTTGTGAATATTGGTCGCGTTCAGCAGCATCGGCATCTTCCTTTGGTCCAGACCTAACACGCCAGAGGCGAGAGGAAAGCGCAGGTCGCGGGCGTTGTGCAGATTTATGACCCAACGTCCCACCTCGCGCTGGCCTGTGTTTGCGATAAGCAGGACCAAACGGGAGGAATTACCATGACAGATATCGTAATTTTGGGCGGCGCACGGACAGCGATCGGCGGCTTTGGCGGGTCATTGGCGGGAACGACGCCGATCACGCTTGGCACGACCGTCGCACAGGCGGCGATCAGCCGTGCGGGTATTGCAGCGGATCAAATCGGCCAAGTCGCATTCGGGCACGTGATCAACACAGAACCCAAAGACATGTACGTCAGCCGCGTCGCCGCGATTCAAGCGGGCGTGCCGGATACCGTACCTGCGATGAACGTGAACCGTCTATGCGGGTCCGGTGTGCAGGCGATTGTGTCGATGTTCCAAGCGCTTTCATTGGGTGACGCCGATTTCGCGTTGGCGGGCGGGACTGAAAACATGTCGCGGTCACCCTACATCATGACCGATGCCCGCTGGGGCGCGAAGATGGGTGATATCAAGTCCCAGGACATGATGCTCGGCGCGTTGAACTGCCCGTTCGGGACAGGCCATATGGGCGTGACGGCAGAGAACGTGGCGGGTGAACACAGCATCACACGCGAAGATCAAGACGCCTTTGCGATGGAAAGCCAGACACGTGCGGCCGCCGCGATTGCAGCAGGCCGTTTTGACGACCAGATCGTTCCGGTCGAGGTGCGCAAACGCCGCGACACGGTTGAATTTGCGACGGATGAGCATCCGAAGGCCACAACACTGGATGCACTCGCAGGCTTGCGTCCTGCGTTCCAGAAAGACGGCAGCGTCACGGCTGGCAACGCATCTGGCCTGAACGACGGTGCGGCTGCGGTTGTTATGGCGACAGAAGCGGCAGCCGCCGCGGCTGGCCTGACGCCGGCGTTCCGCGTTTTGGGCTACGCCCACGCAGGTGTGCGACCAGAGGTTATGGGCATCGGTCCGGTGCCTGCTGTGCAAAACCTGCTGAAGAAAATCGGCCTAAAGGCGTCCGATTTCGATGTGATTGAATCCAACGAAGCCTTTGCCGCGCAGGCCATCGCGGTTAATCGCGCCCTTGAACTGGACCCCACGAAGGTCAACCCGAATGGTGGTGCGATTGCGCTTGGCCATCCAGTTGGCGCGACAGGTGCGATCATCACGGTGAAGGCGATGTACGAACTGGAACGCATCCAAGGCAAACGCGCTTTGATTACGATGTGCATCGGTGGCGGTCAGGGCATTGCGCTCGCAATTGAGCGGCTCTGAATTTCATCTGACCGTAAAAACTCTGGGCGTTTGGGGGGTAGCCCCGTAAATGTCTCGTTCGGGGGTTGGCGCATGCGGTGTCGCATTTTTGCAAAATGCGATGCCTTCGGCGAGGATATTTAAGGCCAAAAGAAGCGGTGCGGCGGCGTATCACTGCATCCTTCGCCCTTGTTTAGAGGGCATTCATATGAGACTGTTAGGCAAACGAGCAGATAACAAAAAACAACAGGATTTCCCCGATGGGCGCTGCCACGCTACTTCGTGATGTGTTTGGATTCGATGCCTTCCGGCCCGGCCAACAAGACATTGTCGAAGCTGTTGTTGATGGGCGCAATACCCTGGCGATCATGCCAACGGGTGGCGGCAAATCCTTATGTTTTCAATTGCCGGCATTGGTCCGCGATGGTGTCACTGTTGTGATTTCTCCGCTGATTGCGTTGATGCGCGATCAGGTGCGGGGCCTTCGCGAAGCGGGGGTTGAGGCCGGTGCGCTGACGTCCGGCAATACGGATGAAGAGACCGACGCCGTCTGGCGCGGGCTTGAGGCCGGTACGCTGAAGCTGCTGTATATGGCCCCTGAACGTCTGTCATCGAGCGGGACGATTAATATGCTGCGCCGTGCGGGTGTCAGTATGATTGCGGTCGACGAGGCGCATTGTGTTTCCCAGTGGGGGCACGATTTCCGCCCTGATTACCTGCGGATTGGCGAACTGCGGGCGACGCTGGATGTGCCATTGGCCGCCTTTACCGCCACGGCAGATGCCGAGACCCAAGAAGAGATCATTCGCAAACTGTTCGACGGCGAAAAACCCGCGACGTTTTTGTATGGTTTTGACCGCCCGAATATCCACCTCGCGTTTCAAGTGAAGGACGGGCCCCGCGCCCAGATCCTGAACTTTGCGAGTGCGCGCAATGGACAGTCAGGCATCGTCTATTGTGGCACCCGTGCGAAAACCGAAACGCTGGCGGGTGCGCTGCGCGAGGTCGGACATTCCGCCTGTTATTACCATGGCGGGATGGACGCCGAAGAACGCCGCGATGTGGAACGCCGTTTTCAGCAAGAAGACGGGTTAATTGTGGTTGCGACCGTCGCCTTCGGAATGGGGATTGATAAGCCTGATATCCGCTGGGTCGCCCATGCTGATCTGCCGAAATCCATTGAGGCGTATTACCAAGAAATCGGTCGTGCCGGTCGGGATGGTGATCCAGCTGAAACGCTGACGTTGTTTGGCCCCGACGATATCCGTTATCGCCGCCAGCAGATCGACGAAGGGATTGCGCCGCCCGAACGCCGTGCTGCGGATCATGGGCGGTTGAATGCGTTGCTTGGGTTGGCAGAGGCGCTGCGGTGTCGGCGGGTGAATCTGCTGCGTTACTTTGGCGAAAATCCAGAGCCCTGCGGCAAATGTGATCTGTGCGATAAACCCGCCGAGATTTTCGATGCGACCACGCCTGTGCGCATGGCCCTGTCAGCCGCTTTGCGGACAGAAGAATGGTTCGGGTCGGGTCATCTGATCGACATTCTGCTTGGCGCAAATACGGACAAAATACGCCAGCGTGGTCATGACAGTCTGCCGACTTATGGTGTCGGGAAGGAATTCGACCGCCGCCAATGGCAAGCGATTTTCCGGCAAATGATGGGTCATGATCTGATGCGGCCTGATCCCGCGCGGCATGGTGCGTTGCGGATGACCGACGGTGCGATCCCGATTTTGAAGGGCGAAGCGTCGATTGAACTACGCCGTGATACGATCCGCGCGGCAAAAGGTACGGGCCCGAAAGTCCGCCAGATGGTCAGCGAAGAGGATGCGCCGTTGTTGTCCGCGTTGAAAGCAAAGCGCCGTTATCTGGCCGAACAGGCAAATGCCCCCGCCTATATCATTTTCAACGATCGCACGTTGATCGAAATGGCTGAAAAGCGTCCCATGACGCTAGACGATATGGCCCGTATCGGCGGTGTGGGCGCGAAGAAACTGGAAAGTTACGGCAATGCGTTTCTTGAAGTGATCGCGGGCGAGGCTGAACAACTGCATCCCCAACGTCGCAAGCTGGCTGGTCGCAATGAAGGCGACGTTTATGATCGGTTGCTGGCTGTCCAGACTGACCTGCAACGTGGCCCGCATGGTGCGGATAAACCGATGAGCCTGAATGCGTCGTTGCTGGCCAAAGTCGCACAACTGCGAGGCGCGGATAGTACGATGATCGAAAAGCTAATCGGCGAAAAATACGCCGAACGCTTTGGCGATGCGTTCCTTGAAGTGCTCGAAAGCGCTTAAGCGTTAAAGACGCGTCATTTCCGCGACAGCCAAGACGTCACCAGTTGGCAAACCGGTCGGCGACCCACCTAGTGGTTCGTCACTGACGGCAAGGCTCCAGCTATCGACACCATCGAGCCACGCAGCGGGCAAGCCGATCGTTGCCGTCGGATCATCGGTCAAAACACCCACAGGGCGCGGTTCGACACCGTCGACAAGACACCAAAGCTGCAGGCTACGACCATCATTTGCGGCACCAGATGTCCGTGTGATCTGAATATTTTCAGCGCCAACATCGTACACCGCCAAGATACGCAGATCGTCGTTTTCAGTCGCAAGTTCGGACACATAGGTCGGCCCTACGACAACCGGTTCCGTTGGCCCAAACAAGATCAGTGATGACGCGATTGCCGCACCCGACAAGACGACGGTCAGACCTTTCCAGAACCCGACCCGACCCAGAAGGCCCGGTGCCGGATCGACACCAAACAGGCGCTCCATCAGGTCGGATTTTGCGATGCCGGACGGCGTCACGGGCATGATTTCGTCGGTCAGCGGTGCAAGCCTGTCTTCCCATTCGCGCACTTGTGCGGCGAATTCGGGATCAGACGCCGCGCGGGCCGCCGCCGCCCGATGGGCGTCGTCAGGCAACACGCGCAAAACGTATTCGGCTGCAAATTCGGTGTCGTTGGGGGTCATGTCTGCTTGTTTGCTCATTGTGACATACACTCCCGCAGTGCGATGAGGCCGCGCCGTAACCATGTGCGCATGGTGTTCAGAGGTACGTTAAATTTCGTGGCAAGGTCGGCATATGGCAAACCGTCTAGGTAGGCTGCTTTGATAGCAGCGCTGCGTGTTGGTTCCAATTCGCCAAAGCATTTCGTGATGCGCCGTGCCTCTGCCGATGCGATTACTTGTCCTTCCGCGGTGGGGCCAGATGATGCGATCGTGTCTGTATAATCTTCGATGTCGACAGATGGTTTGTTCGCCCGCAACCGGTCAATGGCCGTATTGCGCGCAATCGTGATCAACCACGTCATCGGGCTATAGCCGTTCACCGCAAAGCGGTCGGCATTTTTCCAGACTTTGATAAACGTGTCCTGCATGGCGTCCTCTGCTGCGGCGCGGTCATGTAAGATACGCAGGCACACCCCCAAAAGTTTCGCGCTGGTGGCATCATAAAGCGCATTAAATGCTTTACGGTCGCCAAGGGCGACGCTGCTGATCAGGGTTTCAATTTCTAATCGGTTCATAGGGTTGCGGGCCTTTGGTCGCTTCGGCTGCAGGGTACAGACCTTAGGGATACCGCAGTTCTGTCGCACCCGCATTAACAAATGTGACCTAAACGTAAATTGCAACGCTGGCCGAATTGAACCGCTGGACTGGTCAACGCGAACCTGCGTGATACATCTACGCCAACGCCCGCTGCCAAAGGATCATGCGCCATGTTGACCGTCATTTCGCCCGCCAAGTCATTGGACATGGATCCCGTCGACATTACGGCCACGCAACCGGATTTTCAGGCGGACGCCGTGCGGTTGTCCAGGACCGCCAAGAACCTGACATTGGGCGGTTTGCGCGATCTGATGAGCATCTCTGACGACCTGGCCCGCCTGAATCGCGACCGTTTTCGCGCCTTCGCAGCAGAGCCTACGCCGGACATGACAAAGCCTGCTGCATTGGCGTTCAACGGCGATACATATCAGGGGTTAGAGGCGAAAACGCTTGAACCCGACGATCTGAATTGGGCCCAAGATCATTTGCGGATTTTGTCCGGTCTGTACGGGTTGTTGCGCCCACTGGATGCGATCCAACCGTACCGTCTGGAAATGGGTAGCCGTTTGAAAACGCGGCGCGGCAAGTCTTTGTACGACTACTGGGGTGACGACATCGCAAAGGCGCTGAATGCGCAGGCGGATGCGTTGGACACAGACACGTTGGTCAATTGCGCATCGCAGGAATATTTCGGGGCTGCCGACCGCAAGGCGCTGAAGCTGCGGGTGATCACCCCTCAATTCATGGAAGTGAAAGACGACAAGCCCCGCATCGTGTCTTTCTTTGCCAAACGCGCACGCGGAGCCATGGCCCGTTTTCTGACCGAAGAACGCGCCACCGACGCCGAACAAGTGAAGGATTTCACGACGGGCGGATATGCCTTTGATCCGGACCTGTCTGAAGGCGATAAATGGGTTTTCGTGCGCCCCTACCCTGACACCAAAGCCTAAGGTCACCACACACATTGCCAAGTTAGGTCAGACCCCCTACCTCTGGCCTTGCGACAAAGAGGGATTGTTATGGGCGAAATTACACTGGTGCGTCACGGGCAGGCGAACTCTGCTGCGGACAATGAAATCGACTACGATAAACTGTCGGAATTGGGTCACCAGCAGGCCAAATGGCTGGGTGAATGGATCCACGCGCATGATGGTCCCTTTGACGCCATCTTCAGCGGATCGCTGCGCCGTCAGAAAGAAACGGCCGCCGGTATGGGGTTTACTGACGTTACTGTAGACGAGCGGCTGAACGAGATCGCCTATTACGATCTGACCGACGAAATGGCCGCCCACCAACCCGAAACCACCCGTACATCGCCCGAAGATTTCGTGACCCATTTCCCTGCGACACTGTCCGCTTGGAAAGACGGCCACATCAAGGGAACCGAGACTTATCAAGACTTTACCGATCGCGTGCAGGCCGTAATGGATATGGCTGCACAACCCGGTCGTCGTATTTTGTGCGTCACATCTGGCGGGATCATTGCCCAGTCGGTGTCCCGCATTCTGGGTCTGGATATTCCGCAAATGGCCCGCATCGCATTGCCGATCCTGAACACATCTGTGCACCGCATTCATGTGACGGATCATGGGCCGTTGGTATCCACCTTTAACAGTTCACCGCATCTGGATCACGCTGACCGATTGACTGCCCGCACCCATTATTGATTGGACCGCCCATGTTGACGCTACACTACGCCCCCAAAACGATATCAATCGCTGTGGCAATTACGCTTGAGGAAGTGGGTCTTGCCTACGACGCAGTTGCCGTCGATTTCGCAAGCGGCGCGCAGGCAAAAGAACCGTACCTCAGCGTGAACCCTAAAGGCCGTGTGCCGGCCTTGGTTACCGGTGCAGGTACGTTGACCGAAACCGGTGCGATCCTCGAATTCATCGCGGAAACAAGCGGTCAGTTAATCCCTGATACACCGATGGCGACAGCGCGAATGCGCGAAGTGATGTTCTATCTCGCGTCGACGATGCATGTGAACCACGCCCATAAAATGCGGGGCCACCGTTGGGCCGATCAGCAGTCCAGTTTTGATGATATGACCGCGAAGGTGGCTGAAACGATGGCCGCGTCATGCGCATATCTTGAAGAGATGCTGACGCTTGATCCGTTTGTGACCAAGGACTTTAGCCTTGCTGATCCGTATCTGTTTATGGTGCTGTCTTGGGTGCCCGGTGATGGTGTTGACCTTGCGGCCTATCCAAAGCTGTCTGCCTTCGTCGATATGATGAAAACCCGCCCGTCCGTTCAGGCCGTCATCGCGAAAGGCATGTTATGACCCATATTTGGCTGCGCGCAGAACCACGCGCACATGAAACGCGCGTTGGTCTGACGCCTGATGGTGCTGCCCGGATGATTGCGGCGGGATATAAAATTACGGTCGAGGACAGCGATGATCGCTGCATCCCTACCGCTGAATATGTGACCGCAGGATGCGCAACCGCCGCCGCAGGCAGTTGGCCTGACGCGCCTGATGACGCGATCATCTTTGGCCTGAAAGAATTACCCGAAGACGGCACGCCGCTGCGTCATCGCCACATCATGTTTGGTCATGCCTATAAGGGCCAGCCAAGCGGTCGCGTTCTGCTTGATCGGTTTCAGGCGGGTGGCGGTACGCTTTTTGATCTGGAGTATCTTGTTGATCCCGACGGTCGCCGGATTGCCGCGTTTGGGTATTGGGCAGGCTATGCGGGTGCTGCGATGTCGTTGCTGGCATGGGCCGCGCAACAAGATGGCGGCGTTCAGGTTGATGTGCAGGGCGTCAAGGATGCGCAAGATTTACAGGACCGGATCAAACCGGCCCTTGCGGGTCACACCCCATCGACGTTGATCATTGGGGCACTGGGGCGTGTCGGGACAGGCGCTGCCGATTTGTGTCATGCGTTGGGCCTGCGCGTTGTCGGTTGGGACATGGCCGAAACGGCAAGCGGCGGACCGTTCCCAGAAGTCCTGCAGCACGACATTTTCCTGAATTGCATTCTGGCCCGTCCCGGCACACCCGTGTTTGTGCCAGCAACAACGCCGACCGATGAACGTAAACTGACGGTGATTGGCGATATTGCCTGCGATCCGGACAGCGATTTTTCACCGATCAAGGTCTACGACCAAGCGACGACCTGGGCTGCGCCAAACCTGCGCGTGCACGACGAACCACCGTTGGATGTTATGGCGATTGATAACCTGCCGTCGCTGCTACCGCGCGAAAGTAGCGAAGATTTTGCGGGGCAGCTGTTGCCGCACCTGTTGGGATTGGATGATCTGGGTCAGGGTGTTTGGGGACGTGCGAAAGCCACGTTTGACGAAAACATCAGTTAAGCTGAGGTGACCGCCGACGGTGTCGCGCGTTACTGCGCGCCCGTCTGGAATGTGCCGAAACACGCATCGTCGTCTGCACATGCAGGCGCATGGCTTTGCGTTGTCAGCGCCCAAATCGCGGCGCGCCCTTGCGCTTGATCTGCTTTTGACATGTCAGGCACGTGGTTTACGACACGTCCAGAGCTTACGAAGTCTGTAGCCACAATCGCATCAACCGGCCCGGTTGCACCTGCATACATCGGCAAAGCCAAAGCAATTGCAGCACAACCAATGGCGTTCGAAATCTTGCGAAGTAGCGTCATGTCATCATTCCCCAATGCAGCGACGAGAATCGTCACCCTTAGTTAATGATCCGTAAATGAGACGCGATTATGGCTAGTTTCGTGATCTTTTGCCCTATTTCGCTCCAAAGAGACGATAATACATCCAATCGGGTAGGAACTGTGACCCGCGGAAGATCCATGAAAACAGGAGTGGGAAGCTTTTCTTGAACCCATCAGTATTCATGTGATCGAAGACTTCGTCGGCGGCTTCTTCCGGCGTCATGATAAACGGCATGTGGAAGTCGTTCTTTTCCGTCAGGCGCGTTTTGATGAAACCGGGGTTCACAAGCTGGACCCGCACACCCGTTTTGTGCAGATCGGCGTGCATGCTTTCAGCCAACGCCATAACGCCCGCTTTTGACGCGGAATAACCGATTGCACCTGCTTGACCACGAAAGCCTGACAAAGACCCCGTCAGCACAATATGGCCTGCACCACGTGCCATCATGTTTTTCACGACCGAGCCCACGACGCGTGATGCGCCGAGGTAGTTGATTTCGCCCATCATGTCGGCTTTTTCGTTGTCCCATTCGCCGGATTTCATCGGCCAATAAACGCCAGCCAAATAGACAACGCCGTCGATATCGCCGATCTGATTTGCCGCCGCTTCAACGGCATCGCGGTCTGACACGTCGACGGTGACATAGGACGCTTTGCTAGGCAGTTCTTCGACAAGTGACTTTAGCCGATCTTCGGATCTGGCAGAGACGATGACCTCGGCGCCCGCTGCACTTAATTTATGTGCGACGGCCCGCCCGAGCCCTTCGCTTGCGCCAACCAGCCAATACCGTTTTCCCTGCCACTCACTCACGTCTTATTCTCCTGCAATCATTGGTCGTGCGCCATCTGCGGGACGCATCGTCGCGACAAGTTCCGCGACCTTTATGCCAAACTTACGAAACTGGGACCGGTTCATTATTGATCCGTTCGCCATCAGATACATCCAGTCTGTCGTATCTAAAACATGACCGCCAGCCTCTTCGGACAGTTTGATCCGGTAGTTGAGCAAAACCGCCGATCCCTTTTGTTGCCCGTGTCCGGCACCTACAAGATCAGGGGCTTCCGCCTTGATCGCGCCGTCGTTGCCCAAGGTCAGTTTCCATTCACGGTTCTGGACGTTGCCGCTGTCGTAATGAAACACCTCTTTCATCACGCCCACATTGCCGTCCCAAGACGCCACAAAGTCAGCTGTGAAGCGCGATGTGACCTTGCCCGTTGGCCCGTAAATCATGCCTTCGCAGACAATTGGCCCGTTCAGGGTTTCGCGAATGTCGAACTGAGGTCCATGACCAGCATAGTCTTCGGGCTTTTGCGCCCAAAATGAAACGTACCGCGATTTCAGGACCATGGCCGCCAACACGAGGCCCGCACCGATTAGAACGTAGGGAAGAAACGACATCGTTTAATCCTCCAGTTTGGTAGCCGCCAACAAGGCGATTGCCACCAGTTTCAATGTAGACGGCACCAGCGCATAGAGCACTACTAGCGTCTTGATCGCCGCGTCAGGTTGGTTTTGCCCACCCGATTGGAACCCCGCACCTTCCAACAACGGCAGCAGAACCACTGCCGCAAAAGCCAACGTAAATTTGCTGACCAACGACCACAGCCCAAAGCCCTGGCCGCCGTTCGGGGCGATCACACTCATTCGTTTTGCGAACATGGCAGGGAGCAATGTGAGGTCCGCACCTATGGTCGCTCCTGATAGTACGCAGACAATCGCGAATGGGATCACATCGCCGGTGCTTAAAGTGTAAGTATATCCAAAAGAAATGATTGCGAGGGTCATTGCCGCCAGTAGAACGGGCTTTTCACCGTATCGCCCCGCCAGTTTTGACCACAGCGGCGATGAACACGCGGCAGCAAGAAAGAATAGCACAAGCAGCGCGCCTTCCCAGCCGACAGCGCCCAGCGCGCTTTCTACATAGAACAGAAAGAGCGTGGACGAGACCGCAAGCGGCGTTGCGTTTACGAGCGCCAACAACAACAGGCGCCGTGCCTGTGCATCGTTCCAGATCGTACGGATCGGTGTGGGTTCTGTTTGCACACGTCCCGACCATTCGGGCCACATCCACAAGATCGCGGCGACCGTCGCAGCAGCGAAACCCCATGCAAATGCCGTGAAGGCATCGAAGCTGTAGCCCATCAGAACCGTTGGAGCGACGGCAGCGACGCAGATACCAAGGAGCGCCCCCGTTTCCCGCCAAGCCGCGAGTTTGACGTGACCTTTGGGATCATTGCCTGCCTTCGCGATGCCTTGCGCGTAGAAATTGATGGTGAGGAAAGAGAAGGCCGAGAACAGCCCAAGCAGTGTGAGGCCGAACCAATAGAGCGGCGCAATCGGTGGTGTGACAGCGAACAGCCCGATCATCGAAATCGCAAGGACCGCCCCTGCAAAGGCGACAGCGATGGGGCGGGCACGGCCAAGGCGTTCGCTGATCCAGCCCAGCACCGGATCTTGGATCACGTCGAACAGCCGCAGCGCGAATAACATCGTGCCAAGGGCAGCCAGCGTCACCCCGTAGTTATCGACGTAAAGCTTCGGTGCGTAGATATAGATCGGTAACCCAGCCGCGTTGATTACGGCAGCAAACAGGCTGTAGGCGGGCAGACGGTTCATTGGCTGATGTCGTGGTCGAGCGGTTCGGGGCAAGATCGAAACGTCGCTTTTTTCCACCACAGTTTGATCGCTTGCCAATGGATTAGCGCCAGCACGCGGCGCGATCCAAACGGGCGACGGATGGCAGATTTCAGGATGGATGCATTGGTCAGCGGTTTGCGATCCCCTTTGAGCGTTGCGATCAGCCCGCCGTTGCCCCGCGTATAGTCGATGACGATATGGACGTGATCATCGGTGATATCGAACCGGAAGGTGTAGCCGCCTTCAATTGGCTGAAACGGGGACACGTGAAAAATCTTGGTCGCTGACAGCGTTTCGTCCTTCGTGATTTCACGCATGTCGTCGTGATGGCACAGGTAGGAATGGCGTTGACCAAAGGTGTTGGACACTTCCGCGATCACGACCCGCAAGGCGCCTGTCGTATCGTGGCACAGCCAGAATGACACCGGATTGAACACATGCCCCAGCAGCCGTGGCTGCGCGAGCAGGTCGATGCGTCCGGTCAGGTCAATCTTATGCGCCGCCAACACATCGCGCACCCAATCTGCGCCAATGCCTGCCTTGGGTTTCCCGCCATGGTCGCTGTCTTGCAGCGACATCAGGTTCGCGCCATTGCGCGCAAACAGCGCAGGGCCCTTTATCGCCGCGTCGGCATCCACCAGCACGTATTCGATGGAATAACGGAACGCATTTTTCACCGCGCCCCGCCTGCCATGGTAGGTTTCGCCTGCGATATGATCGATACGTGTCACTCTGCTGCGATCTGAGCGCGGTCAATCGCGTTCAGCGCCGTGACCACATCATAGGCAGAGGCAAGCCCGTCTTCGTGGAACCCGTTTTTCATCCATGCCCCACAGAACCATGTGCGGTTTGATCCATTCATTGCGGCTGCTTGTTTCTGTGCTTCGATTGCAGCCAGATCATAGACCGGATGACGCAATGTGACCTCGTCCCAGATCAGGCTTTCGTCAATCTGACGGGTTGTGTTCAACGTCACCATCAGCGGATCTTCGGTCAGCCACGGCTGCAGCGAATTCATCCAATACGTCAGGTCGATCTGGTCGGATGTTTTGCCGGCTTCTTCGGAATAAATCCACGACGACCACGTCTGGCGGCGCTTTGGCATGATGGTGGTGTCTGAATGCAAAACGACCTTGTTCGGCTGGTACTTCACCGCGCCAAGTGTCTTTTGTTCCATCTCTGTCGCGTCTGACAGCATGGCGAGCGTATCGTCGGAATGCGTGGCAAAGACGACTTCGTCAAAGTGTTCCCAGTCGCCACCCACGACCTTCACATCGACGCCTACGGGCGTACGGCGAACAGCATGCATCGGCGATGCAAGGCGGACTTCCACCCCGCGCGAGAACATAGATGCCCCCAAACGACGCACGTATTCCTGACTGCCGCCTTCAACCGTGTACCATTGATGCTGCCCGTTGGCGGACATCAATGCGTGGTTGTCGAAAAACTGGATCATCGTTTTCGCAGGGAAATCCATGATCTTTTCTTTGGGTGTCGACCAAATCGCACCCGAAAACGGCAGCAGATAATGGTCGGCGAAATAGTCGGACAAACCAAGTTTCACGAGAAGACCGCCGATTGTTAGGCCTTCTTCTTTTGATGCCTCAAGTCCGTCTTTGTTGAACTTCAGGATATCGCGCACCATGCGTAGGAATTTTGGGTTCACGATGTTGGATCGCGTGGCGAACAACGCGTTGGCGCTGGCCAGCCCGTATTCCATGCGACCGCCACCGAAGGACGCGCCGAAGCTCATGTTGCTCTTCACAACCGGCACTTCGAGATAGTCAAACAGCGCGGTCAGATTTGGGTAATTCGCGTAGTTGAACACGATGAAGCCCGTATCAACGGCCTGATCCCCCTGCCTGCCAGCCATTTTCGATCGCGCATGCCCGCCAAGCCGGTTTTCTGCTTCGAACAAGACAACTTGATGATTTTTCGCAAGCGCATGGGCCGCGCCCATTCCGGAAATGCCAGCGCCGATGACGGCAATTTTCCGTGGCGTGGTCGTCGAAGTTGCAAATGGCATTGGTGTATAGTGCTCCCGGCGGGTTTTCTTTGTCTTAGTACGACACGAATGCGCAACTGGATGAGTTTCAGTTGACCCGCAGATTTTCGTGCGACTTCGGATGACCATAGCGCAAAGACGGTCCGATTATACTGTCCAAAGGAGACTGCGAAAAAATTGTCCCGACCTGTGATCCAAACTGAACGCGCCGTCGTAATAATCATATGTTGACCACGATCACCCCCTCGGCCAAACCTGACGATGCAGTTATTGCGGCGGCGACGCCTGTCGTTTCTGCGCGGACGATCAGGACGAAAGCGAGACACGTGCAAGACGAAAAGGCCGTAAAACGCGCAGCTTGGGTGCCGCAATTGATCGCAGTGCGTGATCAACAGGACAAAGCGGCATTCGCCGAATTGTTTGCCCATTTTGGCCCGCGGGTGAAATCGTTCTTGATGAAGTCTGGCGCCAGTGCGGACATGGCCGAAGAATGCGCACAGGAAGTCATGGTCACACTTTGGCGCAAAGCGCATTTGTTCGATCCAGCCAAGGCCAGCGTGTCGACGTGGATCTTTACGATTGCGCGGAACCGCAAGATCGACCTGTTACGCAAACAGCGGCGGGTTGAACCAGAAGACCTCCCATGGGGTCCCGAAGCGGACCCTGATCAGGCTGACGCCATAGCACTTCAGCAAGAAACAGAGATTTTGGGCAAGGCCATCGCGGACCTGCCAGACAAACAACGGCTTTTGATCGAAAAAGCTTACTATGGCGAATTGACGCACAGCGAAATTGCCGCCCAAACCGGCTTGCCTTTGGGCACTATCAAATCACGTATACGGCTAGCGCTGGACCGCCTGCGCCACGCCATAGGATGAACGGACACGTAATGACGACGACGATTAAACATCACCTGACGGATGACCTGTTGATGGGTTATTCTGCTGGTGCTTTGCCAGAAGCCTTCAACGTGGTTGTGGCGACGCATATCTCACTTTGCGACGAATGCCGCGCGCGTCTTGCCAGCTTTGACGCTGTGGGTGGCGCTGTGGTGGAAAGCGTGGATGCGGTGGACATGGCCGAAGACAGCCTCGCTGCGGTCATGGCAAAGATCAGCGCGAAACCAGACGCGCCTGTCAACGTGCCTACCCCGCGGACCAGCAGCATTTTCCCAACGCCGCTGCAAGAATACATATCGGGCAATATCGACGACGTGAAATGGCGCAAAATTGGCGGCGGCGTCAGTCAGGCTGTTTTGAAGACATCAAAAGACGCATCGGTCCGGTTGCTGCGCATTCCTGCGGGCACCGCTGTTCCGGATCACGGGCATCGCGGCACGGAGCTGACGCTTGTTTTGCAGGGCGCGTTCAAGGACGAACATGACCGCTTTGGCAAAGGTGATATCGAGGTCGCGAACGAAGACCTGCATCACACGCCTGTTGCCGAAGACGGAATGGACTGTATCTGCCTTGCCGCAAGCGACGCACCGTTGAAATTCAACGGGTTCTTGCCGCGGCTGGCCCAGCGTTTCGTCGGTATTTAAGCCTTAGTTCCAAGCAACAACAGCAGTGCCTGCCGCTGATTGCATGTAACCGTCACCGCCCGGTGACAGGTGGAATGTGCGGCCAGGATAAGCCCCTGTGACCACGTAGTAATCCGGCGTTTGTTGCACCGATCCCGTGCTTGTGCCGCAGATGTGCGCGCCGTTCTGGCAAGGCCGCAATTCGAACGTCCGCAGGATATCGCGGCCAAACCGGCCCCGTTCGGTCCCGACTACACTGATAGATGCGGTGTCAAACGGCTGGTCTTGGAAAAGCTTTGCGTAGGTGCGGCTGGCTTGGGCCGGCACATCAATTCGTTCTGGCAAAGCCTGTCCATCTGTACATGCAACAAGCGTCGCGGTTGCCAATGCGGCGGGCATCAAACGGATCATAGCGGCTGTTCCTTTACAAGCGTTACGTGCACAATGGCCCTAGGGATCAGGCGGCGCAAGAGGAACCACCTTTGGATCAGCGTCTGGTGCCAATTCTTCGAAGTCAAAGTTGTCCAACCTGTCCGCGCGTTTACCAGCACGGGTCGCGGCCGTCAGCACGCCAGCCACGTCGTCGCCCGCTTGCCGCAGATGGGTTTCCAGCTTGCTTGCCTTTTCGCCGATGATTTCCACATCACGGTGCAGGTGACGCAACGCCTTGCGGATTTCGCCTGCCTGTTCGCGCATCCGCGCATCTTTCAGGATCGCTCGCATCGTGTTCAGCGTCGCCATGCAGGTCGTCGGCGATACGATCCATACGCGGGCGTTGAACCCTTCGCGCACGACCTGCGGCAGACGGGCGTGCAGTTCTGCATAGACCGCCTCTGACGGGAGAAACATAATCGCGCCGTCAGCGGTTTCGCCTTCGATGATATACTTTTCCGAGATCGCTTTGATATGCACCTTCACCGCGTTGCCGAGGTCACGCAGCGCTGCTTCCTGCTGCGGTTTGGTTTCGGCGGCGGCATAGGCTTCGTAGGCTTCAAACGGGAATTTCGCGTCGATGACGATGGGGCCCGGTGGGTTCGGCAGATGCACAAGGCAATCCGCGCGTTTCCCGTTGGATAGGGTCGCTTGGAGGGCGTAGGCGTCGGACGGCAGGGCCTTTGACACGATGTCGGTCAGTTGGATTTCGCCAAACATGCCGCGTCGTTGTTTGTTGGACAGGATATCTTGCAATGACAAAACGTCGCCGGACAGTTTTTCGATGTTGGTCTGGGCCTTGTCGATGGTCGCGAGCCGTTCTTGGAGTTTGGCGAGGTTTTCGGTTGTTTTCTCGGACGATCCGGCAAGGGATTCTTTCATCCGTTCTTGCATTTCGGTGAGGCTCATCGCGGAGCGTCGTGCATTTTCGGCCAACCGATCAGCGACCTGCGTTTGTACCTCTGCCAACCGTGTTTCCATTGTTTGGATCACACGGACCTGCGCGTTCGCCTGTGCATCGCTGACGGTTTGGATATTGCCGGACAGCTGGCTTTGCCCCTGCGCCAGCGCGTTCACATCGTAGGACAAACGCCCGATGTGGGCCGCCACATCTTGCACAAGCAACGTGGATTGCGTGGCCTTACGCGCTGAGGAAATCAGCAACCACAGCACGGCAACGATGATCAATACACCAATGATCGCAGCGATCACCCGTGGGTCATCAAATGCGTAACTTTGTCCTGCGATTTCAATCATGTGCGGCCAAACAGACGTTCAATATCACTGAGCTTTAACTCCACATAGGTCGGCCTGCCGTGGTTGCATTGCCCCGACATGGGCGTCGCTTCCATTTCGCGCAGCAGGGCGTTCATTTCATCGGCCTGCATACGGCGGCCCGACCGGATAGACCCGTGACATGACACACGGGACAGTATGGCATCAATACGCGATTTGAGCTGCGTGCTGTCGCCTTGATCGGTAAGTTCGTCAAGAATATCGCGCAGCAGTTTGCCCGCGTTGATTTCGCCTAGGATTGCCGGCGTTTCGCGCACGGCGATGGCGTTGCCGCCGAAGGCCTCAATAGTGAGGCCCATTTTTGTTAGCTCTTCGGCAAAGCCCAGCAGGGTCGCGACTTCGTTATCTGAAAATTCGATAATCTCGGGGATCAAAAGCGCCTGCGCCGCGACCCCGTTTTCCGCCATTTGCGTCTTCAGTTTTTCATAGACCAACCGTTCGTGCGCAGCATGTTGATCGACAATGACCATGCCGGTTTCAGTCTGTGCAATGATGTAGTTTTCGTGGACCTGTGCGCGCGCCGCGCCAAGCGGTAGGTCTTGGCGAACTGGTGTCGCGACCTCTTCCACCGGTTCGAACCGCGCGGATGGTTCGGCGAACCCCGCCATCGGTTGGGGCGCTTGCGCTTGGAAAGTCATGGACCGTGCGCTGAAAGACGGGCGGTCCATTTGGTAGACGCGGGGTTCGACCTGTTCGGGTTGCATCGCGCCCAAGGTGGCCCCTGCCACCGTTGTTGATGCGCGATGCCCTGCCCCCGCGAGCGCGTGACGTAGGCCAGACACAATCAAGCCACGTACTGCGCCCGGATCGCGGAAACGGACCTCTGATTTCGCGGGGTGCACGTTGACGTCGACGAGCGTCGGGTCGCAATCGACGAACAACGCGGCGACCGGATGACGGTCACGCGATAGCACGTCCATATAGGCGGCGCGCAACGCGCCGAGCAGCATTTTATCCCGCACTGGCCGCCCGTTGACGAACAAGAATTGCGCGATGGCCGCACCACGCGAATAGGTCGGCAGCGCGGCGTAACCCGTCAGGTGAAAACCGTCGCGTTCCGCATCAATCGCGATAGCGTTTTCGGCAAACTCGCGGCCGAGGACGGACCGTAGCCGCCCATGCAGCGCGCCGAACAGATCACCGGTTTCCGCGTCAGCGCGGAATGTGGTGCGTTGATCACCGCCGGACGCATCCCGCAGGATAAAGGTGATAAACGGTTCGGACATCGCGAGACGTTTGATGACGTCGCCGACGGCTTGCGCCTCTGCCCTATCGGTCCGAAGGAATTTCAGGCGGGCAGGTGTCGCGTAGAACATGTCGCGCAATTCGACGACGGTGCCGTTGTTCAGCGCGGCGGGTGCGACCGGTTCTGTCACGCCGCCAGCCACCGCGATACGGGCGGCGGTTTCAGGCGGCACGCGGGATGTGATGGTTAGGCGGCCAACCGCGCCAAGCGACGGCAACGCCTCGCCCCGAAACCCGAAAGAATGAATGTTCAGCAGATCGGAGCCGTCGATTTTCGACGTGGCATGACGCGATAAAGCAAGCGGTAGATCATGTGCCGCGATCCCGCAGCCGTCGTCGGTGACGCGGATCAGGGTTTTCCCACCATCGGCGATCACGACCTCAATGCGCGTGGCACCCGCATCAACAGCGTTTTCAACCAGTTCTTTCACGGCAGAGGCCGGACGTTCCAGCACCTCGCCTGCCGCGATGCGGTTGATTGCAGCATCATCCAGCTGTCGGATAACAGGCTGCGGCTTTATCTGGGGGTCAATATGGGCCATGCCACAAGGTGTAGCATGACCCACGTTGATTCTGCGAGGTGCCCGCCAGAGTTATCCACGGAAAAATCCGTGAAGGTAAATGGCGTTTATTCAGTTGTTGTTAGGCCTTCGGGTTGGCCCACAACGACAAAATGAAGCCCCTCTGGATCGAGCAATTCGCCCGCGACACGGTTAATGTCGTCCAACGTCACGGCTTCGATATAATCGTTGCGGTTGATGACATACTCGGGCGGCAGGCCGATCATTTGCATTCCGACCATGATGTCAGCGATTTCACCATTACCGTCGAACCGCAGCGGGTATTCGCCCGTCAGAAAGGTTTTCGCGGTTTCCAGTTCCTCGGCTGTGACGCCTTCGTTCGCCATGCGCGCCCATTCATTGCGCGTGACTTCGATTGCCTCGGCGATGGTTTCATTTGCAGAAGCCACCTGCCCCAGCATCATTTCGGTGTGGAATTTCGGCACGAGGAACGTGCTGATCCCGTAGGTCAGGCCACGCTTTTCGCGGACTTCGTTCATCAGGCGCGATTCAAAACCGCCTGCCCCAAGGATCTGGTTCATAATGTATGCGGCAAAGAAATCGTCGTCGTCACGTTCGATACCTGCATGACCAAACAGGGCCACGGATTGCGGCGTTTCATAGTCGATCACAGTGACACCACCCGCGAGACCAAAATCAACGTCGTCGGGTAACGCGGGCCCTTCGTCAGGCAGAGACCCCAGCAAATCGTCGAGCATTGGACCCACCGCGTCTGCTGTCACATCGCCCACGACAGATACGAACAACCGGTCACGTGTCAGGACATTGCGGTGGGCGTCGAACATGTCGTCACGGGTCAGCGCGGTCACGCTTTCAATAGTCCCGTCCATGCTGCTGCCATAGGGGTGGTCGCCAAAAGCTGCTTCGTCAAAGAAAGCCCCCGCGATCCGGTTCGGGTTTTTGGCATCGCTGTTGATGCCGGAAATGACCTGTGCGCGCACACGATCAATGGCGTCTTGGTCAAAAGTCGGGCTGACCAATGATTGCTTGAACAGGGCCAGTGCGTCGTCCTGATTTTCGGTCAGAAACTTTGCCGACAATGAAATCGTGTCGTCATAGGCGCGGTAGCCAAACGATGCCGCGAGGCTTTCGCGTTTGGCTTGGAATTCCTGCGCGGTCATGTCGCCAGACCCTTCTTCCAGCAGGCCCATCATCAGGTTCACAGCGCCGCGTTTCCCTTCGACGTCGAGCGATGCACCACCACGGATACGGATTTCCAGCGCGACAAACGGGATTGACGGTTCTTCGACAACCCACGCATTGATCCCGCCGTCTGACGTGATGGTTTTGATATCCACGGCGGCGGTGGCGACAGACGCAGTGACGGCAAAGACCGCGGTGATAATAAAGCGGAACATTAGCGCGCCTCCTCTTGGCTGGACACGACCCAACCGGTCACGGCTTGGTCACGGTTCAGGACTTTTGCAGCGACCGCTTTGACGTCTTCGGCGGTCACGTTTTGCAGGATTTCGGGCCAGTCTTGGATGTCTTGGACCGTAAGGCCTTGTGTCAGACCCGCGCCGTAGCGCCGTGCAATGCCGCCAACGTCATCAAGCGCGTAAATCTCTGACGCGCGCAACTGTGTGCGGATGCTTTCCATGCGGTCTTCACTAATCGGGGCGTCAAGGAATGCAGCGATGGCGTCGTCCATTGCGGCTTCGACTTCCGACAGGCTGACGCCCTCTGCAGGGGCGACTGAAATGCCGAACGACGTGTCGTCCAGCGACGATCCGCTGTAACCTGTGCCTGTGTAAACGGCTTTTTGCGTTTCAAACTGCAGGGCTGTGCCCAGCACGGATGTAAATGACGATCCGCCAAGCAATTCAGACAGATAGACCAAGGCGGCGGCTTCTTCTTGTGCGCCCGCGTCGCGTTCGGGGGCCAGATAGCTGCGTGCGAGATAGGGCTGCGAAACACGCGGATCGACATAGGTGATGCGACGCTCGGCGCGCTGCGGTGGTTCTTCGGGGCGGATGCGTTCCGGCAGTTCAGGTTCAGCCGGGATCACACCGTAATAGGTTTCGGCCAATACGCGGACGTCGTCCGGATAAACGTCGCCAGCGACGATCAGGATCGCGTTGTTCGGGGAATAATAGAGGTCATAAAAGTCGAGCGCGTCTTGCAGCGACAAGTCTTCCATTTCGTGTTTCCACCCGATGATCGGCACGCCGTACCGGTGGTTTTGATACAAAGCAGCGGTGAATTGTTCGCGGGCCAAGGCACCCGCACTGTTTTCAGTCCGCTGGTTCCGTTCTTCCAGCACCACCTGCCGTTCGGTTTCAATATCGGCTTCGGTTATCGCCAGATTATTCATCCGGTTGCTTTCCATCTGCATCATCAACTCTAACCGATCAGCGGCGATGCGTTGGAAATAGGCGGTGTAGTCATAGCTGGTGAAAGCATTATCCGTGCCGCCATTCGCCGCAACAGTTGCCGAAAACTCACCCGGTTCCAGCACGTCTGTGCCTTTGAACAGCAGATGTTCCAAGAAATGCGCCACGCCCGATGCGCCGACGGGTTCATCTGCCGATCCGGTTTTGTACCACACCATATGGGTGACAACAGGGGCGCGGTGATCTTCGATCACAACAACATCCATCCCGTTACCAAGTGTAAACGTGGTGACGGCTTCTTCGGCCGTCGCGGCAAGTGGTAGCAAAAGCGCAAGTGCAGTGGCGAACAATCGGGTCATGGTGATCCTTGGGTTTGTGGCCTGTATCGGTGTGCTGTGAAACCTATGCCATCCCCCCGCGCATGCAAGGGCTGCATGACGTGGATGTGATTGGCGGTGTGCGCGACCAAATCGCGTCTTTTGGGTGGTCTTTCGGCCCATATTCGTGCACATACACGGCCTGCTTACCGGAGACATCACCACATGAACGACGCTGCGCCTTTGACCCGTCCCTCTCACCGGATTGTTGTGGGTGATGGTATTACGGCAGCTGCGTTTGTTGAATCGAGTGACCTTCCCAACGGATCGATCCTGACCATCATCAGCCCAAACGTGCATGCCTTTGGACGCGGTGTAGCCTATGCTGCCGACGATGCAGAGACGCCGTGGCGCTATGCCTACCTTCTGAATTCCCCTGCAGACGACATCGATCCCGATTTTGCCGAATGGATTACGCAGAATTGGGACGTGATCCGCAGCAAAATGGAGGGACGTCAGCCCGATTGGATCGCAGCCGCGTCGCCGCTGTTGGCAAGCGGGGACACCTTTGGCTTGAACATTCCCCGGGCGTTTTACGGCGATTACATGGAACAGCGCGTGGCGCGTGTTTTTGCCGATTTGCGCGCCAAAGATGTGACGATCAATTTCGTCGCCCAAACGGCTGTGTCGATTGCGGAGTTGGATGGCGTGATCACCATCACAACCGATTCTGGCGCAGAATATACAGCCGATTATGTCGATATCGCCCCCGGCGGCCCATCAACACAGCGGTTGCAAGGGGACGACGGGCCGTTCAGCGCCCCTCGCCTTTTCGGGAACGAAGCTCGCATTGCAGAGCACATCAAAGCAGGTGCCGAGATTTTCTGCGTTGGGTCAAATGCCACGATGCTGGATGCGTTACGGTTGTGCCAATCCGTTGTCGCTGAAGATAAATTGCGGTTTGTCGCCTGTTCATCAGACGGTTCTATTCCCGCCCCCTTGATCCCCCGCATGCCGCGTTATTTGACGCAACCGAAACTAAAGTCGGGACACAAAACCGCGCAGGATTTCTTGGATGACGTTTGGCAAGCGATGCAAACGGCCCGCGCCGCAGGTGATCAGATGCGCGAAATTCGGGCGGGGTTCCGCGCCTATTTCATCGACAATCCGTTATCGACTTTCCTACCCGACATCGACGAAGCCCGCCTCGTGCCGCGCACCTTGTTTCATTGGTTCAGAGGTGGGACGCGCGATACCATCCTCGATTTTCAGCGCCTTCTGGATCAAGGCGTTACGCGCACGATCAGCGGACGCGTCAGCGCGATCGAGACGACGGAAAATGGCGCGCGCGTTTTGACAACAGACCGCGCTGGCAACGTGTCCAGCTATGACACGGGGTTTGTGATCAATTGCGCGGGGTCCGGCCGGAATTCGACCTTTGATCCGCTGACCGAACAGATGATTGCAGACGACATCATTGCGCGTTGCCCTGTCACGGGTGGACTGGCCGTGGGTGAAAAATGTGCCACGCGAATGAGCAACGTGCGACATTTGTCACCTGCGACGACGATCATCGGCGACGAAGTCATGCCGATGCCGCTGTATGACGCGCATTTTCTTAGAACATGGGCGGCGAAATCCGCATGACCGAGCCGCGTTCACAAACTGGCCCCATCAATGTGACTTGACTAAGGCCAGTTGCTGCCGCTTACATTTGCCTTACGCACATAATGCGCAACAGACCAAGAGGCAGGGTTTCTGGTGAACCTTCTCACGTCTTTTCAGAACGGAATATCGACCCCAAAAGGGCGCCGATTTCCGGGCATGTCCGCACCGCACCCTGCGCTGAATTGGACGGTTCATCCGCGCGGTGCCACAAAAATTACAGTCAAAGCTGGTGACACAATATCGGTGCAAAACGCATCTATCGTGCGGCTGGTAGCGGTGGATGACGCAGGCGACGACGCGCTACAAGCGCTCGGGCTTTTGAAAAACGGGTCGGTTGGTTTGGCCGATTTCGCCTCTGCCCCGTTTGTGGGTTGGGCCGCATCACACGGTGGACACGCCGAAGACCTGCCCGCCTGCACCATACAATCCGATGAACCGCTGCTCGTGTTATCTGCCCGCGCGGCTTGCACCCTGTGGCTGATCAACCCGACGACCAGCGATGACCATGTCACAGGCGCGGGCACCGGCGCGTTTCGTGTGAACCTGAAACAGGCCGCCGCGCCGAATATGTTGCTGCCGGACCCGCTTGGCAAAATTCGTGATGAATTCACCGTCTCGCGCGCCACCGCCCAAGCGTACCGCCTCAACAAGGGCGAAACCGTACAAATCATCGACGTGGATGGCCAGCAATGTTCCGATTTCATGGCTTTCCGGACAGCGGGTCTGGATCGCGGGACGGAGCAGCGGATCGACAGCACAGTCACGCGGTCGATGGTGCATAGCGCCTACCCCGGCCCCGGCCTGTTCGACAAATTCTACGATAGCGACATGCGGCCGCTGTTGAATGTCGTCCAAGATACCGTTGGGCGGCACGATACATTTGGGCTGGCCTGCACCGCACGTGGATACGAGGAACGCGGGTTCCCCGGTCATGTCAATTGCAGCGACAATATCGCGGATGCCATGGACCCTTATGGTGTCGAACGGCGTAGCGCCTGGCCTGCGATCAATTTCTTCTTCAATTCGTGGATCGACCACGGCGACAACCTGTTTCAGTCAGAAGAATCGTGGTCGCGTCCCGGTGATTATGTCGCGATGCAGGCGATGGACAATCTGGTTTGCGTCACGACAGCCTGCCCCGATGACGTCGATCCCATCAACGGCTGGAACCCGACGGATATCCATGTCCGCATTTACGAACCCGACGCGCCCATCCCACGCGCCATTGCCCACCGCGAAAAGGAAGACGCACGCATGTCCCTAAGCCAGAATTCGGCTTTTCATCCGGCGACCTCGAAACTGACCCAGAACTATGCGCCTGCACGTAACCTGTGGCTGCCGCAAAGCTATCCGAGCATTGGCACCATTGGCGAATATTGGGCCTGCCGCGAGGCCTGCACGCTGCAAGACATGAGCGGGCTGCGCAAATACGATATCCTCGGGCCCGATGCGGAACTGCTTTTGCAACGCTGCATGACCCGCAACATCGCAAAGCTGGCACTTTGGCGCGGCACTTACGCGTTGATGTGTGACGCACAGGGTGCGGTGATTGATGACGGCACGCTGTTCCGGATCGGACCGCAAACCTTCAGGTGGTGTTGCGGCCACGAAGAATCTGCGCGGCATTTGCTGGAACAAGCCAAAGACCTTGATGTGCGTATTCACGATATGCAGTCATCGCTACCCAACCTCGCGCTGCAAGGACCAAAGTCCCGCGATGTGTTACGCGACATCGTCTTTACCCAACCCCAAGTTCCTGCGCTCGACGACGTGAAATGGTTCGGCGTGACGATGGCCCGTTTGCATGATCGCGAAGGGATACCGTTTATGCTGTCGCGCTCTGGCTACACCGGTGAATTGGGATACGAAATGTTCTGCGACGCCAAGGATGCGCCCGCCTTGTGGGATGCCGTGATGGCGGCTGGACAGACACATGGGATCAAACCGATGGGCGGTGATGCGCTTGAAATCATCCGGGTTGAAGCGGGTCTTGCGGCCGCAGGTGCGGAATTTGCACCAGATGTCGATGCGTTTGAGGCCGGATTGGGATTCGCTGTTGATCTGAAGAAAGACGGTTTCATCGGTAAGGACGTGCTAGCCCGAAATGCCGAAAATCCGCGCCGTGTCCTGAAAGGCATGATCCTAGATAGCCGCGATGTGCCGCCACATGGCGCACCGATATATGCGGGCGAACGCCAGATCGGCGTCGTCACATCGGCGACCCAGTCCCCGACGCTAGAAGCCGGTATCGCAATGGTCCGCATTTCCACTGGGCACGCAGAAAACGGCACGCTTCTCGAGATTGGTCAAATGGGCGGTCATATGAAACGGTTGACCGGCACCGTGTGCGACGTCCCCTTTGTTGATCCACGCAGGGAACGCGCAAGAGCGTAGGGGCCGGTGTCGTCCGGCCCCAAACCGGATCACCCCGTAATTCTTAACCCTGTTGCTTTATCGAAGGCGTGTGCGAGGTTTGGTTTGATTGTGAAGCCGATGGTTTCGCCTTTGGCTTGGTGTGGTGGTTTTTCGGTTTTGGCGATGAACTCTGTGCCTTGGGCAGTGATCA
>NZ_JALKAR010000007.1:0-184863 GCF_023015725.1 Loktanella sp. F6476L | reverse complement strand
GAATATATCAATGGCTTCTACAATCCGCGCCGCCGACACTCAGCACTGGGCTGGAAAAGCCCCGTCGCTTTCGAACGGAAAGCGGCATAAACGAGCACTTGGGGCGGCACGAAAGCGCGACAGGTCCAAGCTGATCAACATCATCTGAGGACATCCCTAGTCGATGAGGCCAGAGATCAGCTTGCTAAATCGGACTACGTTACTACGGCACTATCAAAAAGGATCCTACGCGAACTGGGTGAAGCAATCCCGGACACGCCGCAAAAAGATCTCCCTGCATTCTATAGTTTGCAGCCTTTGGGTGGTTCGCAGGCGTCGAATTTTGACCCGCCTCCTGGTTTGCTATCAGATGGGCGGGCAATGTGGTCTGACGACCCTTGGACGTGGACTTCGGTGCTTCAATTCCAACTGAACCTTGTGCACAAAGCTTCGGGCATCCCTTTAGAACTGCTGCGCCGAAGATGTGCCATGTTTATGACCGAAGAAGGTGGCAAATCTGCATTCGGCCCGGACGTAGAAAAGCAATTGCTTTCCAAATTGCGCTGCCTCGATCTCGCGTTCCCCTATAGACGGCCAATGGCCAACGCAGCGCTCAGAGCCGTTGGAAAATTGATTGATGAATTGTCGAGGGCAGGCGCTATCGATTCAAGAGTTTTACCAATAATTTGGGAAGAAATTGGTGGCCCAAGCACCATTTTGTTGCCAAAGCCTCACCCAAGACCGGATTGGCTCGATTGGCCGCAAATGCCAGTAAAAGAGTACGGCGGCGTTGATAGTGAAACGTGGGTAAACGATCCCAGCCAATTAATGACCTCAAGGTTCTCAAACGCCGGTCATATTTTGGCGGAGGAAACGCACTTTTCGCTGAACGCCTCTCGAGCGACATCGTCAGCAGACAAATTTCGCCTGCCGATCTTGGCCAATATCGAAGCAGGTTTAGAGGGTTTACCAATATTGTTTTCTCGAGACGAGCCGCAGCCGCTGTATGATGAAAAGGACAGCGCACTAGTGTGCCGAGTCCCAGGCACTATGTTTGGAAGTATGCGGGACGAGACGATGACGTTTTGCCCCCATATGGCTCAGCGGCTAGGCTGGATAAGAAACCCGGAACGCCCTCTGGAGCTTTTTGACAATAAAGGTAAATTGGTCTGCGAAACAATCGCTTGGGTCGACGGAACTTTCAGCTATCAGCCTTCTTATGAGGCCGAGATGTTTGGAAACGGGCATTTTATACAACTTACAAACGACGGTGTTCAGCAATTGAGAACTGCCGGTGCAGATCTGCGTACCAATGTAAAGGTTATCGCGAGTACTGTTGACGAAGCCAAAACTGCCACGAAGAAAGCGACTTTTGCTTTACACTAAACTCTTTGGACCGAGAATTTTTGGGACATGCGGTCCTCGATTATCGCGAAGGCACATTTAGACATTAGGATCTTAATAACTATAAAGTCGCCGTCTGGTCAGCATGGTGTTCTGACGCGACCATTGTGTCGGAACGACTGCTTCTAGAAACCTAGTAATCGGCCATGTCGCAACGCAGAAAATTTCCGCTTTCCTGAAGAACTGTCCCAAAACAGGACTTCCTTCGGCTCGTCTTTCCCAAGGTCCGCTTTCGCAAGCGTTGAATATCCACGCTGCGGAGCAGCGAATGCACACTTTCCGCCCGAACTGCCGAAAGGCAGTGACCGGTTAGTGCAGGACGTTGCTGTTAGCCCCTGATTAAAGTCAACAGTATGAATCCATACTAAAATTCCCGTTTCATTCCATTGGCAGCTAAAATCATCATTGCCAATTCAGTTACACGCGCTTTGAGGTCAAGAACGTTAAAGTCTACAGTCTTGCCCTCGCCACAGACCAAAGCGGCTACTCCCACTTTATCACCCTCTTTGTGAGTTTTTTCGGAACTAGCCTTGGGGTTTTTACGCTCGAAATAAAATGCATGGTCAAATTCACCACCTGCTGACGGGGCCTCGTATATTTTTGGGTGCTGTTTCTTCAGAGCGTCCTGCAACACATCATGAGGCAAGTAGTTCTCAATTTCGCGCCCTTCCGTAATCCAAACAACTCCTCCGTCCTTGGACATTTCGTCCTTTAAGCGTTTGGCTGCCGGCTTCAGTTGTGCACGTGGCTTGTCCCTATCGCTATCGATTAAGATCGCGATATTGCGGTTGAGGTCCCGCAATTTAATGAAATCATCAATGGCATTGTCGTCCACACTCAAGTGACTAATTAACCCACCGCCGTAAAACATGATTGTATAATGGACACCTTCTATCAGTCGATTATCAAATGTCTTCAACCAATGTTTGAGGTAGATTCGATCAGATGGGCCTTCAACCCAGATCACCGCGTTGGCCTGTAAAAAATCCGAAGCGCGGTACCCCAATTCGTCGCAAATTTTGCGTTGATCGTCCTTTGTAATTGTAGCCTCTACATATGTCTGATCACCATCATTTCTGACATGAAAGACGGAGGCCCCTGGTGTATCAATAAATGCCGCTGAGTGGGTTGCGATGAAGTACTGGTTTTGGGTGTGGTCTTGTAGATAGCGTATCAACTTGCGCTGCAGAACAGGGTGCAAATGGATTTCGGGCTCCTCGATGCACATAATCTTATCTTGATGGATAGTGCAAAATGCCGCGATCAGGATCACCTCGTGGATACCGGTTCCTAGCGATGAGAGCGGCAACACCTTGCCGTCCATATGGACTATCAGGTGTTTGCGATGGTTTGGGACTTCTAGAAGGGAATCAGGTTTGCCTGTAACGTCTCGAACAAACAAATTGATTTGATCAAAAATTTCTTTTTGATCGCGCTCATGAAAATCTGGATTTTGAATTTCTGCAAGGTGGCTAATAAGTCCCTTACCGGAAAGATCATCAAAAGTTTCATCGCCGTCTATAAGTTGGCGTTTAGCCGGAATTATCATCTGTTGAGGTGGTTTAAATCGAAGGTCCTGAGTCACCTGCTTAAGTAAAACCTTTGCTGCGTCCTTGACATTTCTTTGGGATGCAAGTCCGCAGACGTCAAGTAAGGAGTTCCACTTTTGAAGTGTCACACCAAAGTTGTTGTCTTCATCATAAAGATCATATTTCAGAGAGGCATTTTGCATGTCGTTAACCGATTCAATCCAGATACCGCCTCGGTATACGAGGTGACTTGAAATGAGCTGGCTCAGCTCTTCGAGCTCTGTTTGTTGTATTGGCGACGCTCGCCCTTTTCTATTGAGATACCCACTAGCTCTGTGCTGTAAATGCTTTGAAAGAAGTGCGCTATAAGTCTTCTCAGACACAGCAATGAAGTTAGTGAAGTCTCCTTCTTTGGCCCCACGGTAAGTGTCAGATATGTCCCTTAGCCTACTATTCCCACTGTCTAGCAGATGTTTAGTTAGAAGATTCAGTACAATAGATTTGCCAGCATTGTTCGGGCCGACAAAGAAATTCATTTCTGAGAATGGTGCAATGTATTGCGTTTTGGGACCTATGCCCTTGTAGTATTGGATCGCTAATCCTTCGAGGTGTGTCGGCATGAGAACTCACGTTAGCTTTAATTTCAAATTGACGCTCAATCAGTGGATGAGCGGGTTAGTAGCGTCAACATCAATGCAAAATTAATCGTTGAACACGACCAATCCGGCGATCAGCGAAACGAGGCCCGAAAGTCTGGCTTCCGCCTTGGTTCGTTTCGCCGTCGGGATAGCATTTTAACAGCGGCCGTTGGCCACGCGGACGGCAAGGCTTGCAAAGTCCCGTGCCGTGAACCTTGGCGCTAGTCGCGCCGGATGGGCTCTTCTCGCAATGCAACGGTACTGGGTATCTCGAAGGAGTCACCGCTGCCCAAGCGCAGGCTCTGCTGCATGAAACTATCCTCGAACGTGATGGATATCTAGAGTTCGAGGACGGAACACGATGCCCCATCTGCACTATGGCGCGCCGGAGCCGACTGTCGTGCGCTTCGCAGTATTAGGTAATGTGAGCTCACTGCCGCCATTAGATGGGTCGCAGCATTTTTGAACCAGGGGCGCATCGTCACCGACAAGGAAGGCCCTTTCCGGACCTTCGGCCTACCCGCCATTCGGTCGTTTGATATTAGATGTCGGCTTTTCGACAATATTGCACCGCGCCCATAGAAAAAATGCCACGGTTCATTAGTCCTTCAAGTTCCTACAAATCCACAAGTGGATCCCCTGCATTGCGACCTGGCGACGACAATCGCTTCCACAACCAATTTACCGTGCGTCGCTCGACTAAAGACTGAAGCATTATGGACTCCCAATTGTTCTTACTTTGATGCTGCCAGCACGCCTCACTGATTTCGTCGCAAAGAAGTTGGACCAAATGCTGCTTATTATGTGGATTTGATCTTTTTAGAGTGCGAACTATGTTTCCCGGGCGTCGGCAGAAACGCTCGAAGCCGTCTTTAACATATTCAATAAGGTGTTCTTTCGATATCAGCGTTTCGGTGTGGAAATCAAAAGCCGCAGCATCAGTAACGCCTTTGGGCTTCTTGAACACTACGGTGTAGGTCGGAATATCACCATGACACCTGATGCGGACGAAAACCGAACGCTCACCAATATTCCTATCGAATCTTGGGTGAAGGAAACGCTGACCAACCGTTGCGCCTGTGGTCTTCTTTCCTTTCGTCTGATTACACGCGCAAATCGGAAATAAATTAAGTAGAAATATTGAGAACTCAGGATAATGTTCCTTTGGGAGAAAATGGTCAATCTGGTTGTTGTTGAGGGACCCGCAAAAGGCGCAACACCGACCACGCGTGCTCTTGCGCAGCTCAGAAATATAACTTACTGCCTGCATTTCTGATCCGTACAGGCTGTCCATCGATTTCTGGAATTGAGCGTTCTTCACATAACCACTAATCAACCACGGATTTCCGCGTTTTCGCACATACTCTCGGTAGGAATTTATGAGAAACCCCATGTTCGCCAACACCACTGGAGCGTTTGGAGTCCTATTGTTTTTTGAAATACTTGCAAGAGCGCGCAATTGCCCTTTTGTAGTATGGCTGAAATTCTTCACCTTAACCCCTAAGATCGCTCAATATTTCTCGAGAAAGAATTCTGCCATATTTCTCACGTAACTCGTCAAGAGAAAGGTTCTCCGATCGAATCCTGCTCATGACATCTTCGGCAAGAAATGAACTATCCTCCTCTCCGAAGATAAATGTAGATATAGTTGAGATATCGGCCCCAAATGTTCGCATGCCAGGCGCCTTAACGGATACACTCCCGTCTTCGTGCCTTTCCACTATCACAACTTGGTCATGAAAAACTTCGCGGACGACATAGACGGAATGTGTCGCTAAAATTGCACATGAGCCAGTGTCTGCGAGCAGTCTCTCCAAGGCACTCATTAAGCGAGCGATGAAATTAGGATGTAAATGAGTTTCGGGTTCATCAAGTAGTAGCAGTGAGCCATTCTCAATATAAGTGCAGGCCTGAGCCAAAAGCTTGATGAAACGCGCTTCACCGCTGCTCAAGTAAAAAAATTTCCCTTCAATCTGACGGCCAGGCTCGACCGCCTCATTCATGTTAAGGAGCAATTCAAGCCTGCGCTGCTCCGATTTTGTACGTAGCGCCCGCAAATTTATCAATTGTGAGTTATCATTTGACCTAAACGCGATTTGGTCTGCTCGGTTGATTGCCTGAACCGCATCCAAGAAAATGGAAAAACGTGATTTCTCAGCAATCATCCTATCGTTGCGGGACAATTCAAGTATTGTAGAAGTTGCTGTGTTTCGAGCTGAGCCGCTCCGAGAACGGCTTGTGGACAGTCGCTTATAAAATGTTGCCGGCCTTTTCCAGCCCTCGTTGGGGAAGGCATTTGTGTATTCAGTGCCGGGGGTAAAAGCCAGTATTCGGCTTGCAGTGATTCGTCCCTCACTACTTGCAGCGTTCTTTTTTACTCCTCCCAACGCCTTTCTGGCTATACCACCCAAAACTCGACTCTTCCCGACCCCGTTTTTTCCAATGATGACGCATGTTCTTTTTGGTACCGTGGTTTCATGACTGAAGTTGAAACCCACTTCAAAGTCTTCTCCGGGTTCGTTGGATAGAGAGACGGTCACCCTTTCTGGCCCGGATGAGATGTCCTCTTGATCTAGTCCGCGGATAATTGATGCAGCATTTTTGAATGCGTAAAATGCCTCAGATTCACGTGTCAGTGAGAACTGGAAAACTTGAGACTTCAACGCGGCTTTCTCTATGTTTTTGACGGAGCCGTTGTTCGTAGTTGCGACCAGATCGCCTGCCGCCAACAACCTTTCATTCGCGGTTTCGACGCCGTATTCACGGACTATTGCACGATAAGTCTCCTGATCCTGACCTAAGGAAATTATGTTGTTTCTGCTGGTCTCTATGATAGCTTTCCGGCGGTTCGAAGTAACTTGTATGGCGTTGCCAACCCCTACATAGCTCGCCTTATCGGGGTCAAAGTATGCAGCCTTGCAATTATACTCAAATTCAGCTCGACCGCGATAAATGAAACAAATGACAGCCCTGGAAATGTAACCGAAGTCGTTCCACGATAGGTCGGAAGGCTTCACCCAAATTAACAAATCTGGGCCATCAGTAAGGTCTGGAGGTTCGAGCGAAATGATCACTTTTTGGGACTCTGACGCGGGAACGATGTTGGTTTTGGTCATAAATGTCTCTTTGGGAATGCATGGCGTCTTGTCCAGCCCTTTGTATTTGGTCGCAATGCATCTACGCAAGGTTGTCTGGGCTAATTTTAGAAAGTGGGGCCTTGGCTCGCGGATGGTGCGACCGGTTCAGGGGGCTACTGACAAACTAACGCCTTACCGGCATTGGCCATGAGGACCTACCCATGTAGCGAAATGCAGACATTCGTAGACGATGCGGCGAAAGAGCGCTCTCCGCCAGCGGCGGACATTGGACGATTTGCAGCATCCGACGGGATCAGCCCGATCGCATCGGCAAGTTCGGTCCAAAGCGACCTTCCGCCGACCACGCCGGCAGCTTCAACAGGTCCACCATTCGTCCATGGCGCAACGTTTTCGGAGGATGAAGGTCGGCATTTCGGGCTGCACATGCAGTATCGCCTTCGGCCGAGGGATGCCTCCCTTGGGTCGCTTGTGACCGATTCTGTAGCGGTTAAGAATTCTGGCATAAAGCTGTTCATGTCAGATGCGCGGTAAATGGTTGTGTTCTGCTATCTGAAAAACCAAAGAAACCAGTCCGAAATATGTGTTGAGCTACCAGTCCAAATAAGGGGTGTTTTTGGGGGTGCCGTTAGGTATCGCGTACCGATTTCGCCATATATATCAGAGGTCTGTGACTAAAAGGTGATGCCGCCCCTGGGCACCATTTAAACTTCCAGATATGTACTGTTGTAATCATTGCTAGCGCAGCACAGGTTTTGTTTGGGCCGCTTTCCTTTTTAGGGTACTTTTAGAGCATTCGAGTTTACGGTTCTGAAGCTGACGCGGCGTAAATACTGCGTTGAACGCATCCTATCCCGATCCATCCCCACATGACGCCGCCTAACCGGCATGACCACAAATGAACCCCCTCATCTGTGGGGATATGGTTCAGCTCCCGCGAATATTACCTTGGTCCCATGTTAAAGAATTGGACCGTCAAGATGGGTACATACGATCCGAGAGGGCACGCAAAAGCGAAACGCGTTGACGCGGTCACGTTCACTGAAACGCAGCCGCCTGCGCATCTGAGCAATGTTGTGCACCGCTTCATCGAATTAAAAACAAACGGCGTTCTTGAAGAAGACTATCGTTTCCATGCCTTACCCGATGCCTGCATCTACATCGTGTTTGATCAGCTTGATCCGCATGTCACGGGGGTCACAACACTGCGGGTGACCTCCGAGGAATTGAACTTGGGCCGTCAGTTTCATTTCCTGAACATCCGATTTCTCCCCGGCGTCTTTCGTCTCGATCGCGAACAGTCCGGATATGGGCAGGTCAACGCATCCTACGAAGGGAAACTGCCGCTGTTGGATTTTAGCCAACGTTTATTCGGGCAAACGCCTGCAACCCAGCGTGCGATCCTGTCCAAATTGGTCGAAACGCTGATCGCGGCAAAGCATGTTGTGCCGAACGCAGTCACGCAAAAGATCTTTCGCAACCTCGAAGACATCAACACGGTGTCCGACATGGCCGCATCGTCCGACTTGTCGCCACGCCAGTTGCAACGGACGCTCAAGCGGACAACAGGCTTTGCGCCGCATGACTTTCTCAAAGTACTGCGACTGCAACAGGCGTTAACCACAGACACAGCGGATAACTACGCCGACCAATCGCACTTCATCCATTCGTTCCGCAAGGCCACAGGGTACACGCCCGCCCGCTACGCCAGAAAGTTCGATGTCTGATATCTACAATACAGATCATCAGCCGCATCCTAATGTGATGGGGTAAATGCAAAATAACCTTAAGGACTAGAAAATGACCAAAATGAATGCCGTTGGATGGTTTGACATTTTTGTAGACGATTTGGACCGCGCAGTCGCGTTTTACGAAACCGTTCTGGGCCAGAAACTAGAGCCGATGGGCGACCCGACAGGCGAAACCCAGATGATGGCCTTTCAAGGCGACATGACCATTTACGGTGCCGCTGGCGCGCTGACAAAATCAGATCACGGCAAGCCCGGCATCGGCGGCACAATCATCTACTTCATGGCCGAAGATGTGGCTGTTGAACAAGAACGCGTCGCGGCAGCAGGCGGTATCGTGATCCGCCCGAAATTCTCGATTGGTGAATTTGGTTTCGTGACGCTTTGTCAGGATACTGAAGGCAACATGTTCGGCCTGAATTCGATGAAATAAAACGCGCTACCTCCCAAGCGCATCTTTGGACACGGGCAGTTGTCTTGCCTGCTCGTGTCCCTTTTTTGCAGACCCAAGATCATTTGGGCTGCAATCAACCTTGCTAAAACGTGGTTCTGCAGTGAACACTTCAATCTAATGAGTGAAGCGACCGCATCGGCGTTTGGACAAGGGTATTGAGAATGCAGATTATTGTAGCTGGTGCTGGCATCGTTGGCGTGTCTTGCGCGATTTGGTTGCAACGCGCTGGGCATGACGTCACGATTGTCGACAAGGCGGGTCCCGCGAGCGGAACAAGCCACGGCAACGCAGGCGTTCTGGCGGCGGGCGCTGTCATTCCGGTCACAACGCCCGGCCTGATGTGGAAGGCACCAGGCATGTTATGGGACAAGGATGCGCCCCTTTTCCTGAAATGGCGCTACCTGCCGAAACTGATCCCGTTTTTGGCCAAATACCTGACCTACACCACGGACGAGCACGTCGATCACTATGGCGCGGCGATGTCGACATTGCTGCACGATTCCGTGGATCAGCATATGGCGCTTGCCCGTGGGACTGGCGCGGAAAAGTACATCAGCGCGGACGACTATTGCTTCGGTTATTCGACACAAGCGGCGTTCGCGGCGGACAAATACAGCTGGGACAAACGCACAGCAGCAGGTTTCGCCTATGATGTCATCGATGGCGAAACCTATGCGCAATATGATCCGGCCTACGGCAATGCCTTCGCGGTGGTGGTCCGGTGCAAGGGGCACGGTCGGATCAGCGATCCGGGGGCCTATGTGAAAACGCTGGCCGATCATTTTGTTGACCAAGGCGGCAAACTCCTCATCCAGAACATCACGGATATCGCCGTGGAAAATGGGGAAATCACGCATCTGAAAACGGCAAACGGCGACATGACAGCCGACCGAATCGTCTTTGGGCTGGGCCCGTGGTCAAAGACCATCGCGCACAAACTCGGGGTCAAAGTCCCCTTCGAAAGCGAACGCGGATATCACATCGAAATGACCAATCCGTCGCAGATGCCGAAATCCCCGATGATGGTGGCCAGTGGCAAATTTGTGATCACACCGATGGAAGGCCGCCTGCGTGCGGCAGGCGTAGTTGAATTTGGCGGGCTGGAATATGGACCAAGCGACGCGCCTTTCGCGCTGCTCAAACGTCAGGTCAAAGCCATCTTTCCCGATCTCACCTATGACGACCTAATCGAATGGATGGGACACCGGCCTGCACCTGCCGACAGTTTACCGGTGATCGGGGCAAACAACGCAGGCGGGAAAAGCTATTCTGCCTTCGGTCACCAACACGTTGGCTTGACAGGTGGTCCCAAAACGGGTCGGATTATCGCGGATCTCATTGATGGAAAGAAACCGAACATAGATTTGGCACCGTTTGATCCGCGAAAACACGCGGCGCAGTAGCGTCCGCCGACCGGGAGAATACGAATGAAGTCTATCTTGACCACAACCTGCGTGGCTGCCGTTTGCACAATCGCTGGTACCATTTCTTATGCTGATGGCCATGCCCAATCATGGGACATGCCGATGGCCTACGCGGCCACCAATTTCCATTCCGAACATGGCGTTATCTTCGCGGATAAGGTCCGCGAATACACCAATGGCGCGATTGATATCACTGTCCATGCCGGTGGATCATTGTTCGGTGGCGGCGACATCAAACGTGCTGTGCAAACAGGTCAGGTGCCAATTGGCGAACGGTTTATGTCCGCACACGCGAACGAAGCACCGCTTCTGGGCTGGGACAACCTGCCATTCATCGCGACAAGCTACGACGACAATGCCAAACTCTGGGAAGCCGCGCGCGACACCGTGAACGCACAACTGGCCGACCTGAACCTCGTGGCGCTGTACACATGCCCATGGCCGGGGCAGGGGTTCTACTTCAACAAAGAGGTGGCATCATCCGCCGACACCCAAGGCATAAAATTCCGATCCTACAACTCCGCGACAGCAACCTTCGCCGAAGAATTGGGTATGATTCCCGTACAAATCGAAGCGGCTGAACTCAGCCAAGCTTTGGCCACAGGCGTCGCGTCCGCCTTCATTTCGTCCGGCTCTACAGGCTACGACCGCAAAGTCTGGGAACACCTGTCGCACTACTACAAAGTCAACGCATGGTTGCCGCGCAACTACGTCATGGTGAACACCCAAGCATGGGATGGGCTTGATGCAGACGTGCAGGCAGGCATCCAAAAGGCGGCCGATGAAACCGCGGCGAGCTGTGCTGCGAAATCCGCCGAACTGTCCGATTTCTACTTCGAAGAACTGGCCAAGAACGGCATGACTGTCGAAGACGCAGGCCCGGATTTTCTGGCCGAACTCGAAGCAATCGGCGCAAAAATGACCGCCGAATGGCTGGAGACAGCAGGCGCTGACGGTCAGGCGATCCTCGACGCGTATAACGCCAATTAAGACCAAAATGCTCTTGGCGATACGTCGCCAAGAGCCGTCCATTTTGCTGACATCGCGGTGCACGGGTTGTGCACGCGTTGTGCACGCATTGTGACTTTGTGATTTCCGGCAAAAAGGGCCCCCACCATGCGCGACTGGTCACCTGTAATGGGGCTGCCTCTTTGGGCTTGGCTGTTTGTTGTTCCCAGTCTGATCGGCGTCTTCTGCCTGATCGCGGGACCAAGATTGGAACGGCCCTTGCGCCCGATCTGGCGTTTCCTAGACGGTGTTTATTTTGCCAGCGGGGCCGTCGCTGCGGTCTTCATGGTCACGATCCTTTTGTTGATCGTCGCGCAAATGATCGCGCGATGGACCAGCGTCGCTTTGCCCGGAACAACCGAATTTGCGGGCTACGCAATGGCGGCGACATCGTTCTTTGCGTTGAGCCACGCCATGACGCGCGGGGCGCATATTCGGGTGTCTATCATTCTGAATTTGAACGACTTTCTAAAGCGGTGGCTTGATGTCTTTGCTGTCTTCGGGGCCGCAGTTATCGCCACGTATTTCGCCCGTTTTGCCATCAAAACCAACCAATTCTCTGAAATGCTGAATGACCGGACACAGGGGCAAGACCAAATCCCGCAATGGCTCGTCTCATTGTTCCAACTGGATTTTGCAGGTGCCGCGGCGGGCGATAGCACGTTGGTCTACACGCCCGTCTGGATCCCACAATTGGCCATGTCCATCGGCACCGTCCTGTTGGCAGTCGCCCTTTGGGACACGCTTTACCGGATGCTAATCACCGGCGTGAACCCCATCGTGTCGGAGGCAGTCGAATGACCGAAGCCTACGCCACCATCGTTTTTCTCTTTGTTCTCTTTACCTTACTCGGTTCATCCATTTGGATTGGCCTCGCATTGATGGGCGTCGCGTGGGTCGGGATGGAACTGTTCACAACCCGCCCAGCAGGCGACGCGATGATCACCACGATCTGGACAGGGGCCAGCAGTTGGACCCTGACCGCACTGCCGCTGTTTATCTGGATGGGCGAAATCCTGTACCGCACACGATTATCCCAAGACATGTTCCGCGGCCTTGCCCCATGGATGCGGTTCCTGCCGGGTGGCCTGTTGCATACCAACATTGCGGGCTGCACAATTTTCGCAGCGGTTTCAGGGTCTTCGGCGGCGACGCTGACCACCGTCGGTAAAATGTCGATCCCCGAACTGCGCAAACGCGGCTACCCAGAATACATGATTGTGGGCACATTGGCGGGGGCGGCAACGCTTGGCCTGATGATCCCGCCGTCGCTGACGCTGATCGTCTACGGCGTCTCAATCAACGAAAGCATCATCAAACTCTTCATGGCGGGCATCCTGCCGGGCCTCGTGCTGGCGGGCCTATTCATGTCCTACATCATGGTCTGGCATTTCGTGAAACCGGACCAACGCCCAGCGCCAGAACCCGCGATGCGCTTTGGTGAAATGCTCGCCGAAAGCCGGTTCCTGATCCCCGTGCTCTGCCTCGTCTTCGCGGTCATCGGGTCGATGTATTTCGGCTGGGCGACAGCAACAGAGGCGGCGGCGGTCGGTGTTCTCGGATCGCTCATCCTTGCGATGTTCCAACGATCCCTGACACTTAGCGCATTCTTCGAAAGCCTGATGGGGGCCACACGTACCTCCGCCATGATCGCGCTCATTCTAATGGGGGCGGCGTTCTTGTCGCTGTCGATGGGCTTTACCGGCCTGCCACGTGCCTTGGCCGCTTGGATCGACGAAATGCAGCTATCGCCCATCACCCTGATTGCGGCGCTCACCCTTTTCTACGTCATCCTCGGCATGTTCCTTGACGGTATTTCATCGGTCGTTCTGACCATGGCCATCGTAGAACCGATGATCCGCCAAGCAGGTATCGATGTCATCTGGTTCGGCATTTTCATCGTTGTGGTCGTGGAAATGGCGCAGGTCACACCGCCCATCGGGTTCAACCTGTTCGTCCTTCAGGGCATGACGCGGCACGAAATCGGCTATATCTCGAAAACTGCTATCCCGATGGTTGGACTGATGTTGTTGATGGTTGTGATCCTCGTCGCGTTCCCACAACTGGCGACGTGGCTGCCCAACAATATCAGGCAATAGATATGCGGCCCGCTGTCACGATCTTACAGCTCGACACGCATTTTCCGCGCATACCAGGCGATGTAGGATGTCTGCAGACCTATACGGCAATGGCCGAAATCATCCGTATCCCCCAAGCGACGGTCGCGGGTATCGTCACGGACAAGCCCGACCAGATCAACATCGCGCCATTTGCGGAAGCCAGTCAGCACGCAAAAGGCGACGTCATCGTCACGTCCTGCGGTTTTCTATCGTTCTGGCAGGATCATCTTGCGGGCCTGACATCTAAGCCTTTTATCAGTTCGGCCCTGATCGGCCTAAACGATTTGGCACAGCGTTACGCACCCGCCGAGATCCTGATACTGACATTCGATGCGGACAGTTTGACGCCCGCCCATCTAGGCGCGTTCGCGGATCATGAGACCAACATCGTTGGCTTGCCAAAGGATTCGCATCTGCGGCAGGTGATCGCGGGCGATCAGCCTAATCTTGATCCTGATGTGGCACGTGCAGACGTCGTGGAAACCGTGCGCAGGGCCTTAACTCCGCACCACAAACATATCCTGCTCGAATGCACCAATCTGCCGCCCTACAAGGCGGCGCTGGTGGCCGCCTTTGGGCTTCCGGTGATGGACATACTGAGCTTGATCGAAAATGTCCGCCCAAACACCGTGCATCCGGATTTCTTAGGTTAAGCCATTTGCGGAGCTGGGCGCGCCCGCAATTGTCCTGCACAAAGCATGCTCAACAAAATCATGACCGCCGCCGTTCCCAGACAGAGGGACAAGCCGCCGATCTGATAGGTAAGCCCTGATAGAACCGTACCAATCAATCGGCCCGCCGCATTCGCCATGTAGTAAAACCCGACGTCCATTGTGACCCGTCCCGTGTCGGTGAAGCTGAGGATCAGGTAAGAATGTAACGCGGAATTCACGGCAAAGATGGCGCCAAAAACAAGCAATCCCAGCACAACGCATATCGTCAACGCGGGGCTTGGCGGCATCCAGACGAAAACGGCCAAGACAACTGGTACAACGGCCAAAAAACCGACCCAGCGTCGCGCCAAACCCAGCATATCCGTCTCGGACCGTGATGCAGCTTTCAGGATGCGGGGGGCCGCGCCTTGCACAATCCCATACAGGATCGTCCAGACCGCCATAAACGACCCGATCATAAAGAACGCGGCGCGGTTGCCTGCTTCGCTACCATCGGACAGCACGGCATAGAAATAGATCGGAATGCCGACCACGAACCAGACGTCGCGTGCCCCAAACAGAAAGACGCGGGCGGCGCTCAGCCAGTTAATATTGCTGTTCTTCGATAAAACCTCGGAAAACTTCGCGTCCTTGCGGCCCACGGGCAGCCCCTTGGGCATTGTCAGGACAACTACAATTAAGATCAGGAACAGGATCGCGGCCATGCTCAAAACGGACGGAATGAACCCGAACACCCCAAGCACCACAGCACCCAGTAAAAATCCGCATCCTTTCACCGCGTTCTTTGATCCGGTCAGCACCGCGACCCAGCGGAAAAGCCCAGCGCCTTCGGTCGGGGCGAGGATTTTGACGGCACTTTTCGAACTCATCTTCGCAAGGTCTTTGGCAACGCCAGACAGCCCTTGCACCAACATCACAAAAACCACGGATGCGGTGATGGTCCAAGCGGGGTCAAGCTGCGTCAGGGCGAGCAGGGCAATCACTTGCAACGACAGTCCCGCGTATAGCGTCGACGTTAAACCGAACCGCGCGGCGAACCAGCCAGCGGACAGGTTCGTCACCACGCCCGCTATTTCGTACAGGACGAACAGATAAGCCAGTTGAACAGGTGAAAATCCGATCGTGTGAAAGTGCAAAAGCACCAGCATCCGCAACGCGCCATCGGTCAACATAAAGGCCCAATAGGCCGCCGTGACCGTGACGTAGGCCGCAAACCCCGCGGGACGTGTCATAGCTTGCCGCCCACCATCAACGCCACGTCCACCAAACGGTGCGCATAGCCATATTCGTTGTCGTACCACGCGTAGACCTTCAGCTGCGTGCCGTTCACAACCATTGTGGATGGCGCATCAACGATGCTGCTGCGTTTGTCATTGGTGTAATCGGACGACACGAGCGGCCGAGTCTCATACCCCAAAATACCTTTCAGTGGGCCTTCTGAGGCGGCTTTGAAAAGGCCGTTCACTTCTTCGACGGTTGTCTCGCGGGCCATTTCGAATACGCAATCCGTGATGGACGCGTTCAACAGCGGGACGCGCACAGCATGGCCGTTCAATTTACCCTTCAATTCCGGATAGATCAGCGTGATCGCCGTGGCCGATCCGGTTGTCGTGGGGATCAGGTTCGTCAGGGCAGATCGCGCGCGACGCAAATCTTTTGCGGGGCGGTCCACAATGGTCTGCGTGTTGGTCACGTCGTGGATCGTCGTGATCGATCCGTGTTTGATGCCGATCCCATCAAGAAGAACTTTGACGACAGGGGCTAAGCAGTTCGTCGTGCAGCTTGCTGCGGTGACGATGTCGTGCTGCGCGGGATCATAGATATCGTCGTTTACGCCGTAGACAACATTTGCGGTCGGGCCGTCCTTCACAGGGGCAGATACGACCACCTTTTTGATGCCAGCGGCGAAATAGGGGGCCAGCGCGGATTCTGTCTTGAACGCCCCGGTGCAGTCGATCATGACGTCAACGCCATCTAGCGGTAGGTCGTCCAGATTGCGGGTCTTGGTCACGGGGATTGTTTGGCCGTCAATCGTGATCGATTGGTCATCTGCGGCAAATTCCGCAGGCCACCGTCCGTGAACAGAATCGAATTCCAACAGATGGGCGTGCATTTCGGGATCACCCACAGCGTCGTTGATAAACGCAATCTTCGCACCGCTTTCCAACAATGGGCGCAGCGCCAGTTTCCCGATACGGCCGAGGCCGTTCAATGCATATGTGGTCATTGGTTTTCGTCCTGTTTAATAATGTCTGCGCCGATCTGATCGACAGTTTTTTGCAGTGATCCGCGATCCAAAGACGCGAACGATAATGATGTGAACGCGCGCAGCCGGTGGTGCAACGCGCCATATGTTTCATGAAAAGCGAGCCGTTTTTCCGCGTCCGTTCCCACAGCTTTCACGGGATCAGGCATGCCCCAGTGACCGGACACAGGCTGGCCGGGCCAAGTTGGGCAATCTTCATTCGCAGCGTGGTCACAAACTGTGAACACAAAATCCATCTGCGGCGCGTCAGCACCTTGATAAACGGACACGTTCTTGGACCGTAACTGTGTGGTGTCGTGGCCTTTGCCATTCAGCATCTCTACCGCAATCGGGTTCAGGTCCGACCGATGGGCCGTGCCTGCGGAATAGGCGTTAAACCGATCACCTGCGATATCGCGCAGAATAGTTTCAGCAATGATCGAACGGGCAGAATTGCCGGTACAGACAAAAAGTACGTTGAATTTCTGGTCATTGGGGCGCGGTTGGTCTGCATCCGTTTGCGGAAATCTGGGCGGGCACAGATCAGCGCGACCACGACAACAGTCCATAAAGAGGCCAGACACAACGTCACGGGCGGCATCAAGGTTCACGGCATACAGCAAACTCGTGCCGCGCCGTTGTTGTGTGATCAAACCCGATTGGGTCAGGGCAGACAGATAAACGGATGCAGTGCTGGCCTTTAACTCTAAAACGTCGGCAATCTCACCTGCGGGCAGGGCGTCCGGACAACGCCGCATCAGCAGACGAAAGACGGCCATCCGTTGCGGATGGCTTAGGGTCGAGAGGCGCGTGATCAGTATATCTTCCATAATTTCATGAATATTGGAAATAAAGATTCGGTCAATCAATTTCGACGCCTTCAGCGGAGGTTGGTTTAAACTGACAGACGGGCGTCTATCAGCTCATCCATTGTCCACCATCAACGTTATAGGTTTGTGACACGACATAATCTGAATCCGATGAGGCAAGAAAAACAGCCATTGGCGCCAGATCATCGGGCACGGCGAACCGACCAGCAGGCACGCTCGCCGCGACCTCGGCTTTTTTCTGGCCAAGCGGTTTACCTTCCAACTTGGCGAACATCGAATCCACGTGTTCCCAATGCGCCCCGTCCACAACACCGGGGGCGATTGCATTCACGTTGATCCCGTGGCGGATCAGATCAAGCCCAGCCGACTGCGTCATCGAAATCACGGCCGCCTTGGTCGAACAATAGACCAGCACCAACGGTTCACCCCGTCGTCCTGCCTGCGACGCCATGTTGATGATCTTGCCGCCATGTCCCTGTTTGATCATCTGTGCGGCGGCAGCCTGCATCGTGAACAACGTCCCCGCAACGTTCACGGCATAAAGCTTGTCATAGGTCGTCCGCGTTATGTCGACGGTTTCGCTGGCATCAAACAGGGCAGCGTTGTTCACAAGGATATCCAGCTTTCCCGCATGATCCACGACACGTGCAATCGCGGCATCAATACTGTCTTGCTGGCTGACATCAATCTGAACGGGGTAGGCGGCTTCGCCCAGCTCTTTCGCAGTCTGGCTTGCCAGATCGTAGTCGATGTCAGCAATCCCGACGGTCGCACCTTCCGCGATATAGCTTTCCGCAAAGCCGCGCCCAATTCCGCGCCCGGCCCCTGTGATCAGAGCAGATTTTCCAGTAAGTCGTGTCATGAATTTATATACCTTGTTGGTCGCCAGCGCGTTTCGCGTGATCGATGTAACCACGCGAAACGGGATCGGGCAAACACTATCGCAGCGCTATTGATCAATGCGCCAGACGGGCGCGTTGCCGATATGCTTGATCAGGAAATCCATAAACACGCGGACCTTGGTCGAGACGATATTGCTTTTCGGATAGATCAGCCAAAGCGCGGGTTTTCGGGCGACTTCGTAGTCGGGCAGCACGCGGATCAATGTACCATCCGCAATCGCGTCGTGCACAAGCCACATCGAATTGATCGATATCCCGGCACCGTCCAACGTGGCCCGCTTTTGGGTCAAGCCGTCGTTCAGAACCAAACGGTGCGCCGCGCGTTTCGGTTCGAATTCAGCCTGCGTGCCATCCGCCGCGATCAACCCTTTGGGATCGAGGTTTTGAAACGCGATCAGCCGATGCGCCACAAGGTCGTCCGCATTTTGCGGCACGCCGTACCGGTCCAGATATGCTGGAGAGGCGCACAAAACGCGCGCATCGTCAGCCAATTTGCGCGCGGTCAAGCTGCTGTCGGCCAAAACCGCGTTGCGCAGGGCCAGATCGTAGCTGCCTTCGATCAAGTCGAATTGCGCGTCTGACAGGTGCAAATCCAGCGTCAGGTCGGGGTGTTGGTCCATGAATTCGGGCAGCAGGGGTGCGATGTATCTTTGTGCAAATGTACTGGGTGCGGTAAAACGCAATGTGCCGCTGATCTGCGCCTGACCTTTCCCAAGGGCCGCGACGGCGGCTTCTTCTTGGGCGATCATCTCACGGGCATATGGCAGGAAATCCTGTCCCTCTACGGACAAAGACACCTTGCGGGTTGATCGGTGCAGCAACTCAACTCCCAAGAAACGTTCGAGTTTGGCAATGCGTGTACTCGCCACAGCAGGCGCCATCCCCAAGGTGCGCCCGGCAGCGCTGATGTTCAGGGTCTCACTGGCAAGCACAAACAGACGCAGGCTTTGTGTGTCCATTGTATTCATTTCCTGAATAGTGAATTCATTTACGGCTAGTTTTTATATTTTTTAGAAAGGGTATGTCAAAGGTCAAGACGCACAAAGGAATATCCCATGACCCAGACAGCGACAGTAAACTATCATGTCCACAAACCGGAACGGCAGGCGTTTGAACTGGACGCAGGTGGGATCGTGGGTAACCTAATTTCGCCTGAACTCGCACCAACGCAGGTGATTGTTTTTGACGAACGCGCAGTTGGCGTTGATGCAACTTTCGACGATGCGTCGGTCGGTTTCACCAATTACCCAACGGTTGTGCGGTCATTTGACGACAGCGTCGATTGGCGGCCCGCATACGATGCTGAATTGACGGAGCTTCTAAAGACCGAAGTCGCCGCGAAAGAGGTTATCATTTTCGATCACACAGTGCGTGTGGACGACCCCGACGCCGATCGTAAACCGGCACGCAACGTGCACAGCGACTATAGCCTGCACGGTGCCAAGCAACGGTTGGTTGATATCTTGGGCGAAGACCGCGCCGCCGACTGGAGCGCTGGGCACTATGCCTTCATCAACGTTTGGCGGCCCGTTGGCGCAGCCATCAACTCTGCGCCGTTGGGCTTCATCCTGCCTGAAAGCGTGGCAGACGAAGACTGGATACTGCTCGACCTGATCTACCCTGACCGAAAAGGGCAGATCATGGGATTGGCTGCAAACGATGATCACGAATGGATTTACATGTCCAAAATGACGCCGGACGACGTGGCCTATTTCAACATCTTTGACAATCGCGGGCGACCGTCCGTCGCGCATAGCGCCTTGGATATGGTCGAAGACCCGACAATTCACACGATCCGCAAAAGCATCGAGAGCCGCACATTGGTGCGCTACTAAAATTCGAAACAGAACAAAAACATGCAGTTGCGTGATGCGCTGCGTTGAGAGGAACGATCATGACCAAGACTATTCTTATCACAGGGGCCACTGACGGCATCGGCCTGTTGACCGCACAAACACTGGCTGCCGAAGGCCACACGATCCTGCTGCACGGGCGCAGCACCGCCAAACTCGAAGCGGCAGCACAGAAGGTGGGCGGCAAAAACGAAACATATGCGGCGGACCTGTCGCGCATCAGCGATGTGCAAGCGTTGGCTAATGACATTCGCAAGAACCACGACCAGATTGATGTGATCATCAACAACGCTGGTGTGTTGAAAACCAAAGACGTGATGACCGCTGACGGCTACGACGTGCGTTTCATGGTAAACACGTTTGCACCTTACGTTCTGACAACTGACCTGTTGGATTTGCTGCCAAAAGACGGACGCGTCGTGAACTTGTCGTCAGCCGCCCAAGCACCGGTTGATAACGATGCCATGTATGGCCGCACGCAGCTGGACGACATGGGTGCCTATGCGCAAAGCAAACTGGCGATCACGATCTGGACACGCGAACTGGCGAAAACCCGTCCGGATGGACCGGTAATTGTTGCGGTGAACCCCGGATCGCTGCTGGCCTCCAAAATGGTCAAAGAAGGATTTGGCGTGGCGGGCAATGACCTGCAAATCGGCGCGGACATTCTGAAAGAAGCCGCACTTGGCGCGCCCTTTGCCGATGCCTCTGGCAAATATTTCGACAACGACGCCCAGCGCTTTGCGCTACCTCATGCGGCGGCACTTGATGCGCAGCACAGCGCTGCCGTGATGGCGGGTATCACAGATATCACAACACAGCTCACCGCCAGCGACGGCGTTTGAAAAGAGAGATAAGACAATGACAAACCTCGCACTTGATCAGGCACGCACGGTGGAAAGACCATCCCGCGCGCAGATGCTGCAACGCGATTTCACGGTCCAACGGTTTTGGGACGAAAATCAGGACGTGTTCGCAAACGCTTGGGCGGAATGGGAACAAACCCAAGCCGGCAAAGTCAACCAGTTGGACGCATCCCTGTACGATCCGAAACTACGCGCAGCAGTGGAACAGGCTTGGGCGGACCCAAGTCAGGAAGCCGCAGTTCACGACCTTTGGACCGAAGTCTTCCCCGGCGTTTATAAAACCCAGTTTTTCGATCCGGAAAAGCTGTCGACACTGCGCAACTACATGGCTGCGACCGCGGATGCGGGCATTCCGTTACGTCCACCATATGGCATTTCGTTGAACCGTGGCGGTGCGATGCTTGACCCGCGATCAGAAGGGTACCTAGCGGCACCGAATTTCCAAGACTTCTACAAGGGGTTGATGGATAGCTACATGCGGCCGATTTCGCGTCTCTTGTTCCCTGATGTGATGGGATACGATACGCAAACCTTCGGATTTTCGATCCAATGGCAAGCGGATGCTGATACGTCGTTGCGGGCCCATACAGATGCGTCATCGGTCACGTTGAACATCAACCTGAACCTACCGGGTGAAGAATTCTCTGGCTCGGGTGTGCGGTTCTTCGACCGTGAAACGCGCCAAGTCAGCGAACTGACGTTCGAACCGGGGACCGCGTTGATCCACCATGGCAGTGTTGCGCATGAATCGATGCCCATCACGCAAGGCGAACGGTCAAACTTCGTGCTTTGGCTCTATGGTGATCAGGGCCAGATCCCGCCGCTTGGTGGGTCAACAACGCCAATTGATCCACATATCCGTTGGGTGAAAACGCCAAGCCAATCTGACGGGTTCGCACCGTTCTAAAATGCAAAAAGCGCGCCGGACTTGCATCGGCGCGCTTTGCCATTCCAGCTCCGTCATCGGACGCAATGATGCATATCACCTGCGACAGGCGCTAACATATGCTTCGAACGCGGCCATGATATCGGACCCGTCTTGGGCGCGTTCAGGATGCACAAGAACAAAGTCAAAGCTTTGGCTTTCTTGTGGTGTCAGCTCCGCGACGACCTCCATCGCATAGGCGTCAATGCTTGTCCGCGCTGATTTCGCTGAGAAGTTGTTTTCGTTCGAATCCAGCCCCATCCCGCCGAACAAAGCGGCCTGCGCCCCGTCGTCCATCAGCGCGTTCAGCAACGGGGCAGAGGCGCCACGCACTTCGCTGATCTGGTCAAACTGCAGTTTCGACGCGTCGAATTTTGCACTGAACAGGTCGATGGTCGACACGTTACGGCGGCTGATATGAAAGTAATTCGCGTAATAAACAAACTGGATATCGCAGCCCGCGCCGTCGATAAGCAGACCGGTTTCGCCATCTTGATACGCCGCGATGGTCCGCAGGGCTTCTAATGCTTCACTGATCGCTGTTTCATCTGTTTGGGTGTCAGAGGACTGGCTTTTCAGCAACTCAGAAAGCGCATTAAAACAAGACACTTTCGCTTCTGGTTCCCCGACCATGCTTTGGCAGTTTTCCAATAGGGTGGACATCGGAATGTCGGTTCCATCGACATTCACCGTCACCTCGGCCTGCAATCCGCTGGCCAAGACCGCAAGAGACATCGCAAGACTAATGAACTGCAATTTCATCTGCTTTACTCCGAACAAGTCGCTGGACAACAATCAGCGACGAAAAATGGTTAAATATATATTGTAGGCAACTCGTAGGTGACGGGGGACCGCCGTGACCAAGGCAAGGGTGTTTGGCTTGCCTTGGTCGTACTCGTAAGGGATTAATGCGGGGTATCAGTTGCTAAGAACGTAATCGCTTTGGTCGATACCAGCATTTTCGGTGTCCGTTGTGACCCGCAGACCAAAGGTCTCTTTCAGCGCGAACCACACAAGGCTTGTCGCAACGGCAACGTAGACGATGATGATCAGAACCGAAGACAATTGCCCCAGAACGGTCGCATCAGGGTTGGAAATCGCAACTGCAAGGGTGCCCCAGATACCGCAGAACAGGTGAACCGGAATGGCACCAACGACGTCATCGACTTGGAAGTAATCAAGCAGCTGTGTGGCCCAGAACAGGATCAAACCGCCAGCCATACCGATCAGGAAAGCTGTGGACGGGGATGGGAACAGTGGCTCTGCAGTGATTGATACCAAACCCGCAAGCGCGCCGTTCAGCATAAAGCCAAGATCAAAACGGCTCTCGCGGAAGTAAGAAACGAAAGCGGCGACAATCACACCACCAGCAGCGGCCAAGTTTGTGTTCAGGAAGATACGCGACACGTTTGCGGCGTCTGCATCTGTTGAAAAGCTCAGGTAAGAGCCGGCGTTAAAACCATACCAGCCCATCCACAAAATCAGCGCACCGATTGTGGCCAGCGGCATGGAATAGTTGCCCAGTGGCATCTTCTTACCGTCAACAAAACGGCCGGACCGCGCTCCGACAAACAGCGCACCCGTCAAAGCAGCTACACCACCCACGACGTGAACAACGGAACTACCTGCAAGGTCAATAAAGCCAAGATCGGACGCTAAGAAACCACCACCCCAAGTCCAAGACGCTTGGATCGGATAGATGACGGCGGTCAGCATGGCTGTGAAGATGAAGAACGGTGCAAGTTTCATGCGTTCGGCAATTGTGCCGGACACGATAGACGCAACCGCGACGCAGAACATGGACTGGAAGAAGATATCGCCAGCGCCTGCGTGGCCACGTCCGATGAAGTCAGCATTGCTTTCGACCACATCTGTGATTTCAATCGCACCCTCAAAGCCCAAGATGCCGGACACGATCCAGCCACCGTTCGGGAACATGAAGCCGTAACCGCTTAGAACGAAGGCTGTCGAAGCAATCGCAAAAAGACCGATGTTCTTTGCGCACTGATTAACGACGTTCTTTTCACGTACAAAACCTGCTTCGACCATCGCGAAACCTGCGGTCATCCACATGCAAAGCACGCCGCAGAAAACGATGAACAAAGTATTCATGACAAATGGTGAAACGCCAGAAGAGGCCTGCTGTGCCGCGGCGGGTCCTGCGAACAGGACGGCCAATAGGGCGGCTCCGATAACTGATTTTCTCATCTTCAACTCTCTAAAAAATGGATCAGGAACATGGATGGTCTAAATTTCAGGCAAATTTATGTCGAAATGCAAAAAAGACGGTCAATTTGAGAATGGCAGTCTTGATTTTGACGCCGAAAATGTTCCGGTCTGCAACCGCAACGATCCCTCGTGGCGAACCACAAGGGATTGGTTATGATCTTGTTTTGGATGGCGAACCGCGACTTCTGACCGCAGAACTAGCGCTGCGTTCATTTGCGCCACCGGATCAAGGCTTGGCACGCTAAGGTTGACCTCGAAGTTTTCGTTTCTCGGTCCCCAACCGCCTACTTTTGCTGACTCTACGCCGCTACCACGGTGCGCATTCTGCCATTTTCACGGTCAACCAACGCGATCTGGTTCTTGTGATGCCGGAATGCCAGCTGCCGCCCTTTGCGACCTGATGCCAGTTCGCGGCAGGACTGTGCCAAATAGTCGGGTGCGACAAGTTCGGGGAACAGTGCCATGATTTCCGCGCGCGCATCTGGTCCGACGGATTTGAGCGCCTGCGGCCCTGTGAACAGGCTTTCTGTCCATGCGCCGTTCGACCGGACCACTTCATGACGATCAAACAAGAGGTGGAAGTATTCGACACCGTCACAATCCGTCACCTCGGACACGCCATCGACTGCCAAAAGGAATTTGGCTGCGACAAGCACCTCAGGTTGATCGTACATTCTCATCGCGATTTTGGAACGCACAAGGACGCGGTGCTGCGGCGATACCACAAGATCGCATGACGGTGTGTTGTCACCCAGCGCACCTTTACGGATGCGGATAGGACGCAAGTTCGGCTCGTCTACCAATCGATCGGATGACACTTTCTGGCTCCCGATCCAGCGCAACTGCTGGTGACCGTTGTCTGCTGTTAAGATCATGTCACCTTCGGACAGGTCTTCGACAGCCTTTTCGCCCTGTTCGGTCATGATCAATGTGCCACGGGAAAAACAGATGATGTCGCGGTAATCGAGATCGCTGGCCAGCGGGACCGCATCTGAACCATTGGCGGCTGTATCGTTATCACTGTCTGCCAGTGTGAAGTTACCGGACGCATCAACGTCGGCGTCGTTGGCGTCAAAACCCGCGACGTCGTCCACGGCATCCGCAATGCCGTCACCGTCTGCGTCGGCAGACCCATCAATGGCCGCTTGGCTGACACCATGGCCAGCCTCAACGACGTCATTGATCCCGTCATTATCGCTGTCCGTGTCGAGAACATCGGCAGTGCCGTCACTGTCGGTATCGACCGGCGTCAGGCCACCCGCGCCATATGCGTCGTCGACACCGTCATTATCATTATCTACGCCCGTCGGCGCAACGTAGCCAGCCGTGGTCTGTGCTTCGACGTTGTCGGTGATGCCGTCGTTGTCGCTGTCCAGATCCAGATGATCGGCAATGCCGTCGTTATCGCTGTCCTGAACGCCTTCAAGCGTGAGGAACAGATCATCGAACGCCAGCGTGTTGTCGGTCGCATAGTTGTTCTGTTCGTCGAACAGATAGAAACGCAACGTATACGTCTCGCCAGCTTCCAAGGCGTAAGGTTCGATTGTGACGTTGCTGATACCGTAAGAGCCGTTTGGAGGGCTGTTCTGATACCCGTCATCGTAAAGCGTTGTCGAAGACGCAAAGCCGTCATTGGAAACGCTAAGCGCGACGTTGTAATTACCAGCCGCCGTACCACCCCAATCCTGCGGGATAATACCGTGCTGGATTTCGGTTAGGTATGCATCTTGGGCGAGGGTGAAAGAAACCTCGACATATTCGTTCTGATCAATCGCTTGGTCGAGCGTCGTAGCATCCGAACCCTGCAGGATATGTTCAAAGGTGCTGTTGGGCTGCACAAAACCAGAACCGAACGAAATCGCGCTTGTGGAGCTCAAGATCGAACCGGCGTCGCCGTTGGTATTCGCAGCGTAAGAGCTTCCATTAACGCCGTTTTCGGTGTCGTTATGGTCCCAGTAGACCTGCCCTGTGGTCACACCTTCGTTGACGTCCAGAATACCATCGTTGTCGTCGTCAGCGTCCAGGCTGTCTTCAATACCATCCGAGTCTGTATCAATGACGCTGCTATCGTCACGGTAATCGAAGTCTGTGCCGCTTGGTGACGCGTTGCTGCCGTCGGCAAGGGTATCGCCGTCTGTATCAGCGAGTGTGAAGTTACCGGACGCGTCAATGTCGGCATCATTGGCATCGAATCCAACCACGTCATCAACGACATCCGCAATGCCGTCACCATCTGTATCAGCAGACGCATCAATAGCGGCTTGGGATACACCATGACCGGCCTCGACAACATCGTCGATGCCGTCGTTGTCGCTGTCCGTGTCGATGAAATCGGCCGTACCGTCATTGTCTGTATCAACAGGTGTCAGGCCACCGGTTTCGTATGCGTTATCCAGACCGTCGCCATCACTATCCACACCCGTTGGCGCAACGTAGCCAGCCGTCGTCTGTGCTTCGACGTTGTCAGTGATGCCGTCATTATCGCTATCCGAGTCCAGATAATCTGCGATGCCGTCTCCGTCGGTGTCGCGCGCAGTAACAACCGCCTCGACCGGGAATGTGTAATCAAACTGTGTACCAAAGTTAAAGTTGGTCCCGGAATCGTAAATCTGGGTGCCGTCGACCGCAATCTGAAAACTGCCATCGGTGCCACCGCTCATACCGTCGCCGAAGCTGTCGTAGACAGTGAACGTGTAATTACCCAAATCGGTGACATCGACATCAGTCACGGTGGCAACAAAGTTCGCGGGGTTACCGCTTGCGATGACTGTGCCGCTTGCGTCTCTCAGTTCCCACGTGTTTTCCGCACCTGACCAATCGTCACCGTCAAAGGTGATTGTCACCGTGCTTGGTGTGGTTTCGGTAAGGCCTTCGTCAACGTTCAGAATGCCGTCGCCATCAGCGTCCGCATCTTCAGAATCGATTTTCCCGTCGCCGTCGGTATCAACGTAAGTGAATTCCAGCACGTAACGGTCGGCCGTCATCCCGTATGTGTCGGTCCCCGCTGAAGGCGTGGCAGTGCCCAGCGTCACGGATTCAATCGGTTTTGCCTCTAAGGCGTCCGAATATGCGCTTGGCCCAGTTGTCGGTGGCAGCAAATACAGATTTCCGTCCGTGTCCTGCATCACGATCGCATTCACAGTCGCGGTTGTGCCGTCGGTATATTGAATGACGGTCCCGCTGTAGAGCATAGTCGCATCGTGCGTTTGCTCAGCACCACCATCAATCACAAACGTTTCGGTCTCTGTCGCGTTGTCCGCGCCATAGGACGTAGCATCCACGCCGCCGGTGTAAGAATTCGTCGGATCGGGCGACAACGATTGTAGTTTGCCGGAAATTACATCAGCCGGTCCCCCAAAGACCAAACCGTTTAATGCGTTATGGTTCTCTGACGTCAGGTTGCCTTCAGTCAGGTCAATTTCTGGCGCTACGCCGAGATAGAACAATGAAAATGTCGTCGCCATATTACCAACTAATTCCTCAAATTTTTGCCGATGATCTTCATCAAGCACAACAATCGAGGCGGTCGCGGATGGCGTGGTGGTGCGGTGCTGAACTCCGGTTCTGCCTCGCCACTTAGTTAACATTTCGTTGACGGTCGGACGTACCCGCCGGAAGGTTAGGCGGCGGCGCAAAAGGATAAGCGTCCCATGCGTCGGTATCAAATCTGGGGCAAAATTGGTGATTTTCGGGAAGTAGGGGCGCTGCTAGGGCGCTAGGCTAGACCGTTTCCACCGCATCGTCGCGGGGTCAGATTCGCAAGCGAAACACGATCGCTTTTGTGGACTTTGGGCCAAAAGTCGGCTGGCAAAACAGCCATTTTCACCAGATTTCAGTGTGCCAATCGAGACGCTGCAATGATTGCGGCCGTCATGCCCCGTCGCTTCTGATCAACTCTGCAATTCGCCGGCCAATCGCTGTACTCGCTTTCGCAGAAGGGTGGATCATATCTTGAGTGTGGAATGTACGATCCCCGTTCGGCACGAGATCTTCCAGCGACAAAAAGTAGAACCCCGGGTCAGCGGCCGCCATGTTCCGTATGCGCCGTTCAAGCTCAGCGCCTTCATCACGGCAGTGATCAATCGGGGTTTCGACGCCCGGTGTCCGTAAATACCCGACATAAATCACGCGCATGCCGCTCCGTCTGAGATTGTTCACAACACGCGGGATTTCACCATGCGGCCCGTAAGGCGCGATCAACCGCGCCATCGTTGCTTCACAGCGGTTGCATCCACATCCCAACCAAAGGTCATTGCCGCCGCCGTTTAGAACGACCCAATCCCAAGGGCCGGATTGATATTGCTTTGACACATTCAGCCCCAACCCACCGGTGATTGGTAAGTCATATAGAAATCGTGCACCGCGAACGGAACGATCAATGACTTCTTCACCAAGTGCGGCCTCGATCACCTGTGCGACTGATTGGCCCGACAATGAATTGGTCGCAAGCAGTGAATCTCCCATAGCCAAAATGCGCGATTTAGAATTGCGCGTGACGGTTTCTGTGCACGCCACCAATGCGATAAATAAAATGCCGAACAGAAATATAGAACGCTTCATTGGAAATCTCCGATATGGAAAAAGAGGCACTAAAACGACTAACTCAAACGAACGCCAAGTTTCCTGATGCTTAATGTGATCAGGAAACGTGTAATGTACATAATCCTAGCCCTTACGCTAATGCCCGCCAGTGCGTTCTTGCAAGTAATTGAAACGAAAAGCATGAGGTTAAAGGAATGCCTGTTTGGAATCTGAAATCTGTCGGTGTTGTCTGCACTGCGCGACGGCTTGAATTTACGGTATGGAATCGACCAAAGTCTTAATTTTCGCCCGCGTCAGCGGTTTCGAAATGAAGCTGTCCATACCGGCGTCATAACACTGTTGCGCGTCATCTTCGGTCGCACTTGCGCTTAAGCCGACAATGTTAATTTCGTCTGGCTTTTCTACGCTCGCCCGTATCAGACTTGTGGCCTCAAGCCCGTCCATCGTTGGCATCTGAATATCCATCAAGACGAGGTCGAACTGGTCTTGCATCACTTTATCAACCGCCTCTTGGCCATTGTTCGCAACGACACACTGATGACCAAACGTTTTCAGAATCGCGGCTGCAACTTCCTGATTGATGGTGTTGTCGTCGGCGATCAGAATATGAAGCTGACGATGATCAGAGGTATTGTCAGGCGATTGCATCTGCTTTGTTCGCTGACACTGATCAGGCTTCTTGTGATGCGTCTCAAAGCAATCAAGCAAATCGTAACTATGGATCGGTTTGATCAGCCATTTGTTGTGCTCGACCGACTTAGCAGCGCTTTTGTCTTGATCTGATTGGGCGGACAGCACGATCTTTTCGATAGCGGCAAACGGTCCCTTCGCCAGTTCGTCCATCCACAACGCAAGAACGTCATGACCACCGACAGGAGTGTTTAGGACGATGTGGTTTAGCTTGCGCGCCTCAAGCGAACACTGCGCGTGCATCTCTTGAACGCTACTGAAGGTACAAAGATCATGGCCGAATTCGGATAACGTCCGCCCGATTAATTCCCCTTCGGTGCTGTTCGCTCCTGCGTCAATCAAAGCGATGGATTTTGGTGCAAGGGTCTTTATCGGACGCACTTCATCGACGTCGCTGACATGGACGATAGGGATCGTGAACCAAAACGTGCTGCCGACACCAACTTGACTGTTCACGCCGATCTCACCGCCCATTTGGTCGATCAACATGTGACTGATGGAAAGGCCAAGACCGCTACCGCCAAATTTTTTGGTAGCGCCGGTTTCGACCTGCGTGAAACGATCAAAAATATTCACCAAATCTTCGGCGGAAATACCAATCCCGGAATCGGTAATTTCGACATGTAACTGCTCTGTGCCGTCTGCGCGGATCAATTGCTCGGCCGTAATGCCAATGCCGCCCACTTCGGTGAATTTCGATGCATTTCCAGCAAGGTTTAGAATAACCTGACGAAGGCGCTCACCATCTCCCAACAACTTACCGTTCAGGGCAGGGTCAATATAACTTTGGATCGAAATGTTCCGCTTTAACGTGCTTGGGCCCAAGATATCGCAGACGTTCTCGATCAGATCGGTCAGAACGTAGGGTTCTGATCGCAAAGACATACGACCAGCATCTAGGCGGGAAAAGTCCAGTATGTCATCAATGATGGACTTGAGCGCTGATCCGGAAATCTCGATTGTATCGGTCAATCGCTTTTGATTTTCATCGAGATCGGTTGCGGACAACAGTTCAACCACCGGAATAACGCCGTTCAAAGGCGTCCGAATTTCGTGCGACATCGTGGCGAGGAACTGGGATTTTGCAACCGTCGCGTCCTGTGCCTTCTGCATTGCACGTTTCAGCTCAATTTCGTTGGCATGAATATTTTCCCGCATCTTTCGAAAGTCAGAAGTAAGAGCCCCAACTTCGTCTTTACCTTCGGGTGGCAATACAGCGGCATAATTGCCATCGGAAAGCTCACGTGACGCATCGGCTAGAATTTTCAGCCGCCGGATCACGAGGCTTTCGATCAGCATCCAGATCGTCAACATCGTGAACAAGAAAAGCGTCAGACCGATAAGCCCGATGTTCCGCACCTCTGTCGTCAAGATTCCCAGATCAGACGAAAAGTCCACGGTCAAATGAAGTTCGCCGATTTCCTTGTCCTGCAACATGATGGCCTTTGAAGACGACCAAAACTGATCACTTTCGGGTGCGCTTGTGACTTCGATTGGGAAAATCTGACGGCCATCGGATTCGTGCAGCGTGATGTCGATCCAATTCTCGTTGTTGTTCAGAAGCGCGTTAAGCGTTTCGTGGATCGCGGCAAATTGGTTGTTCAGAATAAATGGTTTTAGGCTGTCAGCGATAACGTCTAATTGGCGGTCAACTTCACGCGATAAGGCCGCGACGCTCAATGCATTCAAACGCGGCACCCAAACCTTTGCAAATATCAGCCCTGACGCCACTCCAACTAAACACATGGACCCTAAAATTGTGGCCCGTAGATTCAGCCGAAACTTCTTTGGCATTAATCTTCCCTCACGAGGACCACATAATCGTTCAAATTCAAATCGCGCAGCGGTTCAAAGTCAATCTCTGTTGCAACTGCAATTTGCCTGATCGGAATCTGAGCAAGCAGCGCTTGACCTTCTTCACTTTCACCCAGCTTCAAAAATGCAGCGCGGACTGCCTCTTGCACGTCGAGCGGCACACGCGGGTGTACAACAACTGGATGCGGGGCAACCTCTTGTGTGCGGTGCAGTATTCTCAGCTTTTCCTTAATTTCGTCTTCCTGCCGGTTAAATGTACCCATAACGCCGGACGCTGCGTCTGTTTCATGTAAAATGGCGTTCAAATAGGCAGACGTATGCGTCGCCACAAAACGCGCATCAAAGTCGATGCCGTATACAATATCCAACTCAGACCGCATCAACAGCGATGCGCCAAGCGCATTTGGGGCAGGGAATGCGATTGCTTTCCCATTCAAATCTTCGACCGACTGGATCGGACTATCGACAGGGACAGTCAGAATACCAAAAAGCCGACGACCAGCGTCATTGACCAACGGCGTGTAGCCTTGGGAATCCATTGCCATGATGGAATGAAACGGATTCACGTAGGCAAAATCAAAATCACCACTGGTAAAGCCCATTTCAAATTCTGGGATATTCGGCGATCCGACCATTTCAAAATTATGGCCTGTCTCTGCTGACAATTCTTCTAGGATTGGTGCCCAGATCATGTTCAGCCGTAGCGCTTCAAATTGAGGAACGACGCCGAACGTATACGTTTCTTGGGCGGTCGCGTTCGATACCGCGAACGTGCCAAGGAAAGCAGCCAAGCCGAGGCTTTGGAGTAATTTCGTACATTTTAACATTTTGCGTCACCATTCAATTCGAACTACGTGCCGATCAGGGATAACGTAGAATTTGAGGTAATTCGTATTTATTTAGGGTATATCACACTCTCTTCGGTATAGGCATCACGCCAATCGAATATGGATCAGGAACGCAGGTTGTCGGGGGCTCCCTCTTTGGCTCAAGCGCTTACGAGTGTCAGCGCTTCATGGGCCCGCAAGTCCATACGCGCAGTGCTCCCGTATCCTTTGATTGCATCTAAGCATGGAAAGAAGCGGTGAAGTTCTTCTGCAGTTTCTGGATCAAAGCCCGCCATACCAACGGCACCAGGATGGAAACTCTCGCTTTCTAACCCGTTCACAGTGACGATCTCATTCTGATCAAAGAGCAGATGCACATAGGTCACCGAAGCGTCATCAACCCGCCGACCGATGGTTGCGTCATTCACGAGATGTTTCGCTTTTACAAAGACTTCCAGACTGCCAAACAGCAGCTCTGCAAAGCCATCACGAACCAAAACCCGATGATTGGGGGAAACCTCGATCTCCTCATGGTTTCCAAGTGCCCCTTTCCGGAACCGAATTGGGGCGTCTCTGCCTTTGGCCAACCGCGTCGTCGACCCGATCCATCGCAGAACTTGTGGACCATTGTCGGAGGTCAGTACTTCGTCACCAACTTCCAACTGCTCAATCTTGACAGGCCCAGAGGGCGTATCAATCAGCGATCCCGCCAAAAAACATGCAACAGAGGTTGTGGCAGTGATGTATCCAACGTCAGTGTTGCCTGCTGAGTCAGCAATTGTGTACGAAAAGCTGTCGCTGCCGAGTGCGCCGTCGCTCTCCAAAGTGAGCGTACCGTTGGCATTCAAGGTAATAGTTTCGCCGGTGGCCAGCACGATGCTCCCACCCGGTACGATTGGCTGGCCATTGATTTCGGTAATCGTAAGAGACGGATCTCCGGATTCGTCATTTGCCAGCGCATCTATCGTACCTGGATTAGTCCCAAACAATTCAATAGTATCGTCATTCGCGATCAGGCTGGTCTGCAACGAATCCGCTACAATCAGCAAATTACTGTCATAGACGCCGTCGCCACCGTCTGCGATCCCAATACGGATAGTGTTTTCTTCGTCCGGAGTGACTGGTGCTTTGAGGGAAAGCGTGATCGTCAAACCGTCCATTTCGGTATTCACAACTGGCGTGACGCCAGTGTTGTCCAAGAACAGGTTCGACGTCATAGTATCGTTGATCTCATCGATCGAAATGTTGCCATCTGTAATCGACAATTCCGCCTTAACGCCGTTGACCCAGATCCCGACAGCGTCATTGACGCCAGAGTTGACGTACTCCAGATATTCCTCGGACGAGAAGACTACCTGCATCGTCAAAACATCCCCATCTGGGATAAACGCGCTTTCGAGAATTGCAGCGTCAAAAGTGGTGATGCCTGGAATTGAGGTCAGCCCTGCATCTCCTGGCAAGGCGTGGTCGGTACTGGTCGATGGCTATACGTTCTCAGCGCCGGTGCTGTTTGTTACGTCGGTCGCCAAACCAGTTGACAGAATGACGCCGCTGTCTGATGGAGTAAGAACTGGCGCGGTCACGTCACCACCGGTGTAAATTCCCGACGCTGTGTTCGCCCCAGTGTATGTCGCCGAAACGACCGTGACACCTGATCCAAACATCGTGTCAGCCATCTCAAGCGCAGTTGCGGTGGTATCAATATTCAATTCTGAAGCTGCCAATGTCTTCTCCTCGTTAATACTCGGGTTACCATGTTGCCCTAGCCAACACGTCGTTTCGAGCAATGGGAGGAATAGTGCGAGCACGCATTCTAGAGAGCGGGGCCCAAATGAAGGGCCCGGCTATTCTTACGGATATCCAGTGTGAAAGTGGACTAGGCCCGTTCGGTCGTGCGCCATCGCTTGTGCATGAACCCCGACCACCTGACCGACGGAACGCGAGCGGACAACAAGCGAGACGATCGAGACCACTGGGCGAACGGGACTGGCCATCAACTGCTCTAGGACGGTGGCAGAGGCCCGCCCGCATGGTGTGCGAAACACCCGTGGGGCACTTTTGGGGGCATTCTGGACGTCAGAGTGCCTCGTTGTCTCTTATTCTACTGGAGGGAAGGTGTTGGCTGGGGTGGTAGGATTCGAACCTACGGTGCACGCTACCAAAAAGCGTTGCCTTACCACTTGGCTACACCCCATCAACGAGGCGGTATTTACGACGAAGCTGCAGCGGCTTCAAGCCCCTCAAACAGAAAAAGTGCTATTCTTTTAGCGCGTCGTCCCGCAGCAGGTCTTCGCTGCTTTCGGCCTCTCTTTCGGCGTCGATGATGCGGTCCAGATCGCTGTCTGTTGCGGGGGTGACTGGAGCGACTTCGGGCGCTTCTTGCGGGGCTGCGGCCATCGCTTCGGCCTGCGATTTCCGGTCCAGCACAACCACTTGCGAACTGTCGGTCATGACGACACTTGCGTCAGATAAGGCCTGTTTTACTTGGCGGATAGCTTCGCCTTTGGCCAAAACGATCGAGGTTTCGTTCTGATCGACCCATCCTGTGATGACAAGGCTGGCACCCGACGTTTCAAATGTGTCGATCCATGTGGCCGCGGCTGGATGTTCCAAAACAAACGGCAATTTCTGCACTGTCGCTTCGACCAAAGCGCGGGCGGCCCCAAGGTCCGCGTCCCGATCAATCAGCAGCGAAAACATAAATCGGCGTTCCGCGTGTTGGCTGTAATTGATGATCCGGCTCTTAAACACCGTCGCGTTGGGAATGCGAATGTGGTTGCCATCAAATGACAATAGAATCGTTGCGCGGCTGGTCAGGCGAATGACTTTGCCTTGATCGCCGTTGATCTCAACCGTGTCGTTCGGGCGAAAAGGTTGGCGGATCGACAGCATCACCGATGCAATGAAATTTTCAACAGTGTCACGGACAGCAAAGCCAAGCGCGAGGCCGATGATACCGGCAGCGCCAAGGATCGTCGACAAAAGTGCAGTGGCATTCAGGATATCCAAAGCGATTACTAAAGCACCGATGACAAACACGATGCGGACGATTTGTCGGTAAAGCTCTGCGATGAACAGGTTAGGGGCCAAGCGTTCCCACGGCTGGCGGGCACGGGCAATGCGCAGGCCGATCCAAACGATCAAGGCACCGGCCACAGCAGCAATCAACGCGAGCGGCAGGAACGTCATGAATTGTTCAATACGCGTCCTGAAACGCGCTATGGCGGGGTCAAGCCTGCGGGCAATATCCGCCGTTTCGGTCACCTCGTTCTTGACCGCGACAACGCCTTCCACGCGATTGGCGAGATCGCCAAGTTCGGATGCTTCAAGCGACGACGTCGCGGTGCCGCGGAAGGTGACGATGCCTTCCGATACTGTGACGGTAATATCGTCGTAGTTTCCAAGTTCAGACAGGATATCGCGGATACGGATCGCTATATCCGCATCGTTCTGGTCGGTGTTGATCGCGGCAATTGTACCGCCGTCGTTTTGTGCCGCAACAGGACCAGCAAATAGAAGGACGAGGCAAAGGAGCTTGAAAATACGCATATCACAATCTGCTTAATAAGAATGACTTATCCTAAGCAGATGGCGATGCGCGGGCCAAGCCCTTTGCCCGATTTTTAGGTCGAAACCTGTTCGCGCAGGATTGATGCGGTCAGCGAAATCATCAGATAGATACCTGCGAAAATGAGGAACGCCAGCACAGTGTTTTCAAACGCGCGCGGGTAGGTGGCCTCATCAGGGGCAACGGGTTCAACGCCCAGCGACAGGTAACGCACCTGACGATTTGCTTCGATTTGCGCGGCTTCAAGTTGGGCCAATGCGGCCTGCACTTGAAGGGTCTGGAACGCGTAATCTTCTTCAGCAAGCCGCAAACGCGTGTTGCTTTCAGCCAATGAACGACCACTATTCGTGGCGTTACTGATCTGGCCACGCACGTCCGCAATCAGGCTCTCGATACTTGAAATCTGACCTTGCAGTGCTTCCACTTGCGCTTGGTTCGGACGCCGTACGCCGAGACGTTCAGCAAGTGTTAACTGCAATTGTTGGCGTTGCTGTTCGAGCGCCGAAATCTGTGCCGTCAGTGCGGCGGTTTCACCAGCGGGATCGGCAACTTGCAATTCTTGCTGGATTGACAACAAGTTATCCAGCGCATCGGTCCGGCTTTGGACCGTATTGTCGTAGTTTTCACGCGCGCCTTTCATGGCTTCGGTGCGCGGGCGCTGCGTCAATTGGTCGATCTGTTCTTCGGCATATCCAATCAGGGCCTCTGAATAGGTCTGGCTGGTTTCAGGATCAGCGGCGATCACTTCCATCCGCAAAATACCTTCGGTCGGATCATAGCTGACCTTGACTTTGTCAGTGTAAACGCCAAACGCAGCTTCATTTGTGGCTTCTGGATCAAGGCGTTGAATCTGATCGATATTGTCAGCGCTAAAGTGTGCCTTGAACCCATGATCTTCGTTCAGACGTAACATCGCAGCGCGCGACGCAAGGTAGGATTGCACCGCAATACTGTCCTGCTGGGTCGCAAGCGACGTTCCTTGGAACAGGCCGCCAAGCCCGCCGGGGGCAGATGTCGCTTCGGCTTGCTGGATCACGAATTCCGAATTGGTGGCATACATGGGCGTCGCCATCATGTAGAAATACCAGCCCACCAAAATCGTTGGCAAAAACACGAACGTCGCCAGACGTGTGAAAAGCAGCGCCAGCTTGCGCCGCCGCCGTTTCGCCAGATCCCGTTGGATGCGCATAATCTCGCCCGCGCGACGGTCTGCGGGGCTCGCGGTTTCCGTTGATGGCAGGTTCTGACCCTGTTGCACTGTCTGCGGTAGTTGGATTTGACCAATCGGTTTTTGGCCGTTCTGCTTGGCCTGACCACCGCCGTCAGCACCGTTCCCGCCTTCGGGCGTCACCAGCTCAAGGATCGTGTTGCGCTGGAACGGATCAATTCCCATCCCGCGCAACTGCCTTACGGCATCAAAATCAGACGTCACGGCTAGGCCGTTCTTCTGGGCCACGCGACGCGCCATACGCAACTGGCGACCAGTCAGACCTTCCTTGCGGATATCATCTAGTGACACCTCTGCCGATACCTGCGCAGGGGACGCGACATTGGCGTCTGCGGCCGGGGCAGGTTTCTGGGGTGCCGCTTCAGGCGTCGCCGCTGGTTCAGATGCGGGGGTAGGCTTAGCCCCGTTGTCATCTTGGCGGATGCGGAATTTTCTAGCCTTGGGTTTCGTAGTCATACAACTGTTTCGCTTCTTCCAAGGTGTCAAACATTTGAAAATGACCATCGCGCAGCACGGCGGCAGAACGGGCAAACCGTTCAAGCGTCGCTGCTTGGTGTGAAACGATGATCACTGTCGTACTTTCTAATCTCTCGCGCAGAATTTCACCGGCTTTGCGGTTGAATTCCACATCTGTCGTCTGCGGCATGCCTTCGTCAATCAGGTACATATCAAAATCAAGCGCCAGCATCAGCGAAAATGTAAATCGCGATCGCATCCCTTGGCTATATGTCCCGATGGGCAGGTCAAAGTATTCTTGAATGTCGCACAGCCAACGGCAGAAGGATTCGACGTAATCCGGATCCAAACCGTAAAGCCGCGCAATATAGCGACAGTTCTCTTTTGCGGTGTGTTTCCCAACAACCCCGCCCATAAAACCAAGCGGGAACGAGATCTTGCAACCGCGGTAAATCTGGCCTTCGTCGGGCTTCTCCAAACCCGCCATCATGTTAATCAACGTCGTCTTGCCGGTGCCGTTTGGTGCCAGAATGCCCAAAGAATTTCCCAATTCCACGCGAAAAGAAGCCCTATCAAGGATCACTTTGCGTTGCGTTCCGGTCCAGAACGACTTGGAAACATTCGTAAATTCTAACATCTGCCTGCGTCGGTATCCCGTGATGGGCTTCGCCATTGTTGACGAAATAGGTTAACATCCCCCTGTGGGGCGCATCCTTTGTCTAAATTATGAAGCGAAACGGCCATAAAAGACAGGGGAAATTGCGGGGCGATGTGACTTCCAATGGAAGTGTGACCCCTTAGGTAGGGTCCCGCATCGTCAACAACAACCCGACCTGTTCGCGCAAAACGGGTAGAATTTCGGTTTCAAAAACAGGATTTTTCTTCAGCCAACCGGAATTCCGCCAAGACGGATGCGGCAAAACAAATGTGCCATCGGGAAAGCTACGCCAATCCGCAATCACCGATCCCAGCGATCCGGATCGCCCCAAATGACGCTTGATCGCATATTGCCCGATAATGATCCGCAACTGCGGCGGACCGATATGATCCAGCACATCTGCGTGCCACGTGTCCCAACACACTGTCGGCGGCGGTAGATCTGCACCCTTTGCATCATAGCCTGGAAAACAAAATGCTGTCGGGACAAATGACACAAAATCAGTGTCATAGAACGCATCACGGTCCAGCCCCAGCCAGTCACGCAACCGATCACCGGACCTGTCATCAAACGGCTTGCCTGATTGCTGAACACGCATGCCCGGCGCTTGCCCCGCGATCAGGATCGGCGTCCCTTTGGCAAACCACGCGACAGGGCGGGGCCTGTGCTGCGTTTTCGTTGCAGCAAAGCGCGCCGCGCAAATCCGGCAGGCGCTGATGTCCTTGGCGATGTGTGACACGGCCTATCCTTCACGTTCCGGCAACAACGCTACGCCCTGTCACTTGTCGCGGCAAGCACATCAGGCTACCTGATCGTGACGCAGACGAAGGACGCAAAATGACCGATCTCGATACAGCCCACGCCGCCATGGAAGCAGCCCCAGATGATGATGCGCAGCGTCTGCGGTTCTATGAACGTTTGGCCGACACCGAAGTGTTCCTTCTGTTGGCAGCGGAACCCGAAGGGGACCAAATCCAGCCAGAGATTTTCGACATTGCCGATGGCCGTTTTGCCCTGATTTTCGACCGCGAAGAACGTCTGTCTGAATTCGTCGGGCGTCCGGTGCCCTATGCAGGCATTCCGGGGCGCGGTTTGGCGGGGATGCTCGCGGGGCAGGGAATCGGGCTTGCCCTGAACCTTCAGGTAGCCCCCTCCGAAATGCTGATCCCTGCCGAAGCGGTGGACTGGCTGGTCGAAACGCTTGCCAACAACCCAGAAGAGGCCGAGGCCCGATTGACCGAAGTTAACGCACCAGGCGGATTGCCAGAGGCGGTTGTCACAGGTCTTGACCGCAAACTCGCCATCGCGGCAGGTCTTGCGCGGTTCGCCTATCTGGCGGCTGCCGTCTACGACGACGGATCACGCGGGCACGTTCTGGCGTTCGTCGATGCCGTTCCCGGTGCCGAAGGATCACTGGCAAAAGCAGCAGGCGAAGCACTAACATTTTCAGGGATCGAAGCAGGCACCATGGACGTCCTGTTCGTCAAAGCGACCGATCAATTGGCTGGGCATCTGGCAAAAGTCGGATTGCGGTTCGACCTACCAGAATTGGAAACTCCGCAAGAACCCAGCGCACCCGGCATGGACCCCGAAAAACCACCGCGCCTGCGCTAGTAACCCGCGCCGCGATCCACAAGGTTGTGCATTGGCTCTCCGGCTTCACAGCGTTTGATATTTGCCGCGATCACAGCGGCGGCTGTTTCTGGCCGCGTCTCTGCCGCGATATGCGGTGTGACGGTCACACGCGGATGTGCCCAATACGGATGATCCGCAGGTAACGGTTCAACGCGGAAAACGTCCAACGTGGCATGCGCGACCTGACCGCTATCCAATGCCGCCAATAGCGCGTCATCATCAATCAATGGCCCGCGTCCGGGGTTCACAATGAACGCACCTTTGGCCAACAAAGCCAAAGTATCAGCGTTCAATGCGTTTTCCGTATCAGTTGTATTGGGCAGCAACAGCACGACAATTTCTGCGTCCTTCAACGCATCAGTCATACCTGCATCGCCTGCAAAACAGGTCACGCCCGCTATGGATTTTTGTGACCGGCTCCACCCCGACACGTTAAACCCGAGCGCAGCAATCGCTTCTGCACAGGCCGCACCCAACGCGCCAAGACCCAAGGCGCAGACTTTGCGTTCGGGCGCCAACGGCGGCACCGTCTGATCCCATGTGCCGTCTTGCGTATGGATATGGCGATCCATGCCAAGGTGGTGTCGCAAAACGTGTCCGGTCACCCATTCGACCATACCTTGCGTCAGGCCCGGGTTCACCATCCGCGCAAGCGGTTGCGTCAGCGTTTCATTCGTCACGATTGTCTCAACGCCGGCCCAAAGGCTCAACACAGCCTTGGTGCGGGTGAAAGGCGTGAAGTCGGTCAAAGCGGGATGGGGGGCAAAGACGATGTAATCGACGTTGGCAGGGGGATGATCGCGGGACAAATCCACACCAAGGCCAGCATCGGCAAACGCGACAGGCAGATGATCTTTATAATCGGCCCAAAGCCCGTCACGGGCGGCAAACAGAACGTTCAAAGCCATCAGCGCGGCTTATGCACATGTGCGCTTTGGACCATGCCAAACGCGATTAACAACACGACCATCGCAGAGCCTCCATAACTGACCAGCGGAAGAGGGACCCCAACAACTGGGGCCAGTCCAGTCACCATCGCCATATTGACCGAGAAGAACAAGAAGAACGTCATCGCAACGCCCAACGTCAGCAACGCGGCAAAACGGTCGCGGTTGGTCACTGCAGAGGCCACGCAGAAAAACACGATCAGCACGTAAAGCACCAGTAGCGACGTCGCACCAACAAAGCCGAATTCCTCGGCCAGTGTGGTGAAGATAAAGTCGGTGTGTTTCTCGGGCAAGAAATTCAAACGGCTCTGCGTGCCCTGCATAAACCCGCGTCCGGTCCAGCCACCAGACCCCAACGCAATCTTGGCCTGCGTGATGTGATAGCCCGCACCCAACGGATCATTCGCAGGGTCCAAAAAGGTATCAATCCGGCGATACTGATAGTCCTTCAAAATCTGCCACGGCTGCCCCTGCGATTTCAAAACAGCGACAACAGTCGCAACGCCCGCCGAAATAACGGTCGCAAAATACGCCCAATGCACGCCCGCTACAAACATCACCGTAGCGCCGCCCATAATCAGCAGCAGCGACGTGCCTAGATCAGGTTGGCTCAGCACGAAATATGTCGGCAGCAGGATCATCAGGACAGGCACCAACACCCAAAACGGGCGCGACGTCTTATTGGTCGGCAGCCAGTCGTAATACGCAGCCAATAGCATCACCAGCGTGATTTTCATCAGCTCCGACGGCTGTAGATCCATCGGACCAAGATCCAGCCAGCGTTGCGACCCGTTCCGTTCGACACCCACAAATTCAACCGCGATCAGTAGCAAAAGCGAAACGCCGTAAGCCACGCCCGCCATGTTGCGCCAGAACCAAATCGGCACCATCGCGACAATCAACATCAATGCCATACCAAGGCCGAACCGCTTGACCTGCGGTTCCATCCAAGGGGTCGCTGACCCGCCCGCGACGGAAAACAGCATGATGAAACCGGCGCAGGACACAGCCGTCAGCAAGATGATGACAGGCCAGTTCAAATACATCAGCTTGCGGAAACCGGTGGGGACGTATTTGGCGTTATATTCAAGATAACTCACGCGCGATCACCTCCTGCACGTGTTTTCACCGCAGCCAGCTTTTCGGCGATACGCGCCTGCTGGTCTGCAATGCGACCGCGCACATTCGATGGATACGCGGACAGTGGTGGGGTGCCACCATAAAGCGCCTGCAACGTGATATCGCGTCCAATCGGGGCAGCCGCTGTCGATCCGCCGCCGCCATGTTCGACAACAACAGCAACCGCAAAACGCGGGTTTTCAATCGGGGCAAAGTTCACAAACAGCGCGTGATCCCGCCGTTCCCATGGCAGATCAGCGTTGCTCGTGACGCCGCGCGCGCGTTCTTCTGCGGTAATGCGGCGGACCTGCGACGTTCCGGTTTTACCCGCCATTTGGTATTCAGACGCGACGATCCGCGACCGATAACCGGTGCCGCGCGAATGGTTCGACACAGCGCCCATCGCCGCGCGAATACGGCGCAGCAGGTTTTCATTCACACCCATTGGCGACCCAGCGCCCGTCGCAGTTTCAACACCGTCAATCGCACGGATCAAACGGGGTTCAACCGAACGGCCCGTCGCCAAACGCGCAGTCATAATCGCAAGCTGCAGCGGAGACGACAGCACATACCCCTGACCAATCGACGCGTTCACCGTATCCCCGATCCGCCAGTCTTCGCCGCGAACACGGGTCTTCCATTCCTTGTCAGGGGCAAGGCCCGACGCAACAGCGGACACAGGAATATCGTGCTTGATCCCAAGGCCGAACCGGCGGGCCATATCAGCAATCTTGTCGATGCCAACGCGTTGGGAAATCTCGTAATAATAACAGTCGCAGGATTGCTTCAGGCTTTCGTGCAGGTTCATATTCCCGTGCCCACCACGTTTCCAACAATGGAAACGCGTTCCGAAAACCTCAACAAAGCCGCGACAGTTCACAGTCTCATCGACTGTGACTTGGCCATCCTCAAGGGCCGCCAAAGCCGTGATCATCTTGAACGTCGATCCGGGCGGGTAGGCACCTTGCACGGCTTTTGCGGCGAGCGGGCGGTATTTGTTTTCGTTTAGGTCAGTCCAGTCTTTGACGGAAATGCCCCGCACAAACAGGTTCGGATCAAACGTCGGGGCAGAGGCAATCGCGCGCAGATCGCCATCTTTCAGGTCCATGACAACTGCACCGGCACTTTCGCCGTCCAGCCGCGCCTGCACATAACTTTGCAAGTCGGCATCAATCGTCAACTGCACGTCTTTGCCGGAAAGGCCCTGTTGGCGATCCAACTCGCGCATCACACGGCCAATCGCGTTCACTTCGATCCGCTTTGTTCCGGCCGATCCGCGCAGCATCCGCTCCATCTTATTCTCAACACCGGTCTTGCCGATTTGGAACTTGGGAATCTGCAACAGCGGGTCTTGGTCGTCGATCTTGCTCAGATCGTAATCACTGACGGGACCGACATAACCGGTCACATGACCCAGCTCTGCCCCCCAAGGGTAGACGCGGCTTAGGCCGACTTCGGCAGTGATGCCGGGCAGGGCGGGCGCGTTGATATTAATCTTCGCCATGTCTTCCCAAGACAAACGGTCTGCGATGGTCACCTGCACAAAAGGCGACCGGCGAAAGATATCTTCTTTGGCCTTTGCAATCGTTTCTTCAGGAATATCAACAATCGTCAAAAGCTTGGCGAGAACCTCATCCACGTCACCCGCATCTTCGCGGACCATCACAACGCGGTAGTTCTGTTCGTTGTCGGCTAACGCCTTGCCGTTACGATCAAAAATCAAACCGCGGGCGGGCGGAATCAAGCGGATGTTGATCCGGTTTTCCTCAGCCAACAGGCGAAACTGATCAGCCTGTTCGACCTGCATCGACTGCAAACGCACGCCAAGTGCCGCAACCACAGACAGCTGCACGCCGCCCAAAAGCATCGCGCGGCGGCTCATTTTGCGGGTGGAACGGCCACCGTCTTTTGCAGGTTTCTTCATCGGCCCAAATCTTTCACAAGCGGTGCCCAAGGCTATCGGTTTGGCCGGGTGCAGGGCGCGACACACCAAAGATGAAGTGCGCGATCACCACCACCAGCGGGTATATGGCAATTGTCATCACCATTTGGATCAAGGTCAAACCCAAAGGCGGTTGCGGGGTCATCACAATAGTGAGTGACACGCGATAAATCAGGGTAATCGCCACAATGCCAGCAGCCACCGTGCCCCATTCGAACATCAGCGGAACGTTGCGCATCCGGCGGGCACGGGCGCGCATCATTTCAGTGCCGATCACCATCAAACCCGTCCACAAACCGGGCGGACGTTGAAATAATAGGTCAGCCAACAGGAATAGCGTCGCAATCAAAATGACGGGCGCAAAATCAGGACGACGCGCAGTCCATGCCAACGCGACGGTGAGCATCAGATCAGGGGCAGCCCAGCTATCGGGGCGCGTATCCAAAGGCAGCAATTGGATAAAGATGATCGCAACCATGATGAACGCAAAGACCGCTCGACCGACCCAAACTTGTGTTGCTGGTGTTTCAGCCATCGGCTGCCTCGGCAGTTGGGACTACAACAGGCCCGTTGATCGGGGCCAGCAATCCACCGGGATCGTTGATCACCTCGTGGCCACGGGCACGCAGTACGCGCAAGAACTTCAACCGTTCGTAATCCGCAGAAAGGCGGACACGCAGACGGCCATCGGTGCCACGCGCCACCTGACCAACCTGCAAATCAGGAGGGAACACACCGCCGTCGCCAGACGTGACAACCAGATCACCTGGACGCACAACATCAGCGTCATCCAGAAATTCAATCGGCGGGTTCAGGGTATTGTCGCCAGCCAAAATCGCCCGTTGGCCAGACGGCTGAACGGTCACAGGAATACGGCTCGACGTATCGGTCAGCAAAATCACGCGGCTAATCTCTTGGCCAACACCGGAAATGCGGCCAACAAGCCCGATCCCGTCCATCGTCGCCCAGCCGTCCACGATCCCATCGCGCATCCCGACGTTCACCAGCACAGACTGGCGAAACGGCGACCCGCTATCGGTCATCACAACGCCGGTCACATAGGTCAGCTGCGGATCAAGACGGACGTTGTTCAAATCCAACAGCTTCGCGTTTTCCTGCTGTAGCTGGGCTGCGGCTTCTTTCCACGCCTTCATCTGCTGCAACTCGCGGCGCAGATCATTGTTCTGCTCGGCAAGCTGTTGATAGCTTTGGAAATCTTGAACAAGGTTCACAAGGCCTGTCACCGGCGCAAAAGCCCAATCAAAAGACGGGACCACGCGGTCAATCACGGCGGCGCGGAACCGTTCGACGCGAGGGCTGTCGATCCGCCAGACCAAGAAAACGCCAAACAGAACCAACACCAAAAGCCCCACGAAAAGACGTCGCAGGGGCGTGATATAATCTTCTGATTGTCTATCGCGTGCCACGGGTTACGCAAACTCCGGTCGTGAAAACAATGACCGACCCAACGGGGCGGATCAGCTATCGTAGTCTATGACATGCCGCAGCTGTTTTTCATACTCCAACGCCTTACCGGTGCCCATTGCGACACAATTCAGCGATTCATCGGCGACTGATATCGCAAGACCAGTCTGTTCGCGCAGCGCGAGGTCCAATTGACCCAACAATGCACCACCACCGGTCAGCATCACGCCGCGATCAACGATGTCAGCCGCAAGATCCGGTGGTGTCGCTTCAAGCGCTGTCATCACAGCTTCGCAAATCTGTTGGACGGGCTCGGCTAGTGCTTCCGCGACTTGCGCCTGCGAAATCTCGGTTTCTTTTGGAACGCCGTTCAACAGGTCACGGCCACGGATCATCATGGATGACCCACGTCCGTCATCAGGCATACGGGCAGTCCCGATAGATGTCTTAATCCGTTCGGCGGTTGATTCACCGATCAGCAGGTTATGCTGACGACGCAGATAGTTAATGATCGCCTCGTCCATACGGTCGCCACCAACGCGAACGGACCGGGCATAAACAATGTCGCCCAGCGACAGCACAGCCACCTCGGTCGTACCACCACCGATATCAACAACCATGTTACCCGTCGGATCAGTGATCGGCATGCCTGCACCAATGGCCGCAGCAATCGGTTCGGCAATCAGACCAGCGCGGCGGGCGCCTGCAGACAAAACAGACTGACGGATCGCGCGTTTTTCAACGGGGGTCGCACCGTGCGGGACACAAACGATAATCTTCGGCTTGGAAAACGTGGACCGTTTCGCAACCTTGCGAATGAAATGTTTGATCATTTCTTCGGCGGTATCAAAGTCGGCAATGACGCCGTCACGCATCGGGCGGATCGCCTCGATGGAACCGGGTGTACGGCCCAGCATCAACTTCGCATCTTCGCCAACGGCCAGAACTTTTTTCACGCCGTCTTTGACGTGGTAGGCAACAACAGAAGGTTCGGACAGGATAACGCCCCGACCTTTGACGTAGACCAGCGTGTTCGCTGTCCCAAGGTCAATCGCCATGTCTGACGAAAACAAACTGCCCCAAATTGCCATGCCGCTGGCCTTCCCATTGCAAAACTACGTGCTGCGCCACGACTCCCCCACGGGTCGGGCCTGAGGCCTTATAGATGCAGGGCTTAAGGGAAGAAACCCCTTGATTACAAGGTTTCGGCGCGTTCTTGCTGCTTGAATATTTGCAATCTGAATTGTGAATTTTTTACCGGTTTTCCGGTCAAAATTTACATTTTCGAACATATCGGGGCTCGATGATGGCGAAATCTGCTGATTTTGAGGATTTTCGCAACCGCAGCGCGTCAATCGGTCATGAAGCGCGGAACCCAAAGGATTCCGCGCTCTCAAGGGGTTAACTATCTTTGTAGCTTACGCCTTTGATGTCTTCACCCGGCGCTGATTTTTCCCGCTTCACGATCAGGCGGTTCAGCGCGTTAATGTACGCCTTTGCACTGGCAACGACAGTGTCGGTATCCGCAGAAGTACCCGTCGCGATGCGGCCTTCTTCTTCCATACGGACCGATACGGTCGCTTGCGCATCGGTGCCTTCGGTCACCGCATTCACCTGATAAAGCTGCAAGCGAGCAGAGTGTTCGAACAAGCCTTTGACCGCATTAAACGTCGCATCAACAGGGCCATCGCCGGTCGCCGTGATTTCTTTCACGTCGCCATCAATCTCAAGCGCCATCTTGGCTTCCTGTGGACCGTCAGTGCCGCATACGACGCGCAAGGATTTCAGTTTCAGACGGTCCTCAACGGCATCATTCTGCTGGATCAATGCAATTAGGTCGTCGTCGAAAACTTCCTTTTTCCGATCTGCGAGGTCCTTAAACCGCACAAACAGGTCCTTCAGTTCATTATCTGCAACATCGTAGCCCAATTCGGCCAGCTTCGCGCGCAGCGCGGCACGGCCCGAATGTTTGCCCAGCGGCAGGGACGTACCGGACAGACCAACATCCTCAGGACGCATAATTTCGAACGTCTCGGCGTTCTTTAGCATCCCGTCTTGGTGGATACCGCTTTCATGCGCAAACGCGTTCTTACCAACGATCGCTTTGTTGTGCTGCACAGCAAAGCCTGAAACCGTCGCAACACGCCGTGAAATGTGCATGATCTTGCGCGTATCAATGCCCGTTTCGAAAGGCATGATATCTCCGCGAATTTTCAGCGCCATGACAACTTCTTCAAGTGCGGTGTTACCAGCACGTTCGCCCAAGCCGTTGATTGTGCATTCAATCTGACGCGCGCCGCCTTCGACAGCAGCCAGCGAATTGGCGGTCGCCATGCCGAGGTCGTTATGGCAGTGGGTCGCGAAAATTACCTCGTCGGCGCCGGGGACTTTGTTGATCAACATCCGGATCAAATCAGCAGATTCGACAGGAGCGGTGTAACCCACGGTGTCAGGCACGTTGATCGTCGTGGCGCCTGCCTTGATCGCAATTTCAACCGTCCGGCACAGGTAATCTTCTTCCGTCCGTGTGGCATCCATCGGCGACCATTGCACATTATCGCACAGGTTCCGCGCATGCGTAACCGTGTCGTGAATCCGCTCAGCCATTTCGTCCTTGTTCAGGTTCGGAATCGCGCGGTGCAGCGGGGATGTACCGATAAACGTATGAATACGCGGCGATTTCGCGTGCTTCACCGCCTCCCAACAACGGTCGATGTCTTTGTAATTGGCACGGGCCAGCCCACAGATCGTGGACCGTTTCGCAAGCCGTGCAATTTCGGACACGGCGTTAAAATCACCCTCAGATGCGATCGGGAAACCGGCTTCGATAATATCGACGCCCATCTCGTCCAGCAGTTCAGCGATTTCCAACTTCTCAGCATGGGTCATTGTCGCACCGGGTGATTGTTCGCCGTCGCGCAGTGTCGTGTCGAAGATCAGGACTTTATCTTTGGTCATCGTTTTGTGCCCTTGCTTGAAATTGGGAAAATGCGGGTTGGTGTCGCGTTAACCTGTTGGCAGCGCGACGTCAAAGTGCGGGCAGGGGCCCGGCGAGTCATTAGCAGTATCATGTGAATTCCTTAGCTTGCGTATCTTGGCGCTGGTCACCCCTGAGCGGTCGCGCCGGATGGCACGCTCAGAGGCAGCTAAGTAGGAGAACGGCGCACGCCAAACGCGGCATCGGCGCGCGAGAAATGATATGTGCGGTTCTATCCATAGCGCGACCATACAACAGCGGATATGAATGAAAAGTGTTTTTTGAAATGTTTCCGCGAAATCCGGCAGCAGGCCGCTGGACCTCCCTGCATCTGGTTCTAGCTGTAGGGTATGAAAAATGCATTGATCATCGGCGCTTCGGGCGGCATCGGCCGCGCAGTTGCCGCGGAATTGGCAGGGCAGGGTGTCGCCGTCACGGGACTGTCACGGGCGGACGGTTTGGACGTCACGCGCCCTGAAACGGTGGATGATGTGCTCGGGCAAATCACCGATCAGTTCGATTTAATCTTTACGGCCATCGGCATCCTCTCCGGCAAATCCCACACGCCCGAAAAATCGCTTTCCGCGATTTCGGCAGAGGCGATGCACGAAACTTATGCGGTCAACGCCGTTGGGCCAGCGTTGATCTTGAAACATGTGCCGCGATTGATCCCAAAAGACCGACGTAGCGTGGTCGCGACCTTATCAGCGCGGGTCGGATCAATCGGCGACAACCGCATCGGCGGGTGGCATTCATATCGGGCGTCCAAGGCGGCGTTGAACCAGATCGTACACGGCGCGGCCATCGAATTGGGACGGTCTCACAAACAATCGATTTGCGTCGCACTCCACCCCGGGACCGTCGAAACACCGTTCACCGCGAAATACGCAGGCCGGCACAAAACCACCCCCGCACCAGATGCGGCGGCATCTTTGGTCAATGTCATCAATGCATTAGAGGTTTCGCAGTCCGGCGGGTTCTTCGATTATGCTGGGCAGGAAATTCCATGGTAAGACTGGTTCTAGTCCTCGGCGACCAACTGTCGGATGACCTATCCGCGCTGCGCAAAACTGACAAATCCAGCGACATTGTCGTCATGGCAGAGGTTATGGATGAAGCGACCTATGTATCGCACCACCCTAAGAAAATCGCGTTTATCTTCGCGGCGATGCGCAAATTTGCGAACCGGCTCCGCGATGATGGCTGGACGGTGTGTTACACAAAGCTGGATGATCCCGACACAACCGGATCGATCACTGGTGAGCTGATCCGGCGCGCATCCGAACACGATGCGACTGGGGTCGTTTACACCGAACCGGGTGAATGGCGGTTGATCTCAGCTTTGGCTGATATGCCGTTGAAAACCCACAGCCTTCCTGATGATCGGTTCATCGCTTCGCATCGCGATTTTGAAACCTGGGCCGATGGGCGCAAACAATTGCGGATGGAATATTTCTACCGCGACATGCGCCGGAAAACCGGTCTGTTGATGAACGGCGACGACCCTGAAGGCGGCAAATGGAACTATGATCACGACAACAGAAAAGCTGCGCCAGACAGCATTGATTTCAACGGGCCAATGCATTTCCAACCCGATGAAATTGTTGAAGATGTTCTGACTTTAGTCGCTGACCGGTTCGGCGACAATTTTGGTGATCTGCACCCCTTTTGGTTCGCGACGGATCAGGGGCAAGCGCGGCGTCACCTGACGCATTGGATCAAGAACGGCTTGCCGCAGTTCGGTGATTTCCAAGATGCGATGGTGACGGACCAGCGGTTTATGTACCACGCGATTGTGGGTCTTTACATCAATGCGGGCCTCCTGAACCCGCTTGAAGTTTGCCAAGCTGTTGAAGAAGCATACAAAAAGGGCGATGCGCCGCTGAATGCCGTCGAAGGTTTCATTCGCCAAATCATCGGCTGGCGGGAATACGTGCGCGGCATCTACTTTCTGGAAGGCCCTGACTATACGGCACGCAACATCCTGAAACATGACCGCGATCTGCCCGCGATGTATTGGGGTGCAGACACGAAAATGAAATGCATGTCGCAGGCGATCACCCAAACCAAAGAAGAGGCCTACGCCCACCATATCCAACGCCTTATGGTCACTGGAAACTTTGCGCTTCTTGCAGGAATCGAACCTCAGCAGGTCCACGAATGGTATCTCGCGGTTTACGCCGACGCGTTTGAATGGGTCGAAGCCCCGAACACAATCGGGATGAGCCAGTTTGCCGACGGCGGTATCATTGCGTCAAAACCCTATGTCTCTAGCGGCAATTACATCGCGAAAATGTCGGATTACTGCAAATCCTGCGCCTATAAGGTGAAGGACAAAACCGGCCCAGATGCCTGCCCATTCAATCTGCTGTACTGGCATTTCTTGAATCGACACAAAGATCACTTTTCGAACAATCCGCGGATGGGGCAAATGTACGCCACGTGGAACCGTATGGATCAGGGTAAACGGGATGTGATCATTGCAGAGGCGGATGCATGGTTGGGTCGTCTTGACGCAGGTGATAAGGTTTAGGTCTGATCTGTTTAAGGAAATTCAATGACCCATTCTAAACCTGCCGTTGGCGTTGCCGTGCCGGAAATGACATTTGCGAAACTTGGCGGCGGACAGCTGACGTTCGGCGGCACGCGTGATCGCTGGTCCCTGCTGGTCGTCTATCGTGGCAAGCATTGCCCACGTTGCAAAAGATACCTGAACAAATTCAACGACATGCTGGCTGATTGGACGGAATTGATGGACGTGATGGTCGTGTCCGCTGATACAGCTGAAAAGGCGCAAGCAGACGTCGACGAATTCGGTTGGACCTTTGATGTTGGCTACGGGATGACAGTCGATCAGATGCGGGCGCTGGGCCTGTATGTGTCTGATCCTTTGTCAGAGGCCGAAACGACTGATCTGTTTGCCGAGCCAGGCACATTCGCGGTTCGCCCAAATGGTGAACTGATGTTGGTTGATATTTCCAACGGTCCGGCGTCGCGTCCTGACCTAGATGAATTGTTGGATGGTATGCGTTTCAACATCGAAAACGACCGTCCGACACGCGGAAACGCTTGATCCAAAACGACAAAGGGCAGCCAATTGGCTGCCCATTCTCATTCATGTCGTCCGATTATTCGGCGGCGGGTGCGTCTTCCAGCTCAGGTTCTTGTGCCAGTGCACCGTCTTCCCAATCGCCAGAGATTTCCTGACCTGATGCGTAACGCATTGTGCCAACGCCCTGACGACGACCGCTTTCGAACTGGCCTTCGTAAACGTCGCCATTCGCATAAGTTGCGACACCTTCGCCGTTAATTTCACCTTCAGCCCACGCACCTGTGTAGGTGAAACCGTCTGGCAAAGTGATCGTACCGGTACCGTCGCGCTGACCGTCCACAAACGTACCCTCATAGACTGTACCGTCTGCATACGTAGCAGTGCCTTGACCGTTGCGCTGACCTTCGACCCATTCACCTTCGTAAACATAGCCGTCAGGGTAGGTCATCTTGCCCATCCCGTGGTTCTTCGCGTTCAGGAATTCACCTTCATAAACAAGGCCGTTCTCAAAAATCGCAACGCCCGTGCCGTTGATCACACCGTTCTGCCAGTCACCTTCGTAGGATGACCCGTCCGGATATACGATCTTGCCAGTCCCATCAGCCAGATCAGCCGAGAACGTGCCAGTATAGACAGACCCGTCAGGATAGGTGACTTCACCATTGCCTTCGTTCTGGCCATCGACCCAATCGCCAACGTATTTATAGCCGCGCGTATCTGTAAACGTGCCAGTACCGCTGCGTTTGTCATCAACAAACCCGCCTTCGTACACGTCTCCATTTGCGTAGGTGACTTTGCCTTCACCCTGACGACGACCTGCGACAAGCGTGCCTTCGTAAATATCGCCATTCGGCTGCGTCAGCTTGCCGGACCCTTCGATCTGGCCATCAACCCATGTGCCTGCATAGATCAGGCCATCAGCTGCTTTCAGCGTACCTTCACCGTCGCGTTCGCCTGCTTTCAGGTTACCTTCGTAAACGGCGCCATCAGGGTAGGTCACTTTGCCCACGCCTTCTTTCACGCCGTTGATCCAAGGACCTTCGTAGATATACCCGTTCGGGCTGCGCATCGTCCCAACACCGTGGTGCTGCGCGTTGCGGAATTCGCCTTCGTAGATCACGCCATTCGCGTAATTCGCTACGCCTTGGCCCGTGATATTGCCGTCGGTCCAGTCACCTTCATAGGTGCCGCCATCGGCAAATGTAATCTTGCCAGTGCCTTCGGGCTTACCGCTTGCAAAGGTACCTTCGTAGATAGACCCGTTCGGGAAGGTCGCAGTACCCGTTCCGCGAATTTCGCCATCGACCCATTCGCCAGAGTATTCGTAGCCGTTGGGCAACCGATAGGTGCCTTGGCCGTGCTGTTTGCCGTCACGAAACTCGCCTTCGTAAACGCCGCCATCGTCGTATTGCTTGGTTTGGGTTTGCGCATGTGCCACGCCGGAAAGGGCGACCCCCATCCCAAGTGTCAGTGCGATTGCTGTGCCTTTAGGCCATCCGAATGTCATATTCGTTTCCTGTCTCGTGCTCTTTGTTTTACGCAAAGTTAAACCAACTTAACGCAATCGAACAATCATTAATCAATCACATGTCATTTGTGAGAAGCGGATGCGGCATCCTTGTGACCTGTTATCACCTTCCCTTAGGCCGACATTCTGCTACATCGGGGGCAAGACCCAAAGGGAAAATGCACGATGACGACGACATTCCGCCTGACTATGGCTCAGTTGAACCCAACCGTTGGCGACCTTGCCGGAAACGCGGCGAAAGCCCGTAAAGCATGGGACGCAGCCAAGGACGCAGGCGCGGATATGGTCGCTTTGCCTGAGATGTTCATCACCGGATATTCGACGCAGGATCTGGTGATGAAACCGGTCTTCCATCAAGCTGCCGAAGCCGCCATTGAAGCGCTCGCCGCTGAATGCGCAGACGGGCCAACCATCGGAATCGGTGGGCCATATTTTACCGATGATCGGCTTTATAATGCCTATTATATCTGTCGGGGCGGTAAGATCGTCGCGCGTCAGCTCAAGCATTTCTTGCCTAATTACAATGTCTTCGACGAAGTGCGGCAGTTCCGGCGCGGCCCGATCCAAGGCCCGTACGCAATCCCGAATGGTCCACGCATCGGCAGCCCGATCTGCGAAGACGCATGGTATGAAGACGTCGCCGAAGCCATGGTCGAAAGCGGCGCTGAAATCCTTGTGGTGCCAAACGGGTCCCCATTCCGCCGTGAAAAATTCGACGTGCGCATGTCCAAAATGGTGGCCCGCGTAATCGAAAACGAAGTGCCACTTGTCTACGTCAACATGGTTGGCGGTCAGGACGATCAGGTCTTTGACGGTGGGTCATTCGTCCTGAACAAGGGCGGAAAACTGGCCGTGCAATTGCCATTATTCGACGAAGTTTTGGCGCACGTCGATTTCGAACAAACCGATGACGGCTGGGAAGCCATCGCTGGCGAAAAAGCAATTTTCCCCGACGATTTGGAACAAGATTATCGCGCAATGGTCGAAAGCCTGCGTGATTATTGCGGTAAAACCGGCTTCAAAAAGGTCCTGTTGGGCCTGTCCGGCGGTATCGACAGTGCGATTGTTGCGGTCATTGCCGCCGATGCGCTGGGTCCCGAAAACGTGCGCGGTGTCATGTTGCCGTCCGAATATACCTCCCAATCGTCGCTCGATGATGCGCAAGGCGTGGTCGATGCGCTGGGCTGCAATTACGACACGGTGTCCATCGCAGGGCCTCGCGCGGCAGTGACAGACGCGCTCGCGCCGCTATTCGCGGGCCGCGACGAAGACCTGACAGAAGAGAATATTCAATCCCGTTTGCGCGGCGTTCTTCTCATGGCGCAGTCCAACAAATTTGGTGAAATGCTCCTGACGACGGGCAATAAATCCGAAGTCGCCGTCGGCTACGCCACGATCTACGGCGACATGAACGGTGGCTACAACCCGATCAAGGACATGTACAAGACGCGGGTTTTCGATGCCTGCCGCTGGCGCAATGCCAACCACCGCCCTTGGATGAAAGCGCCGGCAGGCGAAATGATTCCCGTCTCGATCATCGACAAACCGCCGTCAGCCGAACTGCGCCCTGATCAACGCGACGACGACAGCTTGCCGCCCTACGATATCCTCGATGGTATCCTCAAAATGCTCGTGGACGAAGAACGGTCCGTCGCAGATTGCGTGGCGGCAGGTTACGAACGCGAGACCGTGAAACGCGTCGAACACCTGCTCTACATTTCCGAATACAAGCGATTCCAATCCGCGCCGGGCACACGTCTGTCGAACCGCGCCTTCTGGCTGGATCGCCGTTACCCAATCGTCAACGGTTTCCGAGATCAAAGTTGACGAACCAGACAAAGCGCGGCGTGGCGGCTTTGGTCGTCGCGTTTTGCGTGGTGTGTTCGATTTGCCTTTTGGCGATTGGGCGACTGGCTCCACAAACCTTTACCCCTGCAATTTGGATCACCGTCCTTGGCCTTCTGCTGGTGGTCTTCGGTGCGGCGGTTGTCGTGTTGCGCAAGGTAAAAGGTTAACGCCGCGCCAGTGCACGCCTTGTGCACAGGTTGTGCACGCCTTGTGACAATCAATTTTGTCATTTTGGGCGGCTCTGTTAACCTTGTTTTCAAGCGGAGGACATCATGGCTGACAACAAGACTCAGGTGACCGAAATCTCGCCCGCAGCCTTCATCGCGGGGATCGACCACCCGACACGCAGGGCCGATGCCGAAACGCTGGACGCTTTATTTCGCGACATCACAGGCTGGCAACCGCGCATGTGGGGGCCGACGATTATCGGCTACGGCGCATATCATTACACATACGACAGCGGGCGCGAAGGCGACATGTGCGCGACCGGATTTAGTCCGCGCAAGGCAAACCTGTCGCTCTATATTATGCCGGGATATCAAGACTTTGGACACATCCTTGACCGCCTCGGGAAACACAAATTGGGGAAGGCTTGTCTTTATATAAACAAACTCGCTGACGTGGATATCGATGTCGTCGCCGAGATTATTCAAGCAGGGCTAGATGATCTTGGCGCGCGTTGGCCCGTAAAGCCTAGCTAAACTGGACAATTGCGACCTGTCATGGTCAATGGCCCTAACAGGAGATTTCCAATGACTACGACTCGTTTCGCCCCTTCGCCCACTGGCTGGCTACATATCGGTAACCTGCGCGCTGCCTTGTTCAACTACGCCATCGCCCGCAAGGCCGGCGGCACCTTCATCCTGCGGATCGACGATACGGATCAGGAACGGTCAAAAGACGAATATATTCAAGGCATTAAAGACGACCTGACATGGCTTGGTATCGAATGGGATCGGGTTGAACATCAATCCGCTCGCATGGATCGCTACCTTGATGCGAAGCAGCGGCTGATCGATATGGGGCGTCTGTATGAATGCTTTGAAACGCCAGTTGAGCTTGATCTGAAACGGAAAAAGCAGCTCAACATGGGTAAGCCGCCGGTTTATGATCGCGGGGCGCTTGCCCTGTCCGAAGACGAAAAGAACAAACTGCGCGAAGAACGCGGATCGCATTGGCGGTTCAAGCTGGACCACGAACGCATCGAATGGACGGATGGCATCATCGGTGACATTTCGATTGATGCGGCGTCGGTGTCGGATCCGGTTCTTTTCAAGAACGACGGTCAGATTTTGTACACGTTGGCGTCCGTTGTCGATGACACAGAAATGGGCCTTTCCCACGTTGTACGCGGGTCCGATCACGTGACCAACACGGCGACACAAATCCAGATTATTCAAGCACTTGGCGGCACGGTTCCAACGTTTTCACACCATTCATTGTTGACTGGTCCACAGGGCGAGGCTTTGTCGAAACGGCTGGGCACATTGGCCTTGAAAGACTTGCGCGAGGCAGGGATTGCGCCGATGGCGATCCTGTCGCTAATGGCGCGTTTGGGGTCATCCGATCCGGTAGAGCTGCGCGCGAACATTGGCGAAATCGTCGAAGGTTTCGACATTTCCAAATTCGGATCAGCACCGACGAAATTCGACGCAGAGGACCTGAAACCGCTGACAGCGCGGTATCTGGCAACCTTGGATCATACGGCAGTTGCAGCCGAGATCGAAGCCGCTGGTGTTCCCGCTAATTTGGCCGCGCCTTTCTGGGACGTCGTGAAGGGCAATATCGCGACCTTGGACGATCTGCCGGGGTGGTGGGCGTTGTTCCGCAACGGGGCTACGCCGCTTGTCGCGGATGAGGATAAAGAATTTATCGCGCAGGCCTTTGATATGTTGGGCGAACCTCCCTACGCAGCCGACACGTGGTCCACATGGACGGCAGCGGTGAAAGAGGCGACTGGCCGTAAAGGCAAACAGTTGTTCATGCCGCTGCGCCAAGCCGTGACTGGCTTGCAGCGTGGGCCAGAAATGGCGGATGTGATGCCGTTGCTGCAGACGAAACCAAAGGTCTAAGCGCGGACCAGTTTTGAAAGCTGGTCATCAACGAACCGCGTTTCATCGGGGGATAATACCTGATGGCGCGGATAAATGGGGGCGGCTCTGTCGTCTTTGATCGGCCCCCAATTATCTGTTGTTGCAAAGAAATTCGCGGCGCCTTCCTGCCCGAATTCACGTAGATATCCCTGAATGACGACATCAAGATAGCTGCGCAAAATGGGGTGGGGGCCGTCTGCTGGATAAATGATGTTATCCTGAACTTCGTAAATCGCGGTCCGGTCCGGCAAAAGCTGGCGACGATATGCAAATTCACGATCATCCAGCGCGGCCCAATCGGCGTTCGGAACCTGCGCGCTAATGCCATCAAGTGTCGTGCCATGATCGGGCGTCACCGATAGAATCGCAAAATCGCGCAACGTGGTGCTGCGCCAAACGCGCCGCCATCCGTCGATTTTTCTGCGCTGCGGTTGGCGATAATCGTGCGTGTTCAGATTCACGAGGCTTCCGTAGCCGAAGAAAGTCGGGTCGGTCATTCGCGGGCTCTTAATATTTGCGCGGGCGGTGCTGTCAGCGGTCTTATTGCAAAAGCCAGCCCCGCAACAAGCGACGCGGCGACGCCACCCCCGATGATCAGCAATGCGTTGGACCAGACAATGGCGTAATCCGTTTCCATGATGAAAGTCGAAACGGCCCATCCGCCCAAGATACCTGTGCCAAGTGCTACGGCACCCGCCGCAAAACCCAGCAATGCGGCGCGCAAAGCAAAACTGGTCAAGATGCGACCGCGTGAAGCGCCGAGCGTTTTGAGGACCGCAGCCTCGTAGGTGCGGCTGCGTTCTCCGGCGGCTGCCGCGCCAATGAGAACCAGAAATCCGGTCAACAAAGTTGCCAAAGCGCCGTATCGCGTTGCCGCAGATATGCCACTGATCAAGGTGACAACTTGATCGATGGCATCGCGAATGCGGATTGCTGTAATGTTGGGGTATGCCGTGGCAAGATCGCGTAGGATCTGCGCCTCGGCTGCTTCTTCAGCGAAAACCGTTGAAATCCAACTGTGGGGCGCGCCTGCGAGCGCCGACTGGTTGAGCGCTATGACAAAGCCCATGCCTGCGTCTTCGAAGCTGACATCGCGAAAACTGGCGATGGTACCAGTGATGTCGCGGCCCAAGATATTGATCACCATGTCGTCGCCAATCGACAGCCCAATTTCGCGCGCTTCTTCGTCCGCAAAGCTGATCAACGGCGGCCCGTCGTAATCTTCTGGCCACCATGCGCCTTCGGTGATCGTCGTGCCGTCTGGCATGGCGTTGGCATAAGTCACCCCGCGATCGCCACGCACGACCCAATGTCCGTCCGCGAAAGTGGTCGCGTCTTGTCCGTTAATGGTGGTGATGACGCCGCGCAACATTGGTGCAGTTTCCATGTTGCTGACGGCAGGATCGTTTGCCAGACGTTCGGTGTAGCCATCGATTTGATCCGGCTGGATATCGACAAAGAAATAGGACGGCGCGTTTTGCGGCAGTTCTTCGGACAAAGAACTGCGTAAATTCGCATCGATCTGACCCACGCTCGCCAGTACAGAGAGGCCCAGCCCCAGCGACAGAACGACGGCCGTCGCTTCGCCGCCACGTGATCCGATCGCGCCAAGGGCCAGTCGCAGGGCGGGTCTGCCGCGCGTTGGCCGCTGCAGGCGTCGCGCGATGAAGCGGATGATGACGGCTGCGACAATCAAGATCACGAGCGCCGCGATGATGCCACCAGTTGTCCAGAGCGTTAGAAATACGTCACCCGAAAAGACAATCGCAAGCCCTACAAGTGCGGCAAGCAACGCGGCGGTTATGATGAGATATCCCAAACGGGGCAGGGCCTTACCAGCGCCGAAAGCATCGCGAAACAGGGTGGCAGCGCGGATATCTTCGGTTTTTGCAAGCGGCCAAAGCGTAAAGATCAACGCAGCCAAGATGCCGTAGATCGCAGCTTCGCCAAGTGGACGTGGATCGAACGTAAATTCGGCTGGTATCGGAAGGCGTGCTTCGATGAATGGTGCGAAGATAACCGGGATTGCGCCGCCGATGATGACGCCAAGTGCGACGCCAAGAATGGTGAGAACGCCAATCTGAAAAAAGTACGTCAGAAAGATTGTGCGACTGGTTGCCCCAAGCGTTTTCAATGTGGCAATAACGTTAGTTTTGCCGGCTAGGTAGGACTGCACGGCTGCTGATACGCCGACCCCACCCACAGCGAGCCCCGCCAGCCCCATCAGGATCAGGAATGATCCGATCTGTTCGACAAACCGTTCTGTCCCGCCAGCGCCACGCCTGCTGTCGCGCCACCTGAGGCCTGCGTCGGACAGGGTCGCTTTGGTCTGATCTTCTGCAGCTTGTAGGTCCGTACCGTCAGGCAGGTCCAGTCGGTATTGCGTTGAAAACAATGTACCTTCTGCGATCAAGCCCGACCCCGCTAGCGCGTCGGTCAGGACAATCGTGCGTGGCCCAAGCCCGAAACCGCCGGACGCGTTGTCGGGGTATTTTGTGAGCACCGCCCGTAGGGTGAACTCCTGCGTGCCCAAGCGAAAGGTATCACCGATGGTCAAGCCGAGCCTGTCCACCAGCACCCGTTCCATGACAGCACCACTGTCCGCCAGTGCGTCGGCAAGCGGCATATCGGGCGTCAGCTGCACTTGTCCAATCAACGGGTAAACACCGTCGACAGCGCGGATTTGCGTCAATGCGCGGTCTTCGGTGCCCGTGACGGCCATGGACCGGAAATCCACGGTTTCGGACACGACGTCAGCGATATCGTTCAGGTACGCCAATTCGTCATCACGCGCGAAACGGTAGGTCAGTTCGACCTCTGCGTCTCCACCAAGTAGTGCTGCACCTTCGCGGTCCAGTCCCGCTTGAATGCCAGCCCTGACTGTTCCGACGGCTGCAATCGCAGCGACTCCTAACGCGAGGCACGCGAGAAAAATGCGAAAGCCACGCAAACCGCCCCGGAGTTCCCGCCGTGCAAATTTCGCGGCGACAGCGATGCTCATGCTGCGGCCTTCGCAGGGTCGATCCTGCCATCACGCAAACGCACAACACGGTCACAACGCGCAGCAAGATCAGCGGAATGTGTGACCATGATCAATGTGGCACCTTGGCGATCACGCAGATCAAACAGCAGGTCCATAATCGCGCGGCCATTGGTTTCATCAAGGTTCCCAGTGGGTTCATCGGCCAGCAGAATACGCGGGCGCGGTGCTGATGCGCGGGCAAGTGCGACACGCTGTTGTTCGCCTCCGGACATTTGGCTGGGGTAATGATCGGCGCGGTCGGCTAGACCAACGGCGGCAAGTTCGGCGGCCGCTTTGGTAAACGCATCCTTATCGCCCGCCAGTTCCAGCGGTGTAGCGACGTTTTCAAGCGCAGTCATTGTCGGGATAAGGTGGAAAGATTGAAAGACCACCCCCATATGATCCCTACGAAAGCGGGCCAACTGGTCTTCGTTCATTGCGGTAAGGTCCTGATTAAGCGACAGAACCGATCCGGATGATGCCATTTCCAAGCCGCCCATCACCATAAGGAGCGATGATTTGCCCGACCCACTAGGCCCGACGAGACCGACGGTTTCCCCTTGGCTGACATCCAACACAATGTCGTGCAGGATATCGACAGGACCGGCGTTGCCCATCAAGGTCAGTGAAACATTCGAAAGCGAGAGTACGGGATCAGTCATGGCCACAGCCTTTAGCAAAATCTTCTCCTTTGGATATGGGGCACTTGGGGTGTTGCGCAACCTCTCTATCGTCACAGTCCTGACAACTGGTTACGCGGCGGCCGACGAAATCGTCATTGCGGCCTTAGGTGATAGCCTGACGGCGGGGTATGGCGTGGCGCAGGGCGATGGATTTGTTCCACAGCTTGATGCGTGGTTGGAAAAGCAGGGCCTGCAGGTCGATCTACAAAATGCAGGCGTGTCAGGCGATACAACTGCGGGCGGGTTGTCGCGGGTCGACTGGACCCTGACCCCGGATGTGGACGGAATGATTGTGACGCTGGGCGGCAACGATTATTTGCGGGGGATCGATCCGGCGGTGAGCAGAGCCAATTTGCGCGGCGTCTTGGAAGCCGCAGAGGCAAAAGGCGTCGATGTGATGATGGTCGGGCTGCGGGCCGGCAGTAATTATGGGCTGGATTATAAAACCGCATTCGAAGCGATGTATTCGGACCTGGCTGCCGAATTCGATGTCCCGCTTTTCCCCAGTTTTTTCCAAGGGTTGCAAGCGGCAGCGGGCATGCAGGACGGGTTAGCTGAATTCATGCAGCGCGATGGCATTCATCCCAACGCCGAAGGTGTTCGGGTGATCGTCGCGGCCATGGGGCCAGATGTGCTGGCATTTGCGAAAGGCCTGCAGCAGTAAAACCTGTGGGCAAGGGCATTCGCGAACGCCCCCACCAGCGCTATGTGGGGTTTAGTCTGCTACGGTCAGATTAACCGCATTTTCGCGACCATCACGGCCGGATTCGATGTCAAAATTGACCTTCTGATCGTCGCGCAGGCCGGTAAGACCAGACCGTTCGACTGCTGAAATATGTACAAAAACATCCTTATCGCCACCGTCTGGCGCGATGAAGCCGTAACCTTTGGTTGTGTTGAACCATTTGACAGTGCCTGAAGCCATGTCGTTCTTCCTTTATTGCTCCCGCTCGCGGCATTGCAGCGGAATGGCGTGCGACGCATTCATCGCAGCATTAGGCCCGAGTGGCGTAATGATTGATGAGGTCAACACGCGCGTGGATGTTACGCGGGGCAAATCAGAAATCAAGAAATTTTGGGGATTTTTTGACTGGCTATGCAATCATAAGCTGATTTGCGCCAAATCTGGATTGGGGCGCCCGCAGACGCGCGCCCCTGTGTCGTAAGCCGTAGCTTATGCGAGTGCGAGATTAACCGCAGATTCGCGACCGTCGCGGCCAGCTTCGATGTCGAAAGTAACTTTCTGATCGTCGCGCAGGCCAGTCAGGCCGGAACGCTCAACAGCGGAGATGTGAACGAATACGTCCTTGGAGCCGCCATCAGGAGCGATAAAGCCGAAGCCTTTAGTTGTGTTGAACCATTTCACGGTGCCAGTAGCCATCGTGTTTTCCTTCATGTTTTCAATGCCATCCGCGGATTTGCGATAGCGTGGCGTGGTCAGTGCTAGATCGAAAGACTGTAGCCGTTTGGAAAACAGTGGGTCGAGATAGAATAACGTCTGCCTTATCTACATGCGCTTTTGTCGCCCTAGTTGCAAGGAAAATCGCGGGTTGCCTTTGTGCCAATGCAGTGCGACAGGCGGTTAAACACCTAAGGAGTAGCGGCATGCGTTGGGATGAATTGATGGATCGGGCAGGTTCGGTCTGCGAGTTTTGCGGCGCGGCAGAACAACTTAGCGGTGTAGAGATCACGAGCGAAGATCACGTCCTTTTATGCGAAACGTGCCGGTCTGACGACGCCCCTTCGGTTCATTGGCGCTGCCTTGAAGGTGCGGTCTGGTCTGTTGTGCCTGCTGTCCAAATCGCAGTTTGGCGCAAACTTGGGGGAATCGATGAGGTTTGGGCCATGGAGGCCCGCGAAAACCTGATGATGGAACCTGACGTGATGGCGCGGGCAGTCGGCGAGGTCCAAGTTGTACACAAAGACAGCAACGGAATGGTGCTGGAACATGGCGACACGGTCGTGCTGATCAAAGATTTGCCCGTGAAAGGTGCCGGATTTACCGCGAAGCGCGGAACGGCGGCGCGCAATATTTCGCTGGTGCCGGACAACGCGGGCCATATCGAAGGCAAAGTCGAAGGTCAGCGGATTGTCATTTTGACGGAATTCGTCAAACGAAAGTAGTGGTGCCCGGCCGGAGCCGGACACCTCGCATCGTTTAGCGCACGAATTTCTTGTGTTTCATGCGCTTTGGTTCCATCGCATCGGCGCCGAGGCGTTTTTTCTTGTCTTCTTCGTAATCCGAAAACGCGCCTTGGAACCATTCCACATGCGCGTCGCCTTCAAAGGCCAAGATGTGCGTACAAATCCGGTCGAGGAAGAAACGGTCGTGGGAAATGACGACTGCGCAGCCTGCGAAATCGACCAGCGCATCTTCCAAAGCCCGCAGTGTTTCGACGTCCAGATCGTTTGTCGGTTCATCGAGCAGCAGTACGTTACCGCCTGATTTCAATAGCTTAGCCATGTGAACGCGGTTGCGTTCACCGCCTGACAGCAGGCCGACCTTTTTCTGTTGATCCCCGCCTTTGAAGTTAAAGGCAGAGCAGTAAGCGCGGGAATTCATCGACGCGTCGCCGAGTTCGATGATTTCGGCACCACCGGAGATTTCTTCCCAAACAGTTGTGTCTTCCGACAGGGCATCGCGTGATTGGTCCACGTAGGACAGTTTAACTGTGTCGCCAAATTCAACGGTGCCTTCGTCCGGCTGGTTCTGACCCGTCAGCATTGAGAAAAGCGTGGATTTACCCGCGCCGTTTGGCCCGATCACACCGACGATGCCACCGGGTGGCAGGTCAAATGACAGGCCTTCGACCAACAGTTTGTCGCCCATCGCCTTTTTCAGATCAGTGACTTCGATCACTTTGGACCCGAGACGCGGACCGTTTGGAATAATGATCTGGGCACGGCCGACTTTTTCACGCTCGGACTGGTTCGCCATTTCGTTGTAGGATGCGATCCGTGCTTTGGATTTTGCCTGACGGGCCTTTGCGCCTTGGCGCATCCATTCGAGTTCGCGTTCCAGGGTTTTCTGCTTGGATTTGTCGTCTTTGGCTTCGCGTTCCATACGCTTGGCTTTGGCTTCGAGCCAAGAGGAATAGTTGCCTTCGTGCGGGATACCCGCGCCACGGTCGAGTTCCAAAATCCAGCCGGTGATCGCATCAAGGAAGTAGCGATCGTGGGTGACGATCAGGATTGTGCCTTTGTAATCAATAAGGTGCTGTTGCAGCCATGCGATCGTTTCGGCGTCAAGGTGGTTGGTTGGTTCGTCGAGCAGCAACATGTCAGGTGCTTCAAGCAACAGCTTACACAGCGCCACGCGACGACGTTCACCGCCCGAAAGCGTCGTAACGTCGGCGTCATCTGGCGGGCAGCGCAGCGCCTCCATCGACACGTCAATTTGTGCGTCCAGATCCCAGAGGTTCAGCGCGTCAATCTCATCCTGAAGCTTCGCCATCTCGTCGGCGGTTTCTTCGGAGTAGTTCATTGCGACTTCGTTGTAGCGATCAAGGATCGCTTTCTTGTCGGCAACACCCAGCATCACGTTTTCACGGACGGTTAGGTTTTCGTCCAGATGCGGTTCCTGCGGCAAGTAACCGACGCGCGCGCCTTCGGCGGCCCATGCTTCACCCGCGAAATCTTTGTCCTGACCGGCCATAATCCGCATCAGGGTCGATTTACCGGTGCCGTTGACACCGACAACACCGATTTTCACGCCGGGCAGAAAGTTAAGGCGAATGTTTTCAAACACCTTCTTGCCGCCCGGATATGTTTTGGACACGCCGTCCATGAAGTAGACGAATTGATTGCTGGCCATGATGGACGCTCCGCTAGAAAAGTTTGTCCCTCAATAGCGGGGTGCGGCGGCGGCGGCAATTGGTGAACGTGCGATCTGCGATACGATATTCGCCCGATTTGCGAGCCAATCGAGCACGTCAGTCGCGGGCATCGCTTTCGCAAGCCAATAACCTTGCATCACGCTACCGCCCATATCGACGATGGCCTGTGCCTGGTCGGTTGTTTCAATGCCTTCCGTGACTACGACCAGACCAAGATCACGGCAAAGTTCGTACATGACAGAGATGATTTTGGCACTGGTTGGGTCGGTCAGGACATTTTTGGTTAACGTTCGATCAATCTTAACACCGTCCACCGCTAAGGTCGCCAAGTGCGTTAGTCCTGCATGGCCGGTTCCGAAGTCATCTAGCAGCGTCGCGATGCCTGCGTCATGAAGTTTCTGCACGGTTTGTACTAACGGATTGGACTTGCTTATATCGTCGAAAACGACAGTTTCGAGGACTTCAATCAAGACGTCTTTTGGGTCGAGGTTTCGGTCCGCGAGTTCGGTCATCATGGTTTGGAAGAATGCAGGATGACCCAGCAATTCGGCTGAACCGTTCAGGCCGATTTTGATATTGGGATGGCCATTTTCGTTGAGTTTGACCTTCAGGTCCAAGGCCGCACGAAGGGCTGCAAAGTCGATGTCGGCCATTAGCCCTAAATTTTTGGCGAGCGGCAAGAAATCGGCGGGTGAAATAAGCCCCAATCGTGGGTTCTGCCAACGCACGAGCGTTTCAAAGCCGCAGATCACACCCGACTTTAGGTCCATCGTCGGCTGAAACTGAAACGAAATCATGTCGTTGTCGACAGCCGCACATAGTTCATCACCCAATCGGGCTTGTTCAACTTGTCTTGCATGCAACGATTTGTCGTATGTCGCGACGCGTCCACGCCCGCCATTTTTGGCTTCATACAGGGCGAAATCCGCACGTCTGAGCAAATCTTCGGGGCTTAGATTTTTTTCACTGGCGAAGGCTGCGCCGATGCTGAGCCCACAATGCAGGGACCCACCATTTAGATGCCGCCCGTCATCATTCGCTTTGATGATTTTCTGGCCGATCAATTCGATCGCATCAAGCGATTGGGCATTAGGGCAGAGAACAAGGAATTCATCGCCACCGATCCGCGCGGCGATATCATCGTCGGTAATCACCTGTCGTAAGGTATCGGCAATCCCGTTGAGTATCTTGTCTCCAGCCGAATGGCCAAAACTGTCGTTAATGGTTTTGAAGTGATCGAGGTCAATTTCAAGAAGGCCGACGCCCGTTTGACCGTCATCCGCATCGCTTAAGGCTTGCGACATGCGACGCATCACATTCAGTCGATTGGATAGCCCTGTCAGGCTATCGGTTGCTGCGATTTGAGAGAGTTTTCTGGACGTTGCCGTAAGTTCCATTTGGCGCGTGATGTGATCGCTGATGTCGCGCGCTACGACAATCGCGACTTCGCCAAATTCGCGAATTGTGTCGAAAGCGACGTGAAGTTCGACCCAAAAGCTTTCCCCGTTGCCGCGCCGGTTCTCGAAGATGGCAATCTGCGATTTTTCATTTTGTTCATTGCGGTAACGGAACGCGGCAATGTCAGCTGCGCTTGGCGTGTCTTTGATCGGTAACGCATAGGACAGCGGGTTTTGCCCAATGATCTGATCCAACGGGATCATCATCATTTCAGCGTAGATTTCATTGGCCCACAAAACGATGCCATCCATGGATTGCACGACAAGTCCGACATCGGCAGCCGTGCCTACCGCGCGATAGAACGCGGCATCCGGAATTCCCGAAAATGCAGCACTGGTTATATCTGAGTTGAAACGTCGATCTGCGACGGCATTTGAATGTTTCGTCATACCCTTGGATTCCGGTGCTTCGGGAGACTTACACGGTTCGAATGGAAATGGTGTTAATACGTGCGAGAAATTTTGAGGTGCATTGATTTACGAGTCTATTGGTTTGACAATCCGCATTGCCTAACGTCCCTATGCGTATCTTAAAAGGAGACTCTGATGACTTATATGCCCGCCGAAAATCGCTACGAAAACATGACATATCGTCGGTGTGGCAATTCGGGATTGAAGCTGCCTGCGGTATCGCTGGGCCTTTGGCATAATTTTGGCCATGACACGCCACATGATACGAAGACAGCAATTTGCCGGACAGCGTTTGATCACGGGATCACGCATTTTGACTTGGCAAACAACTATGGTCCGCCTGCTGGTTCTGCCGAACACGCGTTCGGGTCCATCCTGAAGGAAGATTTCCAGAACCATCGTGATGAACTGATCATCAGCTCAAAAGCCGGATATCACATGTGGGACGGTCCTTACGGGGAATGGGGAAGCCGGAAGTATCTGATTTCGTCTTGTGATCAGTCGCTTAAGCGTATGGGTCTTGATTACGTCGATATCTTCTATTCGCACCGCTTTGACCCCGATACGCCATTGGAAGAAACAATGGGTGCATTGGATCACATCGTTCGGTCCGGGCGTGCGTTGTATGTCGGTATTTCGTCGTACAATACCGAACGGACGAAAGAAGCAGCGGCCATTCTAAAAGACCTTGGGACGCCCTGTTTGATTCACCAGCCATCTTACAACATGTTGAACCGTTGGGTCGAAACGGACGGTTTGAAGGACACGTTGAAGGATCTTGGTATTGGTTCGATCGCCTTTACGCCTTTGGCGCAGGGGATGCTGACAAAGAAATATCTGGGCGGCATTCCCGAAGATTCCCGTGCCGCGCAGGATAAATCTTTGTCTACGTCGATGTTGACGGACAAAGCGCTGTCAAACATCCGCAAGCTCAATGAAATTGCGGAAGGTCGCGGTCAAACGCTGGCACAAATGGCGATTGCGTGGGTCTTGCGTGACGGGGGCATCACAACCGCCTTGATTGGCGCGTCTAAGCCGAGCCAAGTGATCGATTGTGCTGGTGCCGTTGGCAATCTGGACTTCACAGCTGATGAACTCGCCGAGATCGACAAATACGCTGACGATGAGGCGATTAACCTGTGGGCCAAATCGTCTGAAACGGACAATTGATCCTGTGATTAGCGAAGTCTGTATCTGTGGCCTAGACGGTGAGGCGACTGTTGTTTTGCGCCATGATGGCCATCTGGAAGCCCCGAACTGGCATCCCGATGGTTATCTGATCGTGAACGGCGGCGGTCGGTTGTACCGCCTAGATTTGAACGATCCGACCTTAGTTCCGATCGATACGGGCTTTGCTGTGACCTGCAACAATGACCACGGCATATCGCCAGACGGCAAGCGGCTTGTGATCAGCGATGCGACGCAGACCAAGGGGTCGTGCATCTATATGCTTCCGATTGAAGGCGGCACCCCTGAGAAGGTGACGTCGCAAACACCGTCTTGGTGGCATGGCTGGTCGCCTGGCGGTGGGCGCTTGGCCTATGCTGCGGCCCGTCCGGCTGGCACCCCGATTGGGCTATATACCTGCGCTTTGGATGGCAGCGATGAAGTCTGCGTCACTGATGCGTTTGATCATGTGGATGGGCCGGATTACGCGCCTTATGGCGATTGGATCTGGTTTAATGGCGAACGTGAAGGAAAGGTTGATCTGTGGCGCGTACGGCCTGATGGCGCCGACCTTCAGCGGATGACTGACGATGCTGCTGTGAACTGGTTCCCGCATCCGTCACCAGATGGGGCGCATGTTGTCTACTTGGCTTATCCTGAAGGGACGCTGGGCCATCCCGGCGGCTTGAACGTGAGCCTGCGGATAATGCCTGCTGATGGTGGGGATACCCATCATTTGATTGATCTGTTTGGTGGGCAGGGGACGATCAATGTGCCGTCGTGGGCACCCGATAGCCAGCAATTCGCGTTTGTGGGGTACGTGAGCTAGATGACGCATCCTGTCGCAAAACGCGGTCAAGTCATCGGCCTATTGGGCGGGTCGTTTGATCCGGCGCATGCAGGACATGTGCATATCACGACGACCGCACTGAAACGGTTTCAGTTGGACCGTATTTGGTGGATGGTCAGCCCAGGTAACCCGCTGAAAGAAAACGGTCCCGCACCGATGGCGGAAAGACTGCAAGCCGCGCGCGCAGTCATGCAGCATCCGAAGGTTGATATCACGGACATCGAAGCGACGCTTGGCACGCGCTATACCGCTGATACGCTGGCCGCATTGCAGCGCCGCTACCACGGCGTTCAGTTTGTCTGGCTTATGGGGGCTGATAACCTGACGCAATTCCATCACTGGCAAGACTGGCGGTGGATTATGGATAACGTCCCTGTTGGGGTTGTCGCCCGCCCTGGCGATCGGATCGCGGCGCGGCTTTCCAAAACAGCACGGGTTTATGCGAACGCCCGTATTCCCGGTCGGGCCGCGCATACGTTACGCGATTATGCGGCACCGGCGTGGAGCTTTATCAATCTGCCGATGTCGTCCCAATCTTCCAGCGCTATCCGTGCAAGAGGGGAATGGCGCTAACGTGTTCTATGCGGGCTGGTGCGTCTGCAAGAATCTTTTTAAAGGTTACGCATGACACATCATTTTACGCGCCGCGCCCTTTTAACTTCTGCATTGTCGAGTGTTGCTACTGTTGCTTTTGCCGAGGCGCCGCTGACGTCATTGCGCCCAACCGCACGGCCTGATCTTGATCCGAAAACGTCCCCATTGGCGCAAGTTACCACTGCTGAAATTATCGCGGATGCGGACCTGAACGGTGTTGTCGGCTTTATGTTGGCTGACGCGAAGACGGGGCAACTGCTTGAAGCGACTGACGCCGATATTGGCCTGCCGCCTGCCAGTGTGACCAAGGCCATGACGGCGTTGTTTGCGATAAAAACACTTGGTCCTGATTATTCGTTCCGTACGCGTCTTTTGGCGACGGGCCCTGTTGTTGATGGTGTTCTGCAGGGTGATCTTATTCTTGCGGGCGGTGGGAATCCGAACTTTGTGACGGACGAGTTGAGCGCGCTTGTGAAGCAGTTTGTCGACCTTGGGATTACAAAGATCACAGGCGCCTTTCAGGTATGGGGCGACGCGTTGCCGTATCGCGAAGAGATTGATCCACCGCAGTTGGATCACCTTGGCTACAACCCGTCGGTCGGTGGTCTGAACCTGAATTTCAACCGTGTGCATTTCGAATGGCGTCGCGCGAACGGGCGTTACACGATCGCGATGGATGCACGCAGCGAAACGCAACGCCCGCTGGTCTATACGTCACGCATGCGGATCGTGGATCGTGCGGTGCCGATTTATACATATGCGCGGGCTGGCAAGATTGATGAATGGACAGTCGCCCGCGGTGCGCTGGGCGATTCAGGGTCGCGGTGGCTGCCTGTGCGCAACCCTGCGCTCTATGCAGGCGATGTGTTTCAGACGATGGCGCGGGCGCTGGGTGTTCCATTACCGAACCCCGAAAAGATCGCCGAATTGCCAGAGGCGGACGAAATCGCGGCACATGAAAGCGAAGACCTGACCAAGATGATGCGGTCCATGCTGCGGTTTAGCACAAACCTGACGGCTGAGGGGGCGGGTCTGACGGCCACAAAGACGATCGTCGGCAAACCGTTTGAACTGCCCGAATCGGCGGCCTGTATGACGCGCTGGGCTGAACAACGGTCGAACGTGCGGGCAAACTTTGCGGATCATTCCGGTTTAAGTGATGTTTCGCGAGTGTCAGCGCAGGACATGGTTGCGATTTTGCGCGATCCGGATGCGATTGGGACGTTGCGCCCGATCTTGAAGGATATCCCGATGACGGACGAAGACCGCGATGTCATTGTAGATTTTCCGGCGCGCGTCGTGGCAAAAACCGGAACGCTGAATTTTGTTTCCACGTTGGCGGGATATGTGCGGACGGAGGCAGGAGGCGATCTGGTTTTCACGATCTTCGCTGCCGACCTTGAGGCCCGCGCACGCGGCAAAGCGGCAGGTGATGAACAGCCCGCCGGATCAATCGGGTGGAACCGTCGGGCGAAGCGATTGCAGCAACGGTTGCTGCAACGGTGGTCTTTGGTATTTCAAAGCGAAGCGTAGAGAGACGGCCAAGTTTTTCGGCCGCCTCGGTTTTGGGGGTGTCGTGATGTGTTACGCGGCTGTGGCACGCCCACGCGGTCCGAACCCAACCCACACCAGAAAACCAATGACGGGTAGGACGAGGATAACCACGGTCCACGCAACTTTTGCGGCCGTTCCTGCACTAGATGTCATGACTTGGTAGATTGCATAAAGGTCTGCAATCAAAACTAAAAATCCGAAAATGCCGTAACCCATTTGTCTTTCTCCAAACTGTGTTTGCGTTGGTGGACCAACTGGTCGCGACAAAAAACGTTCCGATAAAAAAATTGGGAACCAAAGATCAGGAATGCCGTTCTCATCTTCCATAAGCGCGTCAACTTTTGTGACTGCGCAGGAATGAGGAGAATTAAATGAAACCTGTACTTGCAATCGTTGGTGGTGTTGCTGCAATCGCTGTGATCGCTTTCGCGGTCTTTATGGTAGACGTAGATCAAACCCAAGAAGCGGCGCTACCCGACGTCGATATCGACGTTGAAGGCGGCCAGCTGCCAGAATTTGACGCAGAGGTTGGCAGCATCAGTGTCGGCGAAACTGATGTTAAGGTCGAAGTTCCAGACGTTGAAATTACAACGAACACAGAAACTGTGACCGTTCCCACGTTGAATATCGAAGCGCCAGAGGACGACACCGCGACGAACTAATGCGGTGTGTTGAATTGAGAGGGCCCAAGTTTGGGCTCTCTCTGTTTAATCGGGCTCATTTAGGCCGTCATGTGCCGCGCGCGCGATCCGCGTTCGATGGCGGCGGCGTGAAGCCGGTCCAATTCCAGCTCATCGCGAATTTCTTCGAGCATGCGTGCCTCGGCCCCGTCGATCAGGCCATCCGCTGCAGCCACATCGCAGGACAGTGCGTATGCGGTTTCAAACAAACGTTCCGGCAGGGCATCGCGGATCAGGCCGAATAGTGCCTCAAGCCCGTCTTCTTGTTCGAGCAGATCGAACACCATTTTCGATGTGCGCGGCGTACGTTCGGTGTCGTAGCCCGCGAAAACCGGCAAGTGATTGATTGAAGTCGTCATTTTCACCAGTTCTGACGTCCGAATATCTTCGTCAGATGCTGAGACCGCTATCATTAAGGCGACAAGTGCGTCTTGGGCCGTCAGTGGGGCGTCTTCGATCATAGGTTAATCCTTTTGCTTCACCCTTACGATTTATTGACGCCACCCGTCCCGCGCAATAGGGAGTGCGCCATTGCTGTCAATTCTGGCAGGGATTCTGAGATGAGAGACCGATATGACCAATTTGCGTGATGCTGCGATGACTTCCAAGGCTTGGCCCTTTGAAGAGGCCCGTAAGCTGCTCAAACGGTATGAAAAGAAGGATCCCGAGAAGGGCTATGTTCTTTTCGAAACCGGCTATGGCCCATCTGGTTTGCCGCATATCGGCACCTTCGGCGAAGTGTCGCGCACAACAACTGTGCGGCGCGCCTTCGAGGTGCTGTCGGATATCCCAACCAAACTGCTGTGTTTCTCAGACGATATGGACGGGATGCGTAAGGTGCCTGGCAATGTGCCGGACCCTGACGCGCTGGTGCCATACATGCAGATGCCGCTGACGAAAGTGCCTGATCCGTTTGGCACGCATGCCAGTTTTGGCGATCATATGAACGCGAAGCTGAATTCGTTCTTGGATACCTTCGGGTTTGAATATGAATTCGCGTCATCGACCGAATACTACGGGTCGGGCAAGATGGACGAGATTTTGCTGCGCTCTGCTGATCGCTACGACGATATTATGAAGATCATGCTCAAGTCATTGCGCGAAGAACGTCGCGAGACCTATTCGATTTTCCTGCCGATTTCCCCGACTTCTGGCCGGGTTTTGTACGTGCCGATGAAGGAAGTGACCAAAGACGGCATGATCACGTTTGAGGATGAGGACGGCACGGACGTGACGATCCCTGTGACGGGCGGAAACTGCAAATTGCAGTGGAAGCCTGATTTTGGCGCGCGCTGGGCTGCGTTGGACGTTGATTTTGAGATGTACGGCAAGGACCACGCGACAAACACGCCGATCTATGACGGCATCTGCCGCACATTGGGCGGTCGTGCGCCCGAGCATTTCACATACGAGCTGTTCTTGGATGCAGACGGTCACAAGATTTCCAAGACGTCCGGCAACGGCCTGACTATCGACGAATGGCTGACATATGCGGCGACCGAAAGCCTTTCGTACTTCATGTACCAAAAGCCGAAGACCGCAAAACGGATGCATTTTGATGTGATCCCGAAGGCTGTGGATGAATACCACCAGCAATTGCGCGCCTATCCGGATCAGGACGAGAAGGGGAAGATGAACAACCCTGTGTTCCACATCCACGGCCACAACGTGCCGTCGTCCGATATGGTTGTGCCTTTTGCGATGCTGCTGAATCTGGCTTCGGTGTCCGGTGCGGAAGACAAGGAAACGCTTTGGGGCTTTATCCAGCGCTATGCGCCAGACGCGTCGCCGGAAAATAATCCGCAACTGGATCAGGCCGCCGGTTTTGCGGTGCGTTACTACAATGACTTCGTCAAACCGACGAAAGTGTATCGCGCACCAACGGATCAGGAACGTGCGGCTTTGACGGACCTCGTCGCGCGTCTGAAGGCATGGGACGGCGGTCTGGATGCCGAGGAACTGCAGTCGATGGTGTTTGCGGTTGGTAAAGAACACGCTTTTGACCCGCTGCGCGGCTGGTTCACAGCGCTTTATGAAGTGCTGCTAGGCGCGTCTCAGGGTCCACGTTTTGGTGGGTTCATCGCGCTTTACGGCGTGGATGAAACAGTTGCTCTGATCGAAGACGCGCTGTCGAAATAAGCGGTATCGCGACAGCGTTTCAGGTTATGAAAGGCGTCACGTTTGTGGCGCCTTTTTTCGTTTGGCGCCACTAAAATGAAACCTAACAGTCACTTCATCCGTATCTGCTATGATGCAGCAGAGGGATGGAACGATCATGAAGCGAATTTTTATGGGCGTTGCGGCGCTGGTTTTGTGGGCGGGCACCGCGCTTGGGCAGGCCAATGAGGCGATTGAAGATGTGATTGGAAGCCAATTACAAGCCTTTAACGATCGCGATGTGACAGAAGCGTTTTCCTACGCCAGCCCGATGATCCAAGGCATTTTCCGCGAACCGCAGAATTTCGGAATGATGGTCGAACGCGGCTATCCGATGGTGTGGGACAATTCAGATGTGCGGTTTTTGGACTTACGCGAAGAGCAGGGCATGATCTTGCAACGTGTGATGATCAAAGACGCTGAGGGCGTTATTCATACACTGGAATACGCGATGATTGAAACGCCGAACGGCTGGCAGATCAATGGTGTCGCTTTGGTCGCACCCGACTTGGCCGCCTAAGCGTTGCGCATGGCGCCGTTACGGTGCTGTCAGGCGGCCTTTACCTGATCAGATTATCCCTATTCCCGACTGAAATGGCGGATGGTTGTTCCTTTGCGGATCACACCGCACTCATGAGGGATATTCCATGAACAAGGCGATTACTGACGGTGTGGTGTTGATGCCGCTTCCCTTTGTGGCGGGGCTGGGTGTTTGGTCATCTGAAGATGGTACTCCTGGGTCAGATACCTACGCCACGGATGGGTCAGGTGTTTTTGTATCCGCTGATCAAGACTTTGGCGGTTGTCTCGAGATGGTGAAAAACGCTGGCACCCAACGTTTGCGGTATATGGGCGAAACGCCCATCTTGCCGGGGTGTTATTTACGCGTGACGGCGCGTGTCAAAGCCGTCGCTGGTCCATTTCCGACGGTGCGTATTTCAGGCTATCCCGGCGCGTCTGGCGGTGGCAAAGTTGGCGGCCTGCCCGAGACGGGGCCTGCCACGACGCTGACCACCATTGGCGAAATCGTCGAGATATCCGCGATCATCGGGCTGGGCGAACGTACGGGCGTTGATATGGTCTGGCCGGGTGCAGCCTACGGTCATTTCGGGATCGATCTGACTGGGGATAACGGCGGGCTGATCCGGGTTGATGATCTGATCATCGAGGATATCACCAGTGCGTTTTTGCGCGATATCATGTCTGTCGTAGATGTGCGTGATTTCGGGGCAAAAGGCGATGGTTTGACGGATGATAGTGCCGCGTTTGAGGCCGCCGACGGTTTTGCGAATGGCCGCACGGTGCTTGTGTCGACTGGTCAATATTATTTGGGCGATAGCGTGACGATTCAGAGCCGCATCAAGTTCGAAGGGACAGTGCGGCAAGACCCTGCAGATCGGTTTATTCTGCAACACGACTTCAATTACCAACTGTATCTGGATGCGTTTGGCGGCGAGGAATTGGCGTTCAAAAAAGCGTTTCAGGCGCTTTTGAACTTTTCGGATCATGAATCACTTGATTTGGGCGGGCGGCGCATTGCGTTGCGCGAACCGGTCGACATGCAGGCGGCTGATCCAACGCGGACGGTTTTTGCCACGCGGCGTGTGATCCGAAATGGCCAGTTTCAGCCCGTGGCCGGGGCCAATTGGGATACGACGGTTGTCACGTCGCAAGGGACATATGCGACGAGCAATGCCAGACGTCTGTCGAATGTGACCAATGTTGCGAATATTCCTATCGGGTCTTTGATTGAAGGGGCCGGTGTCGGGCGCGAGGTTTATGTGACCTCAGTCAATGTTGGCGCAAAGACCTTGAACCTAAGCCAACCGCTGTTTGATGCCGCTGGCACGCAGAATTTCACCTTCAAGCGTTTCAAGTACATGTTGGATTTTTCGGGTTTCGCCGATCTGGATCAGATGATCTTGGATGATATTGATTTCCAATGTGACGGCATCGCAAGCGGAATTATGTTGGCACCGCAGGGGCTTATTTTTCAGGTACGCGACAGTTTCATGACCAAGCCCAAAGATCGCGGGATCACGTCGATTGGCACCGGTTGTCAGGGGATGATGATTGATCGGTGTAATTTCACGTCAAACGAACAACCTTTGTCGGTGTCTTCCCGCAAAACCATCGCGTTCAATGCCAATGCAAATGATGTGAAGATCAGGGACAATCGCGTCGCTTTGTTCAAACATTTTTGCGTCTTGGCGGGATCCGGCAACCTTGTGTCTGGCAACCATTGGTTCCACGGAGATCAAACGACAGACGGGGTGCGGTTGGGCGGGATGATTTTCACCCTGCCAAACAGCAAATCGATCATCACGGGCAATTACATCGATAACAACTTTATCGAACTGACGAACGAACATGAGGCAGAGCCTGAATTTGCGTCCCAGTTTTCCTTTGGCGGTTTGACGATCACTGGCAATATCTTCACGGCGAATGACGTCGCGCGTTGGTTCAATTTCATTGTGATCAAGCCATATGGCCCGAACCATTTCATTCACGGGTTATCTGTCGTTTCCAACGTGTTTCGCACGCTCAATGGTGCGATTGATCGTGTGGAATCTGTTGATACGTCATTTGATGATCTTGATTTTGGGCGTGCGCGCGGTGTCAGTTTTACTGACAACACGTTTCACGGCGTGGATGAACCTTGCTACAATCCTGCGCCGATGGATGCCACCCAAGCCACGCCGTCGACGACTTGGCAGTTTGATGCGGCGCCTCTGTTGCCCTTCGGTGGCCAAGCCCGCTTTGTTGATTCGATTGCGGCGGACGGTCCTTTGCAAAACGCGAGCAATGATGCGGTTTTTGAGATGCCCTATGTGACCGATAACCTTGGATCGAACAAAAGCGAGACTAGGTTCACCTTTGGGACGGCTGTCAAAGGGCGGATCAGGTATCAAGTGCGTATGGATAACCCACTTTGACAACGAAGCGCATGCTGCGATGCAGAAAGTGCATAACAGCCTTGCAGGAATGAGAGTTGTGGGTCCATGCAAATGGGCCCATTTTTGTGGTGGGAGGAAGGTAACGAATTAAGGATGCTTTCCATGTCTACTTATAACATGAACACAATGATGACGACCCGCGAGATGATCGGTTCGTTCTTGGCTTTGCCATTTCAAGCAGTCGTAAAGCTCTTCACGACGATCCAATCTTCGCGGATGGAACAGCTGGACGCGTTGAACGCGATGAGCGACGAAGATTTGGCTGCACGCGGTTTGACACGCGCACAGGCAGCTCAAGCGATTTTGCGCTGCGGCTTCTAAAGGTTTCGATCGCGAAACCGCCACCACAGCAGTCGCGCTGCGTAGGCCGGAATGGCCGGAAGTTCGCGGGCGACCATGCGGTAGTGGCTCGGCATATGTGCGCCGGTGATGTCCGGCGCGCTGACCTGCGGTTTCAGGCCAACCGCGCGGGCCACCAGTTTTGACCGCGGCCCATGGTAACCGTTCGTCACTATAGTGATGTTTCGGATTCCGAAGGGTTTTAGGATTTGCGCGGCATTGCGCAGGTTTTCATAGGTCGATGTGGACTGATAATCGCAGTGAATCACGTCGGTTGGGACTTTGGCGTTGATCAATAGGTCGCGCATCACGGTGGCTTCCGTCGGGGCGTTTTTCCCCAAGCCGCCGCAGGCCACAATGATCTGCGCGGGATTTTGTTGCCACAGCGAGGCTGCATGCAGCGTTCTGCGGCGCAACGTAGGTGACGGGCCGTCGGGCCAAACTGCGGCCCCCAATATTACGATAGCGGACAAGATAGCCTCGCAGGTTGTAAAATAATTGACAGCATCAGTTCGCGCTCCGCTGAAAATTTACACAAACTGACCATATACGACCTAGGCGAACTTGGCTTTTTGCGATTTCTGCTCATGATGCCCCCCAACTATCAAATTTGGGGGGAGGAACCAATATGTCAGATCGTTATCCACCATCCGCCGAAGCCGCTGCGCGTGCGCATGCGGATCAGGCCACTTACGAGGCGATGTATGAACAATCCATCTCCGATCCTGCGGCGTTCTGGGGGGAGCACGGCAAGCGGATCGATTGGATGAAGCCATATACGAAGGTCAAAAATGCGCGTTTTGATTTTGGTGATGTTGATATCAAATGGTTCGAAGACGGCACGCTGAACGTTGCTGCGAACTGTATTGATCGGCATCTTGCGGAACGCGGTGATCAGACTGCGATCATCTGGGAGCCTGATGATCCCAAAGATGGCGCATTGCATATCACCTACAAAGACCTGCACGGTCATGTCTGCAAATTCGCAAATGTTCTCAAAGAGATGGGCGTGGGCAAAGGCGACCGCGTGGTCATTTATATGCCGATGATCCCTGAAGCTGCTTATGCGATGCTGGCTTGCGCGCGCATTGGTGCGATCCACTCGATTGTGTTTGCCGGTTTCTCTGCCGATGCGCTGGGCGCACGGGTTAATGCCTGTGATGCAAAGGTTGTGATTACATCTGACGGTGCGCCGCGTGGCGGCCGTGTCACGAACCTTAAGGACAACGTGAACCAGGCGTTGTTGAATGATTTTGATCCGGTCAAATGCCTCGTTGTGAAACGCACTGGCCAGCAAATCGCATGGCGTGAAGAAGGCGACTACTGGTTGCACGAGATGCAGGAAAAGGTCAGCGCAGACTGCCCGCCTGAAGAAATGAACGCCGAAGATCCGCTGTTCATTCTCTACACGTCAGGGTCCACTGGGATGCCGAAAGGTGTTGTTCATTCGTCCGGCGGCTACATTGTGTATGCGTCGATGACCCATCAATACACGTTTGATTACCATGACGGTGACGTGTTCTGGTGTACGGCGGATGTGGGTTGGGTCACCGGCCACAGCTACATCGTGTATGGCCCGCTGGCGAACGGCGCGACTACGCTGATGTTCGAAGGTGTGCCAACCTATCCTGACGCAGGCCGTTTCTGGGCTGTATGCGAAGAGCACAAGGTCAACCAGTTCTACACTGCACCAACCGCGATCCGTGCCTTGATGGCGCAGGGTAACGAATGGGTTGAAAAGTACGACCTGTCTGATCTCAAAGTGCTGGGCACCGTCGGTGAACCGATCAACCCTGAGGCATGGAATTGGTACCATAACATCGTCGGCAAGGGGAGCGTTCCAATCGTCGATACGTGGTGGCAGACTGAAACGGGTGGTCATCTGTTGACGCCATTGCCGGGGGCGACAGCCACAAAACCCGGATCGGCCACATTGCCATTCTTTGGGGTGCAACCCGTCATTCTTGAACCGACCGGCGGCGAAGAAATCACCGACACTGCCGCCGAAGGTGTACTGTGCATCAAGGACAGTTGGCCGGGGCAGATGCGTTCCGTTTGGGGTGATCATGAACGGTTCATGAAAACCTATTTCGCGGATTACAAAGGCTATTACTTCACCGGTGACGGTTGTCGTCGGGACGAAGACGGCTACTACTGGATCACAGGCCGTGTTGATGATGTGATCAACGTATCTGGTCACCGCATGGGGACAGCCGAAGTCGAAAGCGCCTTGGTTGCCCACGCAAAAGTAGCTGAAGCCGCAGTTGTTGGTTTCCCGCACGATATCAAAGGGCAGGGCATCTACGCCTACGTCAGCTTGATGGGCGGCGAAGAACCATCCGAAGAGTTGCGCAAAGAGCTTGAGGTTTGGGTCCGGTCGGAAATCGGTCCAATCGCCAAGCCTGATCTGATCCAATGGGCGCCGGGTTTGCCGAAAACACGGTCCGGCAAAATCATGCGCCGTATCCTTCGTAAGATTGCCGAGGATGATTTTGGGGCGCTTGGCGATACATCGACGCTCGCTGATCCAAGCGTTGTTGATGATCTGATCGAGAACCGGATGAACAAGAGCTGATCTCAACCAGCTTGATTTACCAATGAATGACCCGCGGTGCAGGCTTTGCAGCGCGGGTCTTTCTTATTGGGTGTGTTAAATGTCCGGCGCGCCGTATTTCAGAACAACGGGCACAACCAGTTCTTCCTCATCTATCAAGTGACGATCCAAGAGTTTTTCGAGACTGATCAGTTGTTTGCGAAAGCGATCAGTCGCGGGGATCATCTTCAAGCTTTGGTCGCGTTGGTTCAGAACATCATTCGCGGCTTCCACAAAATCGTTGAGGTGCCCATCAATCGCGTGGTGGTCCTTGTCCAAAATGTCAAAACCGCCTGATACGCGACTATCCAAGCCGATCAGTTTGGGGAAATATTGCGTGTCTTCAATGGTGTGGTGCCCATGAAGCTGTTGCACAAACATGCCGCCATAGCGTGCTAAGTGGGCCGCATAAGCACGTGGGTCCATGGTGTCGTCGAGCATCTGTTCAGCTTCATCGGTCATCTGTTTTAGAATTCTGCGGAACATGAGGTGCCGATCCAGCCAAAACCGCATTAGTCCGTCAAAGCCAGGATCGTGTTCCCAGCTGGACCTTGGGTATGTTTCAAGAAGGACGCGCAGGGCGTCGGGTAGCTTGGTGCGAATTGAAAGGTCAGTTTGATCCATATGCTGCACTTAGGTCAATTTCGGACAATGTAAAACGTGGCCCCGATTCGCGCATAAGATGATCGGCTTCGGATCATAAAGTATCGTAAAAGCGTTGTTGGTTGAAATATTGATGCGTTTTTTTGCCTATTTTTGTAGCTGACCCAACGTCCTTCGCTGATCAAAAAATGTCGCTTGCACTTTTACACGGCGTCCCAAAAGATACCCCATCAACGCCGCATTTTTATCAGCGGCGACCAAAACGCACGACCAGCAAATGGTCGGACACCTAGGGAGACTTCCAAATGACACTGACAACGTTCCTTAAAGCCACCACAGCGGCATCGCTTGTGCTGGCAGCAAACACCGCATTCGCAGACGGCCACGCGACGCACCCTGAAACGGGCGAAGCACTGGCGACTGAACAGACATTCACATACCGCGTTGGCGACGAAAGCCCGTCTTATGACCCGGGCCTCACAGAAGACGTTGATGGTTCTGCCGTTGTCCGTGACCTGTTCGAAGGCCTGATGAACCAAGACGCCGAAGGTAACCTGATTCCGGGTGTCGCGACTGGTTATGAAGTGTCCAACGAAGGCAAAACATACACATTTACACTGCGCGACAACGCAAAGTGGTCGAACGGCGACACAGTGGTTGCAGGCGATTTTGTTTACGCATGGCAGCGCGCGGCGTCCCCAGAACTGGCGTCACCATACGCGTGGTACATGGAACTGATGTCCATCGAAAACGGTGCTGAAGTCATCGCAGGCGACAAGCCAGTTACCGATCTTGGTGTGTCTGCACCAGACGACACAACGCTTGTTGTGAACCTGTCCCAGCCGCTGCCATATTTCGCGCAAATGGTTGTTCACGCAACAACTTTCCCAGTGCACCAGGCGACAGTAGAAGAGTTCGGTTCTGACTGGACGTCCCCAGAAAACATCGTGTCCAACGGCGCATACAAGCTGTCCGAATTCGTTCCACAGGAAAAACTCGTGCGCGTGCGCAACGAAAACTACTGGGACAACGAAAACACTATCATCGACACCGTTACCAAGCTGGTTATCACCGATGAAAACATCGCGCTGACACGGTACCTTGCTGGTGAACTTGATCAGACAGACGTCCCAGCAGGCCAGTTCCCACGTTTGTCCGCAGAACGTCCTGACGAAGCCGTTTCTGTCCCGTCTGCGTGTTCTTACTACTACACGATCAACATGACAGACACGACGAACCCTGCGTTGAAAAACGTCAACGTACGTCAAGCGCTGTCCATGGCAATCGACCGCGACGTGATTGTTGAAGCTGTTCTGGCTGGCGGCCAGAAACCTGCCTACACGTTCACGCACTGGGCGACTGCTGGCTTTGAAACACCAGACACCCCAATCGCAGGCATGACGCAGGAAGAGCGTAACGCCAAAGCGGTTGAGCTGATGACAGCTGCTGGTTACGGCGCGGACAATCCGCTTGATCTGAACCTGATCTACAACACCAACGAAAGCCACAAATCTGTAGCGATTGCTGTGTCCCAGATGTGGAAGCAGACATTGGGTGTGGAAACAGAACTGGCAAACCAAGAATGGCAGACATTCTTGGAAACACGCGGCAACCAAGACTATGAGATTGCACGTGCAGGTTGGTGTGCGGACTACAACGAAGCGTCCACATTCCTTGACCTGATGCAGTCCGATTCAGGCTACAACGATGCGAAATACGCAAACCCACGCGTAGACGAATTGATGGCAGAGGCGAAGACGTCTGATAACCCACAGGCGGCTTACACCGAAGTAGAGCAGATCATCGCAGAAGACCTGCCGATCATCCCGATCTACCACTACGCTGAAGTGAACATGCAAAACGCCGCTGTTGGTGGCTGGCCGTTCACAAACTTCCAGCAGAACTGGTACTCAAAAGATCTGTATAAGATCGCTGAATAAGCAACTTTGATTGCTGGCACGCCTCCGGTTTCAGACCGGGGGCGTGTTCCCTATTTTACGCACTTTGCAATGCGGACACCCATGACATGTTAAGCTTTATCGCCCGACGCCTTGCCGTCGCCATACCGACGTTGTTGATCCTAGTGGTCCTGTCGTTTGTGCTGATGTACGCAGCCCCCGGCGGCCCTTTCAATTCCGAACGCCCTTTGCCGCCTGCTGTTTTGGCGAACATCGAAGCCAAATACGGACTTGATCAGCCGTTCTGGAAGCAGATCGTGAATTACGTGGTCGGTGTCGTGACCCAATTCGATTTCGGCCCGTCGTTCCAGTACAAAGACCGCAGTGTGAACGACATCATTTCACAAGGCTTTCCTGTGACGTTGACCTACGGTGCTTGGTCGTTCCTTGTGGCGGCTATTGTTGGTGTCTCGGTCGGCGCTGCTGCTGCGATCAAACAGAATTCGTGGCTGGATTATCTGGCCGTTGGGTTTACCATCGGTGCGCAGGTGCTGCCTAACTTCGTTATGGCCCCGATCCTTGTGTTGGTCTTCACCCTGTGGCTTGGCTGGTTGCCAGGTGGTGGCTGGAACGGAGGGCAGTGGGAAAACCTGATCATGCCCGTGATCGCGCTATCCACGTCGTACATGGCTTCCATTGCGCGGATCACGCGGTCGTCGATGTTGGAAGTTCTGAACACGAACTTTATTCGCACGGCACAGGCAAAGGGTCTGTCACCCGCACGCGTCATTTTCCGTCATGCGTTGAAGCCTGCGATCTTGCCAGTGTTGTCCTACCTCGGGCCAACGTTTGTGGGGATGATTACGGGGTCGGTTGTGATTGATATCTTTTTCTCGACAGGTGGCATTGGTCGCTTCTTTGTCGATTCCGCGTTTAACCGCGACTATTCCGTGATCATGGGGATCACCATTTTGGTGGGGTCTTTGACTATCCTGTTCAACCTTCTGGTCGATGTGCTTTACGCATGGATCGACCCGAAAATCCGGTACTAAGGGGGCAGGGCGATGTTACCACAAGCAAAAGATGTCGAAGCTGTTGGCGACTCCATGCAACTGGCCGAAATCCAAGGTCGGTCGCTTTGGGCCGATGCCCGCACGCGGTTCTTCCGTAATAAAGCGGCCGTGTTTGGCCTGGTCCTGTTGGTCTTCGTTATGGCCTTTGCCCTATTCGGCGGGCTGTTGACCGAATACGAGCGCGACGTTGTCGACTTTTCCCTGATGGGGGCCAACGCCTACAAAGGTGTGCCGTCGCTGGAGACCGGCCATTTCTTCGGCACAGATGCGTCGGGCCGTGATCTGTATGCGCGTGTTGTGCAGGGGACTGCGATTTCGATTATGGTTGGCATCGTAGGTGCGGCTGTGGCGGTGATTGTTGGTACTTTGTACGGCGCGACCGCTGGCTATTTTGGCGGTCGTGTTGACGGGATCATGATGCGGACGGTGGACGTACTGATGTCGATCCCGTTCATGTTTGTTCTGATCTTGATGTTGGTGATTTTCGGTCGATCAATGTTCATGTTGTTCCTCGGGATCGGCCTAATTTCATGGCTCGACATGGCGCGAATTGCACGGGGCCAAACGCTGACGATCAAGAACAAAGAATTCGTAGAGGTCGCACATGCAATCGGTGTGCATCCGGCGAAGATCATCTTGCGTCATATCGTGCCCAACCTTTTAGGGATCGTCGCGGTCTATGCCACGCTGTTGGTGCCGCAGCTGATCATTTTTGAGAGCTTCATCAGCTTCCTTGGCCTCGGCGTTCAAGAACCGAATACATCGCTCGGTGCGCTGCTGTCTGAAGGCGCGTCCAACATGTTTAACGGCACAATCTGGCAATTGCAGTTTCCACTGATCGCCTTTGTGCTGACCATCTTTGCGTTCTTCTTTGTAGGCGATGGCCTGCGTGACGCACTCGACCCTAAGGACCGCTGATATGGCACTTCTGGATATCGAAGACCTGAAGGTCACGTTCAAAACCGCAGATGGCGAAGTCAACGCTGTGAACGGTGTCAGCTTTGGGATCGACGCAGGTGAAACCCTTGCGATTGTGGGGGAAAGCGGATCGGGTAAATCACAGACCGCCTTTGCCACGATGGGTATTCTGGCGCAAAACGGGCGGGCGACTGGCCGCGCGATGTTTGACGGAAAAGACCTGCTCACGATGAAACGGCGGGAACTGAACAAGATCCGCAGTCAAGACATCGCAATGATTTTCCAAGACCCGATGACATCACTGAACCCGTATTTGCGGATTTCGGATCAGATGGCCGAAGTCCTGCAAATCCACAAAGGCATGTCAAAACGCGCGGCGGTCGCCGAGGCGGCCAAGATGCTTGATGCCGTGAAAATTCCCGATGCAAAGAACCGGATCACTATGTATCCGCACGAATTTTCCGGTGGCATGCGGCAACGTATCATGATCGCGATGTCGCTGCTCTGTCAGCCGAAACTGCTGATCGCGGATGAACCGACTACCGCACTTGATGTGACGGTGCAGGCGCAAATCATGCAATTGTTTGATGATATTCGCGATGATTTTGGCACGGCAATTATTCTGATTACGCATGACCTTGGCGTTGTTGCTGGTTTCTGCGACCGGACGCTTGTGATGTACGGCGGTCAGGTGATGGAAGAGGCAGAAACTGGCGTGTTGTTCAAATCTCCGACCCATCCTTACACCAAAGGTTTGTTGCAGGCCGTGCCACGGCTCGACCGCGCTGATGCGGCATTGCAAACAATTGCTGGTGAACCGCCCGACATGTCGCGCCTGCCTGTGGGCTGTCCTTTTTCGCCGCGCTGTTCGGTGGTTATGGACCATTGCCCATCGAGACGCCCGCCGTTGGAAGTCTTCGGTGATTGCCGCCGCGCCTGCCACCTTCCTGCTGAAGAGGTGATGTCATGACTGGCCCAATCTTATCGGTTAAAGACCTATCTGTAACATTTGACGTGCGCAGACCCGGATCGTGGCCTTGGACTCCGCCGCTGAAATTGCATGCGGTGTCAGAGATGTCGTTTGATCTGCAACCTGGCCAATGCCTTGGCGTTGTGGGCGAAAGCGGGTCAGGTAAGTCGACGCTTGCGCGCGCGATCGTCGGAACCGTGCCCAGCACTGGTGGCCAAATCAATTTCGAAGGCGCTGATCTGGCAAATATGGACACACGGCAACGCCGCGTTCACCGCCGCGACGTGCAGATGATTTTTCAAGACCCATTGGCCGCGTTGAATCCGCGCATGACCGTCGGTGAAATCATCGCAGAGCCGCTGATCACCCACGAACCGTCTACGCCGCGTGCAGAGGTCAAAGCCCGCGTGCGCGAATTGATGGAACGGGTCGGGCTACTGCCGAACCTGATCAATCGTTACCCGCACGAATTTTCTGGCGGGCAATGCCAGCGGATCGGGATTGCGCGTGCATTGATCCTGAAACCCAAGTTGGTGATTTGCGACGAACCTGTGTCCGCGTTGGATGTGTCCGTGCAGGCGCAGGTGGTCAACCTGTTGATGGAACTGCAAAAAGACCTGAACCTGTCGATGATTTTCATCGCGCACGATCTGTCTGTGGTGAAACATATCTCGGACGATATCATCGTGATGTATCTTGGACGGCAGATGGAAAAGGCGGATGCAGTTACGCTGACGACAGCGCCGGAACATCCGTATAGCCAAGCCTTGATTTCATCCGTGCCGATCCCTGATCCCGTGCTGGAAAAGGCGCGTGTGCGTCCGATCCTTGATGGTGAATTGCCATCGCCACTTGCACCGCCATCGGGCTGTGTGTTCCGCACGCGCTGCCCAAAGGTACAGGCGTCCTGCGCAGGTGATCGCCCTGTGATGCAGCAATTGGGACAGGGCCACGAAGTCGCGTGCCCGTTCCACGAACCGCTACAGGTGTTGTCGGCAGGCTGATGCCTCCATTCTTTTGGCCCTCAATATCCCCGCCGGAGGCACCTATTGCCTGCGGCGGGCGATACGTTTGTATTTAGTAGTCACGCTCAAAGAAAATCCCGATACTTGTCTCACCGTCCGCATCGACCGTACCTTTGGCGGTGATTTCGTCGGTGATATCGAGGTTCAGGTTAATCTCGGTCTCGCCTTCGGAATTGATCGTCACGTCTGTATAGACGTTCTCGGACAGATATGCGCCCGCGCGCACCGCGGCGTTGCCGTCTTCATCGGTCGTTACATCAAAGTCATCCAGACCCAGTTCCTGCCGGAACCCGTCGATCAAACCGCCGCCGCCGCGTCCTGCCAATGTACCGACCGCAGCCGCCAATTGAACGGCCTGTAAGGGGCTGATTTCGGACAGGTTGCGGCCAAAGATTAGCTGCGAAAGGACTTCGTCCTGCGGCAATTGCGGGGTCGATTCAAAGCTGACTTCGGGGGCGTCAGCCGGACCTTCAACGATGATCCTGATTTGCGTGCCAGTCTGCGCCTCTGTTTCTGCGACAAGACGGATATAGGGCGAAAAGTCACCTTGCAATGACGCGACACCTTCTGCCAGTTCGAACCGCTGCTGCAGAATGTCCAACCGACCGCGTATCAATGAAAATTGGCCCACAGGCACGATGTTCGCGGTCGTTCCGCCAAGCGTGAGGCTGCCGCCCAATTCCGCATCAAGACCACGACCACGGATAAAGATACGCGATGGCGCGTTTACTGTAATATCCAGCGGGAAGGCGGTGCCGGAGGTTTCGGACTGCGTGGTTTCTTCTGGCAGTGTCACGCCCGCTTTGTCCAACGTGCGTTGCACGCGACCGTTTTGCCCGATGTGAACCACATCCGGCAGGTCGCCAAGTGATCCAACGCCCGACGATGGTACCTGCACATCTGTCTGACCAAGCGTCAGTGTACCGGCGATGTTCGCACCACCGCTGAGCGGGCCGCGGATCGCAACTTGGCCATCTATGCTGGTTTCATAAAGTTCGGGATCGCTGACGACCACGTCGTTCAAATTTGCGGTGACATCTGCTTGCATGCTGCCCGTCAGTCCGATTGGTCCGGACACTGCGATGTTGCCGCCTGTTGGCACGTTGCCAGTGATAGAAAGCTGGGCTGTCCCGTTGGATAGGCCGATGTTGCCGGAAATATCTTCAAGGGCTTGTGCGAATGTCGGCGCGGACAGCCTTGCGTCGTTGATTGAAACGCGACCTGACACGGCTTCAAGCGATGCAGGCCCGTTGATGGATAGGTCAAGCGTCGCAGTCCCATTGACGCTACGCGGAGCGATAGCCTCGTTTGCCAAAGCCAACGGCACAACCCCGTCTACGTCGATGTTCAGATCACCACCGGAGGCCACAGTGCCATCTGCACGTGCGGTGATCCCACCCGGACCTGTGCCATCAATGTTCAAACCAATGGTCCCGTTTGATGCCACCGAAGCGGTGCCGGTGGCTGTCACAGGACCGCTGAGTTGATCCGTAAAGATGCCAATGTCACGCAGCTGCGCGTCAAACTGCCCAGTGCTGTTCCCATTATCGTTCGCGTCCAGATTTCCGTTCACAGTGACGTTGTTGGTACTGGCGGCCAGGTTGCTGATCCGGATGCCGTTGCTGGTCCGCGCGGCCGTAAGATCAAGCGACCCCGCGCCGCGCAGCAATAGGTCAGCGGTCGGATTGCCGATGGCAAGATCGCGGGTTGCGACGTCGATGTCGGCGGAAAATGCGCTGAGATCCGGCAGAACCGAACCGACAACAGTCGCATTTACTCCACCCGACACAGGCTGACCAATCAGCGGACGATAGGCCGACAAATCATTGATGGCGGCCTGTAGCGCGCCACTGATTTCGTTGGTTTCTGCTGCGATGGTGACGTCCGCGTTGATATCGGCACCTGGGGCTGTGACGTCCGCGTCGACGGTCCAGTCGCCGTTCGCGGACTGGTCGGCTTGCCCCTTCGCTGTGGCTGGTCCGTTGATGCCGTCTGCGACAAGACCGATGTCCTGCAGGTTAAGATCAAAAGTGCCCGTTCCGCCTTGTTCGAGCTGTGACAATGTTGCGCTCAGATCGAAATGCGGGGTGCTGGCTTGCAGGGCAGGGATGGTGATTCCCACCGTATCGCGCCGTGCAATGCCTTGAACACGACCTTCGCCCGTCAGCAATGGGTCAACTTGGGTGACGCCGGTCTGCAAGTCGCGCGTTGCCACGTCGAGCGTTACATCAAGTTCGGAAAGATCGGGCAATAGCCGCCCTGAAATGTCCGCCGTTACCCCGCCGCTGACCGGCTGACCGATCAACGAACGGTAATCGCTGAGGTCATTCACCCGCGCTTGGATATTGCCGGAGATTGCGTTCGTTTCGGGCGCAATCGCAACATCGGCCGTCAAATTTACGCCAGGTGCCGTGGCGGACGCATCAACAATTGCCACCCCGTCGGTGTCGCGTGAAGCTGTCCCGATCGCCGTCAGTGGCCCTGATATTTCAGGTACAACAAGCCCCACGTCGGCAATCCGCAGGTTGAAATCCGCGTCGAGCGGGCCTTGGGTATCCACGGTCGCATCCGCATCCAGCGTGATCTGCGGCATGCGCAAAACAAGATCGCGGGCGCGGTATTGCGTTTCTGTGTTGCGTTCCAATCCGACCGAAACGGTGCCGCGACCAGCAAGCAGGGGATCAAATTGGTCGATACCAATGACCAGATCGTTTGTTGTTGCCGACAATTCGCCATTGAACCGCAGCCCTTCGGTCAACAGAACACCGGACAGCTGGGCGTCTATCGCCCCGTCCAACGGGCGGCCTGCCAGCGCAGCATAGGTGTCCAAGTCAGCGATATCTGCCGCGACATTTGCGAGTACGTTGTATCCCGTTTCGAGAGGTTGTGCGTTGCCTTTCGCCTGCAAGGTGACATCTGGACCGTCGCCGGTGATATCAAAGGTCACAACCTTTTCAGCGTCTTGGGACACCGTACCGCCAAGCGTGACCGGCCCTGAAAGGCTTGGTTCGACCAAGCTGATGTCTGCTATTTGGGCTTGGAAACGCGCGTCGCTCCCGTCAGAGGTCAGATCAGCATCCGCCGTAATCTGCGCCGCGGCGGTTGTGATTTCGAAGGTTTCCAATCGCGTACCGTCTGGGTCCCGTACAAAGGCGACGGAAATATCGCCGTCACCAGCCAGCAGCGGATCGGCCTGTGGCACGTCAACGGCGAGGTCGGTCGTGGTGCCTGCAGCAGTGATGTCGTAAAGGTCGTTCAGCAAATCGACGTCCGCGTTGATATCGACGTTAGCAGCACCGCCGAGATCGCGTCCCGCAAGTGTCGAAAATCGCCCCAAAGCGGACACGCGCAACGCTGATGTGGCGGTGATACGAATGGCTTCGCTTGATGTGCCGATCTGCGCGTTTGCGTCGGCTTCCAACCCAGGACCGCGAAGGGTGAGTTCTTCGATAATGAACGGTTCGTCCTCGACCTTGTTTGCCAAGATCGTGCCCGTGACCGCGTCGCCAAAGGCCTGCGCCGTGCCGGGATCATCCAATTCTAAGCCGCTGGCCGCATATGTGAAATCGGCCGTGACGCGACCCGTTTGGTCAGCCCCTTCACCAGCCTGCAAAATGCCGCCGCCGGATAGGTCAATTTCCGAAATATACAATCCAGGGCGATCGTAGCCATTGATGACGAAGGACGCCGTCCAATCGTCGGAAACCGCTTGATCGTATTGCACATTCAGCGACACGTCGTCGACAAATGTCTTCGGACCAGCAAGCGGCAACAGAACAACATCGCCTGTCGGGTCGTTGATCTGCCCCCTTAGGTTTAAACGTTCAGGCCAGCCTTCGGCACCGATCAATGCACCACCAGTCAACTGCAATCGTTGGGCTGTGAGATCAAGATCGCTGAGATCAAACCGCCCGTCGGGTAACTGGCGACCTGCAGCGACAAGATCGACATCGTCGCCGAAGAAGTCATGGTAATCGCCTTCCAGCAACGGTGTCAGATCGCCGCCGATGTTCAGTTGAAACGCTTGATTGTCGTCGATTGTCTCGAGCGCGAATTGGCCCGCAATCCGGTCCACGCCATCGGTCGCTAGTGCGATATCTGCAGCAAAACTGTCAAGGGGACCGTCGCCCGCGACGGTCAGCGCAAGTGCCGGTTGATCCGGAATATCAAGTTGTTTGGCCGCAATGCCACCTGCGGCTTCGCTTACGTCGAGGGTAAGATCGAGAATCGTTGTTTCGTTGCTGTAGCTTCCGTCGATGACAAAGCGCCCATCAGTTTCATCAAGGCGGATGGCGGTGACGTTGGCCGTGCCTTCACCACCTTCAAGCGTCGCACTTCCTGTGAGGCTGATGTTAACCGGTTCGCCAAGAAAACTTTCGCCCAGCTCGATCCGGTCGATCTGTAGGGTGCCAAGTTCGATACTGACGGGAAGTTCGGGCAAGGCGAAGGGTTGCGATTCCGCTGACGGAGTTGTCGTCTCGGATATCGGGGCGCGTGCCACGATAATTTTGACCGCGCTTAGTTGTTCGACCTCGATACGGCCACGCAGCAACGCGGACCGGTTCCAATCCAGAACAACGTCCTCAAGGGTGAGCCAGACGCCGTCTTCGTCCGAAATCGTTAATCGATCAATCGTAGCTTCTGAACTGAGCGCACCGCGAAAACCTGAGATATTTACGCTACGGCTGACCCCGGACAAGTTGTCTTCAATCAACGTGGTCAGGTAACTTTTATCTTCGTCTTCCTGCGTGGTCTGGGCGATGATCGGGGCAGGGGTTGTGACAAGCGCACATGTGATCAGAAGGTATCTCAAAATGATTGTCCAATGCCGATATAAACTTCTACGCGTTCGCCTGCGTTACCGCCGGTTGTGGGGGTGGCAATATCCAACCGGATCGGGCCGATGCCGGTGTCGTATCTGATGCCAAGACCCGCACCCGCGTGCCAACCCCCGTCACCGAATGGATCAGAGGTTTCGCCAACAAATCCCACGTCATAAAAGCCAACAACGCCAATGGTACCCGTGACACCGTAGCGGGCTTCCAATTGTGCGCCAGCAAAGGACAATCCACCGCGACCGACAGTTTCACCATCAATCACAGTGTCGATCCCAAGTACGTTGTACGGTTGTCCGCGCACGGTGCCGCCGCCGCCAGAAAAGAACAGGAAGTCTGCAGGCGCATCTTCCGCATCGGCGCCTAGTACGGAGCCAATTTGGCTGCGGGCGGCCAATGTGAACCGATCTTCTTCGCCAAAGCTGCGATATCCACGTGTGTCAGCAAAAAGCCGTGCGCCATTGTCCGCGCCATCGATGCTAAGAAACGGGGTCGCATCAATGTCGATGTAGTAACCGTTGTTGGCGTTTGTTGCATCGTCACGGCGATCAAGCGTCGCGCCTAACGGCGCTGTCAGCAACGTAAATTCGCGCACACCCGCTTCTGTTTCTTCGCGGGCTGTGATCAGCCCGAAACCGCCCGATATCTCAAGATCTTCGCGGGTCAATCGGGTCAGCGTGGCTTCCACAGCGGCTTGATCCAGAATGTAATCGGGTTCGTCTTCGCGGCTGATTTCAGCAGAAATCAGAAAGTCTGTATCGGGGCCGTAAACCGCTGGACGTTTCAAACTTGCATTCAGCCTGTAATCGACGCCCCCCGTTTCGCCGCCAATGCCGGATACATCAGCGCCCACGCGAAACTGTTCCGCGCCGCCGAAATAGTTCCGGTGAAGCCAATAGGCCGACGTTCCCAGCCCTTCGATTGACGACAGTTCAACGCCAAAGCCAAAACGCCGTGGCTTGGCCTCTGCGACTTGGGCGGTGATCGGCAACACATCACCGGCTGCGATGTTTTCAGCTTCGACCAAGGCAACACTATCGAAGGCACCGGTGTCGCGCAGTCGCCGTTCCGCCTTTGTCAGGTCGTCGGGTGAATACACCGATCCCGTCGGCAGGCCGGCGATTGCGACAATACGATCTGTTCGCACAGCGGTATTCCCGCTGACAATTAGATCGCCAAAGGTCAATTGCGGTCCAGTTGCGATGGTCACATTCACATCCAACGTTTCGTCGCGGTGGCGTGCTGTGATCCGCTGACCATCAGCGCCTGCTTTGGCATAACCTGCGTCTTGCCAAGCTGTTACAACAGCGCTGACGGCGCTTCGGATCACGTCGGTGCTGGCACCTGATCCGGTGGCAAATCCCGCGGGCAGAACAGCGGTGGACGGTGCTGGGCCTACAACGGCTTCCCCGAATTGAAACTTCGGACCTGGGGTGACGGAAATTGCGATGGAATTGATCGTTTGTGGGGCATCAAGTGCGGGAATGCCAGCCGCTTCGCGTCCGTTAACCAGAATGCCGATTTCGCCGCCATAATATCCCGCAGAATAAAGCGCCGTCAGGATGCGTCGGTAGTCGGCGCGCGCGGCGGCAACGAGGTCTTGCGCTTGCGTGGTTTCTTCGCCTTTTAAAGCCAGAACCAACGACGCGGACCGCAATTCGCCTCTGAGTGTGTCGCTTGCATCACCTGCGTCGAATGTGATGTCCTGCGCCACCGCAGGAAGCGCGAAGAGGCCCAGAAGACCTGTTGCCGTTGCGAAGGAAAATCTCATAGCCGCCCCAATAGTTCGTCGAACAGCCCTTTGGGCGTCGATTAGTTCCTTGAACATTAGACTGTAGCGTCGCGCGGGAAAATGCGTGTTTTGATATTCTGGCGATAACTTGCGCTGTTTTCGATCACTTTTGCGGTTAATTCGCGAACGGGTCATCCGGATAAACCACATGGGCCAAATAAAGGCCCTGTGGTGGGCAGACGGGGCCGCAAGCCGACCGGTCTTTTGCAGCAAGCGCTTTGGCCACATCTTCCGGAACCCAAGCGCCCGTTCCAACACGTTCAAGGGTCCCGACAAAACTGCGCACTTGGTTATGCAGAAATGATCGGGCGCGGACGTCAAAGCGGTACTCGATGCCTTCGGGTTGCACGATGCGCGCGACGTCAAGACGGTCTAGAGTCTTAACCGGACTTGCCGCCTGGCACATCGTTGACCGGAAAGTCGTGAAATCATGTTCACCAAGCAAAGCTGCGGCACCTGCCTGCATCGCATCAAGGTCAAGGTCATGATTAACCCGCCAGAATTGCCCATGGCCAAATGTCAGCGGCGCCCTGCGGGCCATGATGCGAAAGATGTAATGGCGGGCCACGGCAGAAAAACGAGCGTGAAACGCATCGTCAACGCGGGCACATGCAACGATCGCAACGGGATCCGGCTTGAGATGGTAATTAAGCGCTTCTGACAGGCGGAACGGATCCCAGTCTTTTTGCAGATCGCAATGGGCAACTTGCCCCCAACCGTGCACGCCCGCGTCTGTGCGACCCGCGGCTGCGATCGTATGCGCACCCGGTTCCAGTTTGGCCAATGCGGTTTCAATCGCGCTTTGCACGGACGGTTGATCCGCTTGCCGCTGCCATCCTGCGAATGGCGCACCATCATATTCGATTTTTAAAGCAAAACGACCCATAGCGACCGATTAGGGGGAGCAACGGATGAAATCAATCCCTACCCAAGACAACGCGCTGCCCTTATCTATGGGGTAAGACACGCCAAAAGGGGACGAAATTGGTACTTGCCGCAATTGCAGACCAGATCACGCGCAGCGTCGATTTGGTAACGGACACCTTAACCGCCCCTTTTTCTGAACCGGTCATCCGCCTTGGCGTAACCGGACTAAGTCGCGCTGGCAAAACCGTGTTTATTACGTCGCTGGTGGCAAACCTGATGGATCGGGGGCGAATGCCGCAAATGCGTGCGGCGGCGGACGGGGCGATCCGCACGGCTTATTTGCAACCGCAACCGGACGATACGTTACCGCGTTTCGAATTCGAAGATCACCTGCGACGCTTGACGTCTCCGACCCCGAGTTGGCCTGATGGAACACGACATATTTCCGAACTGCGCCTATCTTTGCGCGTCCAGCCAACGGGATTGTTGTCGGGTCTGTCGGGGCCGCGAACCGTTCATCTTGATATCGTTGATTATCCGGGTGAATGGCTGCTTGATCTGGGATTGCTGGATATCAGTTTTGCGGAATGGTCGAAGGGGGCAATCGCACGTGCGGCTGGACGACCGGGCGGCGATGAATTTTTGGAAACGCTAGGCGCGATTGATGCCACGGCAAAGCTGGACGAGACGCAGGCACAGGCGTTGGCCACATCATATACGGCGCATCTGAATGCATCGCGCGAGGCGGGTTTTTCTGACTGTACACCCGGTCGTTTTCTGCTGCCCGGTGACCTTGCTGGGTCGCCCGTGCTGACTTTTGCGCCATTACCGACTGGGAGTTGGTCGCGAGGGTCACTGGGGCGTGAATTGGAACGCAGATTCGAAAGTTACAAACGCAATATCGTTAAACCGTTCTTTCGGGACCATTTTTCAAAGATTGACCGACAGGTCGTCTTGATTGATGTTTTAGGTGCAATCCACGCTGGTCCACCTGCCGTTGCTGACCTAAAACAGGCGATGGCGGACATTTTAGGGGCGTTCCGTCCTGGACGAAATGCCTTCCTCACGCGTATCTTTCAGGGACGTCAGGTTGAAAAAATACTATTCGCGGCGACCAAAGCAGATCATCTGCATCACACTCAGCATCCTCAATTGACCGCGATCACAGAGGCATTGCTGCGCGAAGCGCGAGACAAAGCAAGATTTGCGGGTGCGCAAACAGCTGCCATGTCAATTGCGTCCTTGCGTACGACGGTTGAACAAACGGTAGAACATCGCGATGGCCCTTTGAACGTGGTTCAGGGGCAATTGTTGGGATCTGGAAAACAGGCGGCGTTTTACCCCGGTGATTTGCCATCAGACCCGTCACATCTGTTGGCCCCTGCGGAAGAGGGGGCGCAGGCTTGGCTTGATGCGGACTATCAAGTGATGAATTTTGCACCGGCCCCGCTGACATTGCGTCCAGGGGATGGGCCGCCGCATATTCGTCTTGATCGGGCCGCAGAATTCTTGTTCGGGGATCGTCTATGATCAGGCCCGCCGATATTTCGGATGCGGCGGTGATGGCTGAGGTGTTGAGCGGCTGGATCGATGCGACTCCTTGGATGCCGCGGATCCATACGCGTGCTGAAGATTTTGCTTTCTGCCAAAAACTAATCAACACGCGCGAAGTTTGGGTTGCAGACAGTCAAGATGGTTTCGGATTTCTGGCGCGACAGGCAGATAGCATCGACGCGTTGTATTTGGCACCCGAATTGCGGCGAAAAGGGTGGGGGACAGCGTTGTTGGATGCCGTGAAACAGGATCGCGAACAACTTACGCTTTGGACTTTTCAAGCCAGCAAGAACGCGATTGCGTTTTACGAGGCGAACAAATTTCACATTTCCGACCTGACGGACGGACAGGGCAATGAAGAAAAATTGCCAGACGCCTTCATGACGTGGACAAAGGATTGACCATGAGCAGCATAAAGAATCGCGGTCCAGTCTTGATTGATCTCGATAGCAAGAACGCAACTAACCCAGCGGATGCTGTGCTTGTCATTGATCTGCCGAATGCCGCCGATGGGGCCGCGATGCAGCAAGTCGCGGCACTTGCTACGCGCCGCCCGTCGCCCTTTGCAAAATGGTTTTGGTCATTTCTTTTGGCATTGCTGGGGTTTGTCGTTTCACTTGCTGCATGGGACTACGTCACTGGTTTGATTGCGCGTTCGCCGATCTTAGGTGGCATTGCAACGGCGCTGATCGCGGGATTTGTGCTGGTCCTTTTAGGAATGGCGATCAGAGAACTCGCCGCGTTCAGCCGTTTGCAACGTCTTGATGGTATTCACAAATCTGCGGCTCGCGCGATGACCACCAACGATCTGGCCGAGGCGCGCAATGCCGTGACCCAATTAAATCGCCTTTATGCGAGGCGCGATGATACCGCATGGGGGCGCGAACAATTGGCCGAACAACAACACGATATGTTGGATGCAGACGGGCTGCTTGGATTGGCAGAGAAGACAGTTCTTGATCCGCTGGATGCCCGCGCAACCCGCGAAATCGAAGCTGCAGCCCGTCAGGTCGCGACAGTGACTGCCCTTGTTCCACTGGCCTTGGCTGACGTTTTCACAGCATTGACGGCAAATCTACGCATGATCCGTCGCATCGCAGAGATCTATGGCGGCAGGTCCGGTACGATCGGTAGCTGGCGGTTGACGCGCACTGTTTTCACGCATCTGGTCGCAACAGGTGCCGTCGCAATTGGCGACGACATGATTGGATCTATCGCGGGCGGCGGTGTTCTGTCCAAGGTTTCGCGACGGTTCGGTGAGGGTGTGATCAATGGCGCGCTGACAGCGCGTGTTGGCGTCGCTGCGATGGAGGTTTGCCGCCCGTTGCCGTTTCATGCGACGTCGAAACCATCTGTCACAGCGTTGGGAAGGCGGGCGTTAAGCGGGCTGTTCGGAAGCGACTAGAACTTTGGCGATGGTCCCAATGGCAGCGGCCCCACGGACAGGTTTCCGTTCTGCACGGTGATCGGCAGAACCATCGTTTTCTCGCCTTGCGACAGGGTCTGTCCCATGGATTGCGCCATAAATTGATACTTCGCGGGCAACATGCCAGTTGATTGCACCACGTCCAGCAAACCCTGCCAATCGTTCAAAGTTAATGTAATCGTCCCGTCAGGCGTGCCCGTTTCGTCTACCGTAAAGCTGCCGTTGCCTGAAATTTCGAACGGCCCCCAGTTTATAGAAAACGCGCGCAGGTTCATGCCGCGCAATTGGCCAGGATCGCTTTGCCAAACCGGCAACGTGTGGCGGTCCAAAGCACGATCAAGCGCGATGCTTGCATCAAATGTGACGTTTGAAATGGTCTGAGGCAAACCACCTTCAATAGGCAGCTGTCCCAATATCAAGGACGGCCAGACGACGTCAGTTGCTGTGAAGTACGCATCATAAGTATATGGCGCAGCGCTACTTTCTCGGGCTGCGACAAGAAGGTCCGAAAGGGCTGAAAGCTGACCTTGGCCTAGTGAGAATGATAGCGATTGAGCCTCGGCTGAGACTTGGTCAAGCGACAATGACGTGTTCGCATTGGCACTTACGCTTGCCCGTAATCCGGCGCTTTCGATGAGGATTGGGAGGCCATCCACGGTGAGCGATTGTTCCGGTGGAAATGCAATGATCGCGTTATTCGGGCGATAAGACAGGGCGAGGACTTGCAACATTGATGCGGCATAGCTGGTCGATTGGTCCGGCGTCGTCACGTTCAGGTCGGTCACAGTTGTATCAAAACGGGACGGAAACCCTTTTGTGTTCAGCGTGTCATATGCGACGACCCAACCTTCATCGGTCATCTGCGTCAGTTGCGATTGCATCCCATTTTTCAAAGCGAAGGCCCCGGCAGCCCAATACCCACTGTAGATAAGTGCAATGATTGCCACAAAGTAAGTCAAACGCTTCATCAACGGCCCTTTCAATACTCGCCCAAGCAGTGTTTACAGGCGCGCAAGTAGAAGGACCAGCAACATGGCGTTTTGGGTATTTGGGTACGGGTCACTGTTGTGGAACCCGGGATTTGAACCGGCGGAAAAAGTACGTGCCACGTTGAAGGGCTACCATCGTTCTTTTTGTATGTTGTCGATACATCATCGCGGGACCGACGATGATCCAGGGCTGGTTTTGGCGTTGGACGAAGCGGACGCCACATGTACGGGATTGGCGCTGCGCGTTGATGATGAACATGCGGACGACGTGCTGGCATATCTGCGCGAAAGGGAACTTGTATCCTCGGCTTATCTGGAAAAACATGTGACATTACATGCAGATGATGGGCGCGAAATCGAAGCATTGGCCTACGTCATTAACCCCGGCCATGTCCAGTATTGTCAGTTCGATCTTGAGAAGCAGGCGCAGATTATCGCGAAAGCGGTTGGTGGTCGTGGTCCGAACACCGAATACCTTTACAACACTGCCGATCTGCTCGCCGAACTGAAAATTCCGGATAGCGATATGGATTGGCTTGTCACACGGGTCAGACAGATCGCGGAAACTGCATAAAATCGTTTGGTTTCCGTATGTATCCGACTATGCTGCCCCACAAAATATAGAGCAGTAGAGGCCACACGCCCGTGTCAGATATGACTGAACGCAAACCCACACCGCAGTTTTCGCAACCGGTTGGGCAGATCACAATTATGCTTATCGTGCTTGGCCTCGTCGGGGCTGGATTTTACGTCGGCCGCGGACCATTGCTTGCCATCTATTGGTCGAACCCCGTTCTGAATGGCGCAATCTTTGCGGTTTTCGTGATTGGTGTGGTGCTGTGTTTCCGGCAAGTCATCCAGTTGATGTATTCGGTGCAATGGATTGAAGGATTTGCTGCGGAACGCGCGGGCCATCATCTGACCACCGCCCCTTCATTGCTTGCACCACTGGCGACACTTTTGCGGTCACGCGGTGCGCGCACGCAATTGTCGTCATCTTCTGGGCGATCCATTTTGGAGTCGGTCGGGCAACGGATTGATGAAGTTCGCGAAATTACTCGATATATTGGTAATACCCTGATTTTTCTTGGTCTTTTGGGGACGTTTTACGGGCTTGCGACAACTGTTCCTGCATTGGTCGAAACGATCCGGTCCCTGTCGCCAGAAGAGGGCCAAAGTGGTGCGGACATTTTTGGGCGATTGCAGGCCGGACTGGAAAGCCAGCTCGGCGGTATGGGAACCGCGTTTTCGTCGTCTTTGTTGGGACTGGCTGGATCGTTGATCGTGGGCCTGTTGGAACTTTTCGCGACCCAAGGTCAGAATCGTTTTTATCAGGAACTGGAAGAATGGCTGTCGACGATCACGCGTCTGAGCGTGTCGGCAAATGATGATGGCGACACGTCTGGCAGCGGCGCACTTGCCGGCTTCATGGAACATCTTGCCGAGCAGGTCGAGACAATGGCGGTCGTGTTTTCGCAGTCCGATGCCAATCGGGCGATCATGGACGAAAGGCTGGATAAACTTTCGACGGCCGTCGAAACACTGGCCTACGGGCGCGAGGGCGGTAATGACCAGTCGGCACTGTTGCAGCGTATTGCAGAAGGACAGGAGCGTCTGATCGAACGGCTTGAAGACGGTGGTGTCGATGGATTGGACGCGGAAAGCCGGATGCGTCTGCGGTCCATTGATGTACAATTGCTGCGGGTTCTTGAAGAAATGTCCGCTGGTCGCCAAGAAACGATGGCTGACATTCGGGCGGATATCGCGGGACTTTCTCGCACAATTAAGGGCGCGCGTGGGCGTCCACCGGCGGAATAATCATGGCGTTGTCGCGGCGATCTACTGGACGCTTCCAGAACGCGATCTGGCCCGGTTTCGTGGATGCGATGACCGGCCTGTTGCTGGTTCTGATGTTCGTTCTGACGATCTTTATGGTGATCCAATTCGTTTTGCGTGAAACGATCACCGGACAAGAAAACCAATTGAACGACCTGACCAATGAAGTGGAAGCGCTTTCTTCTGCCCTTGGGTTAGAAGAAACAAGAAGCGCTGGTTTATCGTCCGATCTGGGCGTGGCGAATGCCGCGATTGAAGACCAAGCCAGTCAGATCATTTCACTGTTGTCAGAACGTGATGCGCAGGCAGAAGCGTTGACGGCTGCCGAAGGACAAATCACGTCGTTCGAGGCGCAGGTTGCAGGCCTATTGGCCGATCGGGACACGGCAAATGCGACAATCGCAGACTTGACCGATGAACGCGATGAGGCGATCGCAGAAATCGAAGGACTGCAGGCAGAACAAGACAGACTAGCGACGCAGGCTGATGCGTTAAACCTTGCGTTAGCACAGGCCCGATCGGAGATTGATGCGCAGGTGGAACAGGCGCGGCTTGCTGCGGCGCAGGCCGATGCGTTGCAATCGCTTGTGGATGATCTGGAAACAACTGCGGAAATTGATGCGGGTCGGATCGCGTCATTGGAGGCCGACAATGCGGAACAAACACAGCAATTGACCGCGTTGGAAGCGCAACAATTGGCGGAGGCCGCCGCCGCCGAAGCGTTACGTGAAAGATTGGCGAATGCGGATACCGAACTCACCGCTATGACACTGGCACTGGAAGAAAAGCGGCGTGAGGCGGAAGATACGCTGACGTTGCTCGCTGCCGCAGACGCAGCACGTGCTGACCTCGATACGGAATTGGCGGCGCTATTATTGGCTAAACAAGCCGTGGAAGCGCAGCTTGCGGATACCGCCGAAGCAGAAGTGACCGGAAACTTGGCGGTGGAAACGCTGCAGGATCAGTTGGCTCAGGCTATTACCGAGAACCAAACGTTGCAGGCGCAGATTGATGCGCTGACGCGATCACAGTCCCAATCTGAAGCGACCGAATCCGACCTTGCCGCGCAATTGGCGACGGCCTTGGCCGCTGCTCAGGCAGCGCGTGAAGAGGCGGAAAGCCAGACGACTGCCGCACTGTCGCAATCGGAAGAAAGCGCGCGGCAAGCGGCGTTGTTGGCCGCAGCGAACGATGCTTTGTCCAACGAACAGGCCTTGTCGGCAGAAAGCCAACGTCAAGTTGCATTGCTGAATGCGCAGATTACGCAGTTGCGCCAGCAGGTTGGTACGCTGCAAAGCCTGCTGAACCTCGCTGAAGAAGAAGACGTTGCCGCAAATGTCCAGATCGAAGCGCTTGGCACACAGTTGAACACCGCGCTTGCGCGTGTGGCGGCAGAAGAACGGCGCGCACGGGCCTTGGAAGAAGCGGAAGCAGATCGCCTTGCCTTGGAAGCGGCGCGCTTGTCTGTCGAGGCGCAAGACCTTGAACGGTTTAGGTCGGATTTCTTTGGCCAACTTCGCGAAGTGCTTGAGGGCCAAGATCGTGTTCGCATTGAAGGCGACCGTTTCGTCTTTTCATCCGAGGTGCTTTTCCAGCCCGGACGCGCGGAATTGTCGGATTTGGGGCGTGCTGAAATCGCCAATATCGCCAGCATTTTGCGCGATATCGCTGACGATATTCCAGATGGTATCGACTGGGTGATCCGCGTCGACGGGCACACGGACAATATTCCGCTTGGCGGAAATGGGCGGTATCGCGACAATTGGGAACTCAGTCAGGGCAGGGCGTTATCAGTTGTCCGCTATATGACTGATTTTCTGGGTATTCCGCCGAACCGTCTGGCTGCAAACGGTTTCGGCCAATTCCAACCCATTAATACGGATAACACGCCAGAGGCGCGGGCGCAAAATCGTCGCATTGAGCTGAAGCTGACCGAACGTTAACGGATGTCTACGGTCGTCGTAGCGGTGTCGATGATTGTTCCATCGCGCACCATTTGGATGTCACCAAGATAGTCGCCGAAGGGCCACCCAGACTGAGGTGCACGGCGCCCTGTCGCGCGGAAAAGCTGTGCTTGATTTCGTTCGAGAACAACAGTTTGGTTGATAATTTGATCGTTGGGACCGTCGATCTTTAGGATGATTTCGTCCCCGACCCGACCGCCAAAAACGTAGCCCCACACGACCAAATCGTCAGAAGACGACAATGTCGTCTCATGTGCTGTGCCGGCCTTAACGGCGCTATATTCGGGGACCCCGGCTGCAAAACCTGCAGTGATCAATCCGCCTGCTGGCGCATCAATTGCGTCTGACCACAATTTTGTTTCAGACGGTTCGCCGCAGGTGATCGCGCCATCGGGGTCGAATGGATCAATGACGTTGCCATTGTGACGAACGGACAAGTGGAGATGTGGGAACTGCGTTTGGCCGGAAAGACCGACCTGACCCAAGATGGTTCCGATCGCGACCCTGTCGCCAGTCCCCACCGCGACCGACCCATTGGCGAGGTGGCAGTATTGTGTTTCCCAGCCATCACCGTGGCTGACCACGACACCGTTTCCGCATTCTTTACCGGTTACGTCGGGCGCGTTTTCGGCCGTCTGCAATATATCCGCCATGCCATCACGCACACCGCGCACGGTCCCGGGAGCCGTTGCTACGACATTCACGCCCTCAGTTTGGGCCGCGAGTGAAGGCAGGGCGAAATCCGTGCCCTTGTGCCCGTCATAGGTCAGTAGTCCGCAGGCGAAATCGGATGCACCAGCCGTTGGATCATGGTCAACCGTTTGTTGAATATGACAGGTTTCGCCAAGCGTGCAATCAATCGGAAGCGCCAAAGGAATATCCCCCGCCGCAGATGTTGCGACGAGGGATACAAACGGTATTGCCATAATTGGCCGCACTTTAGTCGGCGGTCAGCAATGGTGGTTTGTCACCTGATCCCGCAATCTTGCCCTGTTCGGGTTCGATATACTTGAGATCAAGTTTGCCAGCTTTGACGCCAACTTTGACCAGACCACCTTTTGTCAGCTTGCCAAAGAGCAGTTCTTCGGCAAGCGGTTTCTTGATGTGCTCTTGGATGACGCGCGAAAGCGGGCGAGCCCCCATTTTTGCATCATATCCTTTGTCAGCAAGCCAGTCGGCCGCTGCATTGGTCAGCTCAATGTGCACGTTCCGGTCGATCAACTGTGCCTCGAGTTGCAGCACGAACTTTTCAACAACGCGTAGGATCACAGGTTTCGGCAATGCGCCGAAGCTGATGATCGCATCCAGGCGGTTGCGGAATTCAGGCGTGAAGTGCTTTTCGATCGCGATGGTGTCTTCACCTTCGCGGCTTTCACGACCAAAGCCCATCGCGTTCTTGCTAAGCTCAGCGGCACCCGCGTTTGACGTCATGATCAGGATCACGTTGCGGAAATCGGTTGTCCGGCCGTTGTGGTCGGTCAATTTCCCGTGGTCCATGACCTGCAACAGAATGTTGTAGACGTCAGGGTGCGCTTTTTCCATTTCATCGAGCAGCAGCACGCAATGTGGGTTCTGATCGACACCGTCTGTCAGCATCCCACCTTGGTCAAAACCAACATAGCCCGGAGGCGCACCAATCAGACGCGAAACAGCGTGTTTTTCCATGTATTCGGACATATCAAAACGCAGCAATTCAACACCAAGTGTATCTGCGAGCTGTTTTGCGACCTCGGTTTTACCCACACCGGTTGGCCCTGCGAAGAGGTAGTTACCAATTGGTTTTTCCGGTTCGCGCAGACCAGCACGCGCCAGTTTGATCGCCGATGACAGGGCTTCGATTGCTTTGTCCTGCCCGAAGACAACACGTTTGAGCGACTTTTCGAGGTCTTTCAGAACCTCGGCATCGTCCTTTGTGACGTTTTTTGGCGGGATGCGGGCGATCTTGGCGACAACGGCTTCGATCTCCTTCACGCCAATTGTCTTACGACGTTTGGATTCAGCGACGAGATGTTGTGCAGCACCTGCTTCATCAATCACGTCAATTGCCTTGTCCGGCAATTTACGGTCATTGATATAACGCGCAGCCAATTCCACAGCGGTCCGGATCGCATCAGCTGTGTATTTGATCGAATGGTGCTCTTCGAAATGTGGCTTCAACCCGCGCAGGATTTTCACAGCATCTTCGACCGATGGCTCATTCACGTCGATCTTTTGGAAACGACGCGCCAAAGCACGATCCTTTTCAAAATGCTGGCGGAATTCTTTGTAAGTCGTAGAACCCATGCACCGCAGTTTACCGCCCTGCAACGCAGGTTTCAGCAGGTTGGACGCGTCCATAGCACCGCCAGATGTTGCACCAGCGCCGATGACTGTGTGGATTTCGTCAATGAAAAGCACCGCATCAGGGTGGTCTTCCATTTCCGTCATCACAGCTTTCAGGCGTTCTTCGAAATCACCGCGATACCGTGTCCCTGCGAGAAGCGCGCCCATATCAAGCGAATAGATTGTCGCGTTTGACAGGACTTCTGGTGTGTCTTTGTTCACGATTTTGAACGCAAGACCTTCGGCAATTGCTGTTTTACCAACGCCCGGATCACCCACCAAGAGCGGGTTGTTCTTGCGGCGGCGGCAAAGAACCTGGATGCAGCGTTCGACTTCATGTGACCGACCAATCAATGGGTCGACATCACCCTTGGCAGCTTTTGCATTCAGGTCAACGCAGTATTTGGCCAGTGCAGATTTTTCTTCTTCGGCTTCACCGCCATCAACGGTTTCGGCGTCTGGCGACCCTGTGACAGGGCGGCTTTCGCCGAATGCAGGATCCTTGGCCACGCCATGCGCAATAAAGTTCACCGCATCGTAACGCGTCATGTCCTGTTCTTGCAGGAAATACGCCGCATTGCTTTCGCGTTCGGCAAAGATCGCGACGAGAACATTGGCGCCGGTAACTTCGGTACGACCGGACGATTGCACGTGGATCGCAGCACGTTGGATTACGCGCTGGAAAGCCGCCGTTGGCACAGCTTCGGAACCGTCCACATCTGTGATCAGATTGGACAGATCATCGTCGATGAAATCTTCTAGGTCTTTCTTCAGCTCGTCCAGATTGACCGCACAGGCCTGCATCACACGGGCCGCGTCAGGTTCATCAATCAAGGCCAGCAAAAGATGTTCAAGCGTCGCCAGTTCATGTTTGCGCGCGTTGGCAAGCGCCAAGGCACCGTGAATGGACTGCTCTAGTGTGTTCGAAAAAGATGGCACGTTGGGTGCTCCTTTTGATCGGGGGCTGATCCGACAGATGGGTCAACCGTGGCCTCTTATCCTTAAGGTCTGGTGTCGAAGCCGAACCTTCAAGGCATTTTTTTCAAAACACGCTCACTTTTTGGTTTAAAGTTGCGTGATCGTTAAGAATTCGGGGGCAATTGCCCAGTTTCCAGTCAGAACGAGTCTTTACGCGAGCGAATCTCGGCGAAGACGGCGCTGTCGGATGCGGATTGCATCCCTAAGGTTGCTTTGAGCGCTGGGTCATCAGCACGCAGGAAGGGGTTGGTTCGTTTTTCAAGCCCCAGTTCGGACGGAACCGTAGGCTGGTTGGCGGCGCGGGCAGCTTCGATTGCCCGTATACGAGAGATAAGGTGCGCGTTGTCAGGATCAATAGTTGCGGCGAATTTTGCATTGGCCGCCGTATATTCGTGACCCGAACAGATGATTGTTTCGTCGGGCAGATCGCGCAGCTTCAGCATGCTTTGCCACATCTGGTCTGCTGATCCTTCGAAAAGACGACCGCACCCAAGCGCCATGAGGCTGTCGGCAGTAAAGGCATGGCCGATTGACGGTGTATAGGCTGCGATATGGCCGATGGTATGGCCCGATACATCGATGATCAGTGTCTCTAGTCCACACAACAACACGACATCACCTTCGCTAACGGCTCTGGTGAGCGGGGGAAGGCGGTGTTGATCTGCCGCGGCCCCGATGACCTGTGCGTCATCGTCAATCTTGAGGTCCGGTAACCCCATGACGTGGTCATCGTGGTGGTGAGTGAGAAACACTGTTCTGACCGTCCATCCTTTTTGGGCAATCACCGCGTTGATCGGTCCGGCCTCTGGCACATCGACGACCGCGGCCTCTCCAGTGTCGGGGTTGCCAATGATGAAGGCATAATTATCAGACAGGCAGGGGACGGTGATGACTTCAACGGGCATGGTCAATTGTGCTTTCGTGGCTATTGTATATTCAGACTGACCCAAACCACTGGCCCCTGCAATGCATCTCGACGTTCTTGATCTGCGAAATTTCTACTACCGCAGCGCGCTTGGTCGGGGCGCACAAAAGGTGATCCGTGATGAATTGGTCAGTTGGTGGCCGAATGTAAAAGGTCAAACCGTGGCCGGATTTGGTTTTGCGGTCCCGTTACTGCGGCCATTTCTGGCAGATGCACGACGGGTGATTGGCTTGATGCCCGGACCGCAAGGTGTGATGCCGTGGCCTGCAGGGCAACCGAATGTGTCTGTCCTTTGTCACGACACGCTTTGGCCGATTGAAACAGGTGTCGTCGACAAGCTGGTGTTGATGCACGGGCTAGAGACATCAGAGAATCCCACTGCATTGCTAGACGAATGCTGGCGCGTGCTTGGCCCCGGCGGGAAAGCCGTCTTTGTGGTGCCTAACAGGGCAGGAATTTGGTCGCGATCTGATAATACGCCGTTTGGCTACGGGCGTCCCTATTCAATGGGGCAGCTGGAATCGCAATTGCGTAAGCATCGTTTCGTCACGGAACGATCACAGTCCGCATTGTATCAACCGCCGTCCGGAAAACGGGTCTGGCGCAAATTTGCAGGTCCGTTGGAAAAGGTTGGTCACCACATGCCCATCGCAACAGGCGGCGTTCTGATCGTAGAGGTTTCAAAGCAAATGGCGGCCCCGACACGCCCGGGGTTAACAGAAGCGGTGCGTAGGCCGCTCAAGGCGCTGGAAGGTATCGCAAAGCCAGCACCCGAAGCGGTAAGCGGTCGGGATTTACCGTAGTTTACGCGCGAGCTGAAGAATTTCAGCGGCCGTCATGGATTGTTTGCCAACAGCGTAATTCTTGCCCGCTGGCCCAATACCGACAGTGACGGTACAAAGCGTTTTGTTCAGCTTTTCTTCCTTCACCATGGCATGCTGTTCCATTCCCGATTGGACCGCTGGAATAACGTGATCTTCCATAACGCCTTTGATTTCATTGATGATGTCCAATGTTTTGTCACCAAGGCTTTCCGGTGCAACAGCGCCTGCGATGGCAGTCACTTTGCTACCCACCAGATCGACGATTTCACCGGGCGCGTTGAGAACAACGTGTCCTTCGGATTCTGTCTTTGTGTATTGTGCGCCTTCGGCCATCGTGACGTACAGCGGCATCGCACTTATTTTTTCGAACCAGTCAGGGGATTCACCTTTGGGCGGGCCATACTTGCGGTCAAATTCGACATTCACATCACCGTCGTACATGTCGTCAAATTTGGCGCGAAAAGTTCCGCTACTGGTGGACAGCATTTTGGCGATGTCAGCCCACGGCCCCATGATCACAAGATCGCCGGCTTCTGATGTGTCCCACACTGATGTGACACGCAGCGGTTTGGATAGCGATTTGCCTTTAGGGTGCATTTTGCCGATTTGGCCCATCCCAAAATCCCGCAGGCCGGCACGACTATTATTAAGGCGCATTTGCATCCGGTAGATTTGCGGCCATGATTCTGGATCGAGGTGCGGCACACGTAGACCAGCCAAGGATTGTCGCGCTTTCTTTTTCAGCTTTGTCAAAAGCGGCGAACTAAAACTTGTGCCGCGTCCTGATGGTAAAATCTGGATAAGCTCTGTTAGCCTTTCAGCGCCAAGAGATTGGAGATCACGGTTCGATTTCCGAGGGTCGATGCCTGAAATGGCATAGCGCATGGCCGGACCGACCTCTTCGTTAGACTTCTTCCTGATAAAGCTCGCAAGTGAATCAAATTCTCTTTTCGAAATACGCATACAAATAAGCCCTCTGGGAGTAACGCCGCTACTATCACCTACTTTACGTTGTAAAATCAACGAATGTTGGCAAGAAATGCGCCGTTATCGGAACGATGATATGGCGTAAATTGGTCTAATGGTTTGATTTGCCTGAGCAGAGTACATCTGCGGATATTTTGCGGGTGGTTTAGGCCGTGTGCCGGATCATTGGGCGGTTAAGGGCGTGTGGGACGAATCGGCCAGCTTTGCGTTCGTTTGATGCACCGAGGCGATTCCATAGACTTGCATGCGGGGCGTGACTGGACGGGCCGAGTCGCTTAAAAGCATGAATGTGCCGTTTGCGAAGGGTTTTCGAGGGCAAGCAGCCTTTCGCTGCGTCAATTTGCCCAAGTTGCGTAGAATATGGGTAAACTGTGCCCAAAGAATATAGGAGCGACGCGAGATTACGATTTTGTCGCGACGCGTGCTTGCGACAACATATGACCTCTGCTACATCGCACGAGATTTTGAAGCCGCCGGTTATTGGGGGCCCAACAAGATGCCTATCTGGCGGCCGTGAAGAAGCGGTTAATAGTGTAGGCGACAGACATCGGAAGGGTGGACGTGTCCGAAACAGCTGGTATCTCCACAGGCATCGCCGCGCGTTATGCGACGGCTGTGTTTGACCTCGCAAAAGAGGGTAAGGCGCTCAAGGCGCTGGAAACCGACGTGGCAGCACTGGACGGCGCATTAGCCGACAGCGCAGATTTCCGTACATTGCTGACATCCCCGCTTTACAGCCGGGAAGAGCAAGAAACGGCAATCGCAGCGATTGCTACGAAAATGAAATTGTCCAAGACAACAAGCAACGTGCTTTCACTTCTGGCGTCCAAGCGGCGTCTTTTTGTGTTGCCACAGTTGACGACTGTCTTGCGCGACCGTTTGGCCGAAGAGCGTGGCGAGGTGACTGCTGAAGTCACAACAGCCAAAGCTTTGACAAAGGCCCAGATGGACAAGCTTTCGAAGACTTTGAAAGCACAAGTCGGCAAAGCCGTCACCATTCAAGAGACCGTGGATGAATCAATCATCGGCGGTCTTATTGTTAAAGTGGGCTCGAAAATGATCGACACGTCGATCAAATCGAAGCTCAGCGCACTCCAGAACACTATGAAAGAGGTCGGATAATATGGCGATCCAAGCGTCTGAAATTTCTGCGATCCTTAAGGACCAGATCAAAAACTTCGGTCAGGAAGCCGAAGTGGCCGAAGTGGGCCGCGTACTGTCAGTTGGTGACGGTATTGCGCGTATCTACGGCCTCGACAATGTGCAGGCTGGTGAAATGGTCGAATTCCCCGGTGGTATCCGCGGAATGGCCTTGAACCTAGAAGCTGACAACGTTGGTGTTGTTATCTTCGGTTCTGACCGCGACATTAAAGAAGGCGACACAGTTAAGCGTACAAACGCGATTGTGGATGTTCCTGTTGGTGACGAACTGCTTGGTCGCGTTGTTGACGGCCTTGGCAACCCGCTGGACGGCAAAGGTCCAATCGCGACAACAAAGCGTGCGATTGCTGATTCTAAGGCGCCGGGCATTATTCCACGTAAATCTGTTCACGAACCAATGGCGACTGGCCTGAAGTCCGTTGACTCCATGATCCCAGTTGGCCGTGGTCAGCGCGAATTGATCATTGGTGACCGTCAGACAGGTAAAACAGCGATCGCGCTCGACACGATCCTGAACCAAAAATCATACAACGACGCAGCTGCCGACGATTCTGGCAAGCTGTACTGTATCTACGTAGCTATCGGCCAGAAACGCTCCACAGTTGCGCAGTTGGTTAAGAAGCTCGAAGAGTCCGGCGCGATTGAGTATTCAATCGTTGTTGCGGCGACAGCGTCTGACCCAGCACCGATGCAGTTCCTTGCACCATACGCTGCGACAGCCATGGCAGAGCATTTCCGCGATGCTGGCCGTCACGCGCTGATCATCTATGATGACCTTTCCAAGCAAGCTGTGTCTTACCGTCAGATGTCCTTGCTTCTGCGTCGCCCACCAGGCCGTGAAGCTTACCCAGGTGACGTTTTCTACCTTCACTCCCGTCTGCTTGAGCGTTCATGTAAACTGAACGAAGACAACGGATCTGGTTCTTTGACGGCGCTGCCGATCATTGAAACCCAAGGTGGCGACGTTTCTGCGTTTATTCCGACTAACGTGATTTCCATCACCGACGGTCAGATCTTCTTGGAAACAGAATTGTTCTACCAAGGTATCCGTCCAGCTGTGAACACAGGTCTGTCCGTTTCCCGTGTTGGGTCTTCTGCCCAAACAAAGGCGATGGCGTCTGTTGCTGGTCCGGTTAAGCTTTCTTTGGCTCAGTATCGTGAAATGGCTGCGTTTGCGCAGTTCGGTTCCGATCTGGATGCGGCCACTCAGCAGTTGCTGGCACGTGGTGCGCGTTTGACTGAGATCATGAAGCAGCCACAGTATTCCCCACTGACAAACGCAGAAATCGTCTGCGTCATCTTTGCAGGTACAAACGGCTACCTTGATAAAGTCGACGTGAAAGACGTTGGTCGTTTCGAGGCAGAAATGCTCAAGCACCTGCGCGCAAACAACGCTGACTTGCTGGCTGACATCACCGACAACGACCGTAAGGTTAAAGGTGAACTGGCTGACAAGGTCAAAGCAGCGCTGGACGCATTCGCAAAAGACTTCGCTTAATCGTCTTAGGATAAGGAGACATAGGTTTGCCTAGTCTTAAGGACCTAAAAAATCGGATCGAAAGCGTGAAATCCACGCGGAAGATCACCAAAGCGATGCAATTGGTCGCGGCTGCAAAATTGCGCCGCGCTCAAGATGCAGCTGAGGCATCACGCCCCTACACAGAGCGCTTTAACGCTGTGATGGCAGGGCTGGCGTCCGGTGCGGCGGGTTCGCCCTCTGCACCAAAGCTGTTGTCTGGCACCGGTTCGGACCAAGTTCACCTGCTTGTCGTCATGACAGCAGAACGTGGTCTGTGCGGCGGCTTTAACGGCAACATCGCAAAACTGGCCCGCACGCATGCATCCAAATTGCTTGCTGAAGGCAAGACAGTCAAAATCTTGACCGTTGGTAAAAAAGGCCGCGACGCGATCAAACGCGATCTGGGCGATCACTTTGTAGGTCACGTTGACCTGACCGAAGTGAAGCGCGTGGGTTACGCTGATGCGCAGAACATCGCCAAAGATATTCTGTCCCGTTTCGACGGTGGCGAATTCGATGTGGCAACGATTTTCTTCGCACGCTTCGAAAACGTCGTGACGCAGCACCCAACTGCATTGCAGGTCATTCCAGCACAGTTCGAGGCATCCGAGGACGCAGAAGCGACCTTGTATGACTATGAACCGTCCGAGGATGCCATCTTGGCTGACTTGCTTCCACGTGGTGTGGCGACACAAATCTTCGCGGCGCTGTTGGAAAATGGTGCGTCCGAGCAGGGTGCTCGGATGTCGGCAATGGACAACGCGACCCGCAACGCTGGTGAAATGATCGACGCGCTGACAATCGAGTTTAACCGCTCGCGTCAGGCTGTGATCACCAACGAGCTGATTGAAATCATTTCGGGCGCGGAAGCGCTTTAAGAGAACCGGAGAAACATTATGGCAAACGCAAAAGGCAAAATCACGCAGGTGATTGGCGCCGTTGTAGACGTTAAGTTCGACGATCACCTGCCGGAGATCTTGAACGCGGTCAAAACCGACAATAACGGCAAAGAGCTGGTCCTCGAAGTGGCCCAGCACCTTGGCGAAAACACAGTTCGTACCATCGCGATGGACTCGACCGAAGGTCTGGTGCGCGGTCAGGAAGTGACTGACACAGACGGTCCGATCACAGTACCAGTTGGCGAAGCCACACTGGGCCGCATCATGAACGTGATTGGGGAACCAATCGACGAACGTGGTCCAATCGGCGAGAAAGAGCGTCGCTCTATCCACGCTGATGCGCCTGAATTCGAAGCACAGTCCACAGCATCCGAAGTGCTGGTGACAGGCATCAAGGTTATCGACCTTCTCGCGCCTTACGCGAAGGGTGGTAAGATTGGTCTGTTCGGTGGTGCGGGTGTTGGCAAGACAGTTCTTATTCAGGAATTGATCAACAACATCGCCAAAGTGCACTCTGGCTACTCCGTATTCGCGGGTGTGGGTGAGCGTACACGTGAGGGTAACGACCTTTACTACGAATTCATCGAATCCGAAGTTATCAACATGGAAGACCTCACCAAGTCCAAAGTGGCACTGGTGTACGGTCAGATGAACGAGCCTCCAGGTGCGCGTATGCGTGTTGCCCTGTCAGGTCTGACAATGGCGGAAGCGTTCCGCGACCAGTCCGGTACAGACGTTCTGTTCTTCGTGGACAACATCTTCCGGTTTACACAGGCTGGTTCCGAGGTGTCCGCGCTTTTGGGTCGTATTCCTTCTGCGGTGGGCTACCAGCCAACACTCGCCACCGACATGGGTGCGATGCAGGAACGGATTACATCCACAAAGAACGGGTCGATTACGTCTGTTCAGGCGATCTACGTGCCTGCGGATGACTTGACCGACCCTGCGCCTGCGACATCATTTGCCCACTTGGACGCGACAACGGTTCTGAACCGTGCGATTTCCGAAAAAGGCATCTACCCTGCGGTTGACCCGCTCGATTCAACATCCCGTCTGCTTGACCCGCAGATCGTTGGTGAAGAGCACTACGCAGTGGCAGCTGACGTTCAGCAGATGCTGCAGCGTTACAAATCCTTGCAGGATATCATCGCGATTTTGGGCATGGACGAATTGTCAGAAGACGACAAATTGACCGTATCCCGTGCGCGTAAGATCGAACGCTTCCTGTCCCAGCCATTCGACGTTGCGAAAGTCTTTACAGGCTCTGACGGTGTTCAGGTGCCTTTGGAAGACACAATCGCGTCGTTCAAAGCGGTTGTTGCCGGTGAATACGATCACCTGCCAGAAGGCGCGTTCTACATGGTTGGTGGCATCGACGAAGTGAAAGCCAAAGCCGAGAAAATGGCCGCAGACGCGGCTTAAGTCGAAGCAAAAGGAGGCCTAGATAATGGCAAACCTACAATTCGATCTCGTCTCGCCTGAACGTCGTCTGGCGTCCGTTGAAGCATCCGCGGTGCAAATCCCGGGTGCTGACGGCGACATGACGGCAATGGCTGACCACGCACCGACAATCACGACACTGCGCCCCGGCGTGCTGTCCGTGACGCACAGCGGCGGCGTTGATGACTATATCGTCGTCGGCGGCTTCGCAGAGATCACGCCAACAGGCGTATCTGTGCTGGCAGAGCGTGCTTTGCCAAAGGCGGAAGTCACACAAGAGATGTTCGACGGCATGGTCGCAGAGGCCAAAGCGGCCTACGCGACTGCGCAAGAGACCTTCAAAAACGAGCCAGGCCCCGTCGATGACGCGGCCAAGCTGATCTCAGACATGGTTGCCATCGGGGGCCACATCGGCCTGACGGCTAGCAACTAAGCTGCGGTTATTTGAATTGAGAAAGGCCTCGCTGGGATGCGGGGCCTTTTTTGTTGGAGGACCGAAGGTCAATGACACTGACAAAGCACCAGTTAGTCTTATTTGATTGCGCTCATCAACTAGAATACTAAAGAGCTAGCCTTCGGCGACTTAGTTGTTTCACACGACCAAAATAGCCACCAAATTGAGGATACATTGTGCCACGACCTGCTTCCACTAAGGCTGCACTTAGAATTTGGGGCGATGACCTTGTACCCGATGAGATTTCCAAACTCCTTGGAACAACACCTACGAGTAGCGAACGTAAAGGCGAAGATCTTCGAGGCAAAAAATCAAGATATCAAGGGTTCGCGCGAACAGGCGGATGGCGATTCGTCGTTGCCGAGAGCGGTGGAGACAACCTCGACGCTCAAATTACTTATCTGTTCGCCCAACTGACTTCCGACTTGGACGTTTGGAGTGACTTGGCGGCCAAATATAAGATCGATGTCTTTTGTGGGGTATTTATGCAAACAGGTAACGACGGACTGGATTTCAACGCAACCACGTTACGCTTATTGGGTGATCGCGGGGCACGTCTTGACCTTGATATATATGGGTCGCTTGACCGTTAGCTTCCGTCCGATGGCGTAGGTTCCGGATCGAAGCGTACATTGATGATAAAATGTAATGGGCCTCGCTACCTGCAAGACCCATAAATTCATCACATTGAATAGCGTGTCTTAAGCAAACTCACCCATCTCAAACCCAAGCGCCTTGGCCACCGTAAAGATGTCCTTATCGCCACGCCCACACATGTTCATGATGATCAAGTGGTCCTTCGGCAACGTCGGCGCGATCTTGATCACGTGCGCCAACGCGTGGGACGGCTCGAGCGCGGGAATGATGCCTTCCATGTCACAGCATAGTTGGAACGCCTCAAGCGCCTCAACATCCGTGATCGACACGTATTGCGCGCGACCGATTTCGTGCAGCCATGCGTGTTCCGGCCCGATGCCCGGATAATCCAGACCGGCAGAGATCGAGAACCCTTCAAGGATCTGCCCGTCGTCGTCCTGCAACAAATACGTCCGGTTGCCATGCAGCACGCCGGGGCGGCCACCTGTGAGGGACGCGCAATGTTCCATTTTTGTGTTCACGCCTTTCCCGCCGGCCTCTACGCCGATGATGTTAACCTCTTTGTCGTCGAGGAACGGAAAGAACAGGCCCATCGCGTTTGATCCGCCACCAATCGCGGCGATGATCGTGTCGGGCAGGCGGCCTTCTGCGGCTTGCATCTGTTCTTTGGCTTCCTTGCCGATGATCGCTTGGAAATCGCGGACCATGGCGGGGTAGGGGTGCGGACCCGCCACTGTGCCGATGCAGTAGAACGTGTCGTCGACGTTGGTCACCCAGTCGCGCAACGCATCGTTCATTGCGTCCTTGAGTGTGCCACGACCAGAGGTAACAGGCACGATTTCAGCGCCCAGCAGCTTCATGCGGAATACGTTTGGTGCTTGGCGTTCAACATCATGCGCGCCCATGTAAACGACGCATTTCAAACCAAATTTCGCGCAGACAGTCGCGGTTGCGACACCGTGTTGGCCCGCACCGGTTTCAGCGATGATCCGCGTTTTGCCCATGCGTCGGGCCAGAATGATCTGGCCTAGCACGTTGTTAATCTTGTGCGCGCCCGTGTGGTTCAACTCGTCGCGCTTGAGGTAAATCTTAGCACCGCCGAGATGCTCGGATAGCCGTTCCGCATGATACAGAGGCGACGGACGACCAACGTAATGCGTCCACAGGTCATTCATCTCGGCCCAGAAAGTTTCATCGGTCTTGGCGTGTTCGTACTGTTCCTCAAGCTCAAGGATTAGAGGCATCAGGGTTTCAGACACAAAACGCCCGCCAAAATCGCCGAAACGGCCATTTTCGTCAGGGCCGGTCATGAAGCTGTTGAAAAGATCATTCATCGGTCAGTTCCTTTAGCTATGGGCCGCATCGGCAAGCGTTTTAACGAAGGCGAGAACATCAGCAGGGGCATCGCCGCGCCCGATCCGTTCCACAATGGCGGAGCCAACAACAACGCCGTCGCCCAAGCCCGCGAAGGTTTTGGACGCCTCTGGTGTTTTAACGCCAAAGCCGATGACGACGGGCAGATCAGTTGCTTCTTTGATGCTTGCGACTTCTGGCTGCACGCTGTCGGCCTGCGCCGCAGCGGACCCTGTAATCCCGTTCATTGAGACGTAGTAGATAAAGCCGGATGTGTTTTCGATCACCTTTGGCAGGCGTTTCGCATCTGTTGTCGGTGTCGCAAGGCGGATGAAGTTGATGCCTGCGTCCTTCGCGGGCAGACACAATTCGCTGTCTTCTTCAGGCGGCAGGTCGACAACGATCAAACCGTCGACGCCCGCGTCCTTGGCTGCAACCAAAAACTTGTCCACGCCCATGGAATAGATCGGGTTGTAATAGCCCATGATCACGATTGGGGTCGTGTTGTCGTCTTCGCGAAACGCCTTTGCCATCGCCAGCGTTTTCTTCAGCGTTTGGCCCGCATCTAGGGCGCGTTGCCCAGCCAACTGGATCGTCGCGCCGTCGGCCACAGGATCGGTAAACGGTAGACCCAGTTCGATCACATCGACGCCGACACCGGGCAGGCCGCGCATGACTTCAAGCGAAGTGTCATAGTCGGTGTCGCCCGCCATAATATAGGTCACAAAGGCCTTCTTACCGGTAGCCTTCAGGTCGGCGAATTTGTCATCAATACGGGTCATCTTGCCCTCCCCAGTCAGTGCGATTGTTGGGCAGTGGTTACAAGCGGCGGGGCCCTTGGCGTGACTGCTGTCGCGGATATCAATAACCACTTGAAGCGGGGGCCACGCATTGTCAAGAATGCGGGTAGAATGAACCCGATATCGCGTGAAATTGCCGCGCTTCTTGTCTGATCAAAAGGTCCAACAAAATGACATCTGCTGAACTGAAAGCGCTCATCAAAGAGTACCGCGTGGCAACGGCCACGTTCACGGAAAAGTCTGTCCGCGCGGCAATGGAGATTTTGTTTGCGCCGGACGCCGAGGTGAAGATGTGTTTCCCGTTTGGGACCGTCACCGGACCTGATGCCTTTTTCGATACATGTTATGCGCCCTTGCTGGCGGCTGTGCCGGATCTAGAACGGCGCGATATGATCGTGATGGCCGGAACGACGCCAGAAGGGCAGGACTGGATCGGGTGCATGGGAAATTACATGGGCACCTTTACGGCACCGTTTCTTGATATTCCGCCGACCGGCCACCTCGTTCACATGCGGTACCACGAATTTTTTCATGTCTCTGACGGAAAAATCGTCGAGATGCAGGCGATTTGGGATATCCCCGAAATCATGATGCAGGCGCAGGCTTGGCCGATGGCGCCGCAATTGGGCGGCTTCTTGTGTACTCCAGCGCCGATGTCAGGCGATGGATTAACAGTTGCGGGTGATGGACAGAAAGCGGTCAACCATGTGGTCGCGATGTTGACCGACCTATGTAAATATCCTGCTGATCCCGATCCGTCCGTAATGAACCTTGATCAATATTGGCACCCGCGATTCAACTGGTACGGGCCAACAGGGATCGGAACGTCGCGCGGTATTTCAGGTTTCAGGAATTGGCATCAGATTCCGTTCCTGAATGGTATGCCCGACCGCAAGCTTGATGCGATGGGTGATCTTATGTCTCATTGGGTCGGCGAAGGCGATTACGTGTGCGAGACTGGTTGGCCGAATATGCGGCTGACGATCACTGCCGACGGTTGGATGGGCATTGCGCCGTCGAACAAGGAAGTGCTTTTACGCAGCCTTGATTTTTGGCGGCTGGAAAGCGGTCTGATACGCGAAAACTGGGTGCTGGTTGATCTATTGGACCTCTACAATCAGGTTGGTGTCGACGTTTTAGGACGCATGCGGGAATTCAATAAGGCGCGGAATGTAGGCGCTGTCGCCGTGCCAAGTGGTATGTCCTAATCGGCAGACGATCTTAGGACCGAAACTATGCTTAGACATCACCGCCTTAAACATTAAGGTGTCTCAAAATGACGGAGACAGCTGGTGACAATTCCAAATCACGTCCGCAAAATGGTGCAATCCGTGCGGGACAAATTCGAACTGAAACCGCTTCAGGATCGGATGCTGCCTAGCGACGACGACTTTACGACGCTGCGCCCGGTTCGCAAAACCACGCAGGCGTCCATCGCGAAATATTGGGCAAGGCTGATGTCAGACAGTCCTGCGACCGACGCGGACAAAGCAGCCATGCTCTCCGGTTTTGATGCGGATACGCCGGATGTCTTCAATGGTAATATTGAGAACTTTATCGGGACGGTAAACGTTCCCGTTGGCATCATTGGCCCCCTTCGCATCAATGGTTTGAACGCGCATGGTGACTATCATGTCCCGATGGCCACAACCGAAGCAGCGCTTGTCGCGTCTTATGCGCGGGGGGCTTATGCGGCCACAAAGGCAGGTGGGATCAGCACCGCCATGCTGTACGAAGGGGTGATCCGTTCGCCTGCCTTCGTCTTGGGGTCATTGCTGGATTCCGGTCGCTTTGTTGAATGGATTGTAAACAACGTCGACGACCTTAAGGTCGAATCGGAAAGCACCACCCGATACGGAAAATTATCTTCTATTGAACCTATGGTCGATAATAATGTGGTATTTTTAGTTTGCCGTTACACAACTGGCGATGCTGCAGGCCAGAACATGGTGACGATCGCGACGGATGCGCTGTGCCGCATGATCGTAGATCGTTGCGACGTTCCAATTGCACACTGGTACATCGAAGGAAACTTTTCGGGCGATAAAAAGGCGTCATTTTTGGGTCTGGTGACAGGGCGCGGACGCAAGGTCAGCGCCTCTGTCACGCTGTCGGACGAGGTTGTCGAAAAAGCGCTCGGCACAACGGTCAAGGACATGCTCGCTTACGGGCAGGTCGCTAATCTTGGCTCGCATCTGTCGGGCCAGATGGGGGCGCAGGCGCATTTTGCAAATGGGCTTGCCGCGCTCTACATCGCGACCGGTCAAGACGCGGCTTGTGTCGCTGAAAGCGCGATGGGCATCACGCGGATGGAACCGCGCGGCGATGACCTGTTCTGCAGTGTCACGATGCCCAATATCTTGGTGGGGTCTGTTGGCGGTGGGACAGGTTTGCCGAGCCAGTCCGCAGGGCTGAACGTGCTGGGACTAAAGGGCGAAGGAAAAGCCGCAGCGCTGGCAGAAGTCGCCGCGGCAACCTGTCTGTGCGGCGAGATTTCGATTGTTGCCGCCATCGCCGCAGGGGATTTTACCCGTGCACATGAATCATTGGCACGACACCGATGACACAGTCTCGCCTGACGCGGATGTGGATCTATCAATCTGAACGCTTTCCATTGAAGAAAACCGCGCCTCTCTTGGGTGTCTTTTCGGCAGCCAGCATTTGCGCGTCGGCCACGTTAAGCGGGCGGGAGATTCCTGACTTTGGCGTCTTCGTCGTAGGTTTCATTGTAGCAATGGCATTGTTTTTCCAGATGCGGGTCTGCGACGAGATTAAGGATTTGGATGACGACCGACGGTTTCGTCCCGATCGCCCAATCCCGCGCGGGCTGGTGTCGCTGCGCGGCGTAATACAGGTCGGGCTTGCGACGATCCCGATTGCTATTCTCGCGGTTGGGGCTTGGCATCCACCCGTACTGTGGCTGCTTCTTCTTGTCTGGTTATGGTTAACAGCAATGACCTTTGAATTCGGTGTGCCGGCCTTTTTGAAAGCGCGTCCGGTTCTTTATCTGCTTAGCCACATGGCGATTATGCCGCTGATTGATGTGCTGATTACCGGACTCGAATGGGTGCCGGGTGGTGGAGGGTCACCGTTCCTGTGGTTATTTATTGCATTGTCGTTTGTGAATGGCTGTATTCTGGAGATCGGGCGCAAGCTGTGGGCGCCTGAAAGCGAAATCGACGGCGTCGACACCTATTCCGGCCTTTGGGGCGTGCGGCGCGCAAGCACCATTTGGCTCGTGTGTGTAGGCGTCGCATTTGGCCTGCTTTGGGGGATCGGGGGCGTGACGCAATCAGGGTGGTTGGTCGCACCTATGGGGGCGGTTATGGTTGGGCTTTGCGTCGTACGCGCGCTTGCCTATCGCGATGAACCAACAGTAAAGGCAGCAGAAGGCATGGATACAATTGCCGGCCTGTGGGTGTTTGCATGTTACGCCATCGCGGGCTTTGTACCGCTAGCGCTGAGGGCCTTATGAGTTTTATTGTCGAAGAAGATCAGTCGGTTGACGCTAATGTCGTGGGGGGGAAAGCCGCCGCGCTGTCTGCGTTGACCCGTCTGGGTTTCAATCCGCCGCCATTTTTTGTGATCAAGCCAGGCGCATTCGAAGGCGGTCTGATGGATGACAAACTGGTCTCTGAACTTGATACTGCATTAAATACCTTAGGCTTCGGTCCATTCGCGGTACGCAGTTCTGGTCGCGCGGAGGATGGCGTCGCGCATAGTCACGCTGGGCAGTTCGAAACAGTGTTAAATGTCGATCAAGCCGACGTAGCAAACGCGGCTTTGACTGTCTGGCAATCGGGTTTTTCGGATACGGTCAAAACCTATCTTAACGCGACATCAGGGGGGACGTCCGAAGCCCCCGCAATCATCGTTCAACGTATGATTAATGCGGATTTCGCGGGCGTTGCGTTTTCGGCTGACCCCGTTTCGGGGCAGCGTGATCGCGTCGTGATCTCAGCTGTGGCGGGGTTAGGCGACGCGCTGGTCGCGGGTGAAGTTGATGGTGAAAGTTGGTTAATCGACGCAGAAGGAAATATCCTAACGACACCGGCTGATGCCGTCTTGTCACAAAAGCAAGCGCTAGAAATCGCAGCGCTCGCACGGCGCGCTGAAACAGCCTTCGGCTGCCCGCAAGATATCGAATGGGCGATTGATCGCGAAGGCCTGCACATTCTGCAAGCCCGCCCGATCACCACGCCGCTGTTGCCGAAACCCGCGCTGGATCGGGCGCTGACAATTTTCGATAACTCCAACATCGTGGAAAGCTATCCAGGGATAGTTAGCCCGCTGACCTATTCGTTTGCCGTTCATGTTTATGATCGCGTTTATCGGGCGTTCGTCGACCTATTAGGTGTGCCCGATACGACGATCCAAACGAACGGCGCCGTATTTGCGAATATGCTGGGTCGGCTTGATGGGCGCGTCTACTACAATCTTGTGAATTGGTATCGCGCTTTGGCGCTGTTGCCCGGATTTTCGCTCAACCGCGCGTACATGGAAACGATGATGGGGGTGTCCGAACCCTTGCCTGACGAAGTGACCGACGCGATTGGGCCGCCGCCAGCGACGGGATTTGCGCGTTATGTCGAATACCTGAAATTGCTGCGGGTTGGGGCGGGACTTGTGTGGCAGGCAATGATCTTGCCCCGCACGCGACGTCGTTTTTATGCGCGGTTGAATGCCGCGTTGCATGATGGTTTCGATATCGGAACGGCAAACCCTACCGCATTGGCTGCACAATACCGCAAGATCGAAAGCACGCTTTTGGATCGCTGGGATGCGCCTTTGGTTAATGATTTTCTATGCATGATCGCTTTTGGTGCGTCGCGAAATTTGATGCAGAAATGGCTGAGTGACCGTGGTTTGTCGCTGCATAACGATGTGATGATCGGGCAGGGTGACATCGTGTCGGCTGAGCCTGCCCAGCGGATCGCAAAGATGGCTACGATGGCGCGCGAGGCGGGGGTGACGGACCCCTCAGGCTTGCAAGAGATACTGCAAATCGCTGCCGAAATTGAAAGCTACCTTGCGAAATTCGGCGATCGATGCACCGAAGAACTGAAGTTGGAAAGCATTCCGTTGACGGATGACCCGCAACCGCTATTGAACGCGATTGCGGCACAAGCATCTCTGACTAAGCGAACGAAGCAGGCCGACCAAGCGCCTGATTGGGAGACGCTTTTTCAGGGTCATCCGATCAGAAAGAGGGTTGCGAAAGCCGTGATCAGCTGGACGAAATCCCGCGTGCGTGATCGCGAAAATCTACGCTTTGAACGGACGCGGTTATTTGGCTACGCGCGGCGCGTGTTTCTGGGGCTTGGTCGCGAATTTGCGGCGCGCGGGATCATTGCCACGCCCCGCGATATCTTTTTCCTGACCAAAGACGAAGTGCTAAGTGCCGTCGAAGGCGCGGGTATATCCCATGATCTGAAAGCAATTGTCACGATGCGGCAAGCAGAAGATCGCGCTGCACAGGATCGTCCTGATCCGCCCGAACGCGTGTCACTGCGCGGACCAGCGATTGCGCCGGTCTGGCAAGCGGATACGGCGACCTCTGTGACCTCGGATATGGTGCAAACTGCGACCGGATGTGCCGCAGGGCAAGTGACGGCGACAGCGCGCGTGATCCGTGATCCGCGCACACAAACGCTGGCCCCCGGAGAGATTTTGGTCGCGCGCCACACTGACCCCGGTTGGATCGCGGTCTTTGCGCAAGCGTCGGCCATCGTGGTCGAAAGGGGATCGTTGTTGTCGCATTCAGCGATTGTCGCGAGAGAGTTGGGTATCCCCTGCGTCGTCGGTCTGAAAGGTGCAACGCAGTGGATCGCGGATGGGCAAGAAATCTCGGTAGATGGTGCAACGGGGAGGGTAGAAAAGCATGACCCAAAGCTCTGAAATCGCAGAAAAAGCGGCGTTTGATTACATCCGCTACGCCCAGCTTTGGGAAGACGCTGATGTTTTGACGGCAGCGTTGGGTGATGTGACGGGCGGAACGTTGGTTTCCATTTGTTCGGCTGGGGATAACGCATTGGCGATGCTGACCTTGGACCCTGCAAAGGTAGTCGTCGTCGACCTATCGCCCGCGCAAATCGCCTGCCTGCATTTACGCGTTGGCGCGTTCCGAAACCTGTCGCATCCAGAATTTCTTGAACTCATGGGGGCCGTGAAGAGCGATAGGCGCGCTGCACTGTTGGAGCGCGCGATCGCGGATTTGGACGCTGATACGAAAGCATTCTGGGCTTCGCTTTCGGATGACGTAGCGCAGCACGGCGCAGGCGGTGTTGGTAAGTTCGAACGCTATTTCCGCATTTTCCGGACCCGCCTTTTACCACTGGTCCACAGTCGTCGCACCATTGACGACACTTTTGTTTCCCGCCCGAAAGCTGAGCGGCAAGACTTCCTCGATACGCGTTTCATTACATGGCGCTGGCGGCTGCTGTTGAACGTGTTTTTCTCGCGCTTTGTGATGGGGCGCATGGGGCGCGACAAAGCATTTTTTGATCATGTGGACGGCAGCCCTGCACAGCATGTTGCGCGGCGTATCCGGCATGCGGCTGTTGATTGCGATCCGGCTGAAAATCCCTACCTGCATTGGATATTGAAGGGCACACACGGTGCTGCCCTTCCGATGACGTGGCGGGCTGAGCATTATGACGTGATCCGGTCGCGATTGGATCGGCTGGATATTCGGTCCGGATCGTTAGAGGCTTTTGTGTCTACAGGCGAAAAGGCCGATGGTTTTAACCTGTCTGACATTTTCGAATATATGTCGCACGATGTTTTTGCGCAGGTTTATGAAGGTATCCTGTCGGCCGCGTCACCGAATGCGCGGCTGGTTTATTGGAATATGATGGCGCCACGCCGTGTGCCGACCGATCTGCAGCACCGCGTGAATACCTTGACCGATGTAGAAGACACACAGAAACAGCGTGACAAAGCCTTTTTCTATTCAGACTTCGTGGTCGAGGAAGTCCGCCCGTGACCGTTGTTACGCAGATGGTCCTCGCATTCGGGTCGGTCTGCGTGCTGCTTGGTCTCATGGCCGTCGTGAAACGCATGGCCGACGCGTATGGCCTGTCGGCAGAAATACAGCGCAAGTTGGTTCACATCGGAACTGGCATGTATGCGTTAACTTTACCTTGGCTGTTTCCTGACCGTTGGCCCGTTTATGTGTTGGTCGGTGTGACCCTGATTGTAATGCTGGCGCTGCGATTGCCGCGCATCGCGTCGGGCGGGTTGGGATCGACGCTGCATGGCGTGGACAGGCAATCCTACGGTGACATTCTGCTCGCAATCGCTGTTGGGCTGTGCTTGTTCCTATCCGAAGATCAATTGGTTTTGTACGTTCTACCTATTGCGTTGCTGACGCTCGCTGATGCGGCCGCTGCGCTGGCAGGGACGACCTATGGCCGCCGCTTTTTCAGGGTCGAGGACGGCCAGAAAAGTTTGGAGGGCTGCGTTGTTTTCTTCGCAGTTGCGTTGTTGTTGTCGATGGGATGCTTGATGGCGATGACACCTTTTCCGCCCAGCAACATTATCTTGCTTTCGCTGATGATCGCAGGCTTTGGAACCTTGGTCGAAGCGGTCAGTTGGCGTGGTTTTGATAACCTGTTTCTGCCGCTTGGCATTCTGGTTTTCCTCGCCAGTCACGGTGATCGCGATATTGGCGCGTTGATTTTTCTGGCAGTTCTATTCGCAGCAACGCTCATCGGGTTCCGCGCGGTGGCGCCGCTTGTTGGTCTGACCAACCATGCTGGTCGGGTGTACGTGACAACCGTCTTTTTGCTGCTGGCGGTCACGTCTGTCCATAACGCATTGCTGCCGATATCTGTTTTTCTGGCTCACGCATGGAGCAGATCAACGAACCCTGACAAAAGCGCCTATCCCGATCTGGATGTTGTCGCAGGGATCGTCATTCTTAGCCTTTTCTGGCTCACGCTAGGTAATGCCACGGCGTGGAATGCCGTGTCTTTTTACGGGATCAGTGCGATGGGGATGTCCCTAGGTTTTTGCGTCATCGCGTTGGTACCTGCGCCCGCAAGAGTGTGTTTGTTCGGGGCGTTTTGCGTCGTCGCTGCGCTTGTTGTGCTACGAATTTTGAGTGTGACGCTGAACGATCCGGTTCAAAACTGGAACGGTCCGATGTGGGGTGTCGTTATGGTAAATTTGATCTTTATTTCCACTATGACATCCCAATTTACTTACCTATTCAGTCGTTTCAGGGTGACTTTACTGGCCGTTGCGTCGACTATGATCCCAGTAATAGTGTATTGTGTTGAGACTGACTTGGGAGGGTTATTGTGACAACCCCGACGCTTTTTAGAACGACGGATGCAAAGATATCTGTCTACCTTGATGGCCCGCTATGGTCAGGTGAAAGAACGGCCGCTGTGGGCCAGTTTTCGTGCAAAACGAAAGAAGCCGGTTCCGAAGTCTTAGCAAGCGCATTAGATTTTATTCGCTCGAAGAATATTCGCCGCGTGATTGGCCCAATGGATGGGGACACGTGGCACAGCTACCGGTTTGTAACTGAAACCGACGACAGCCCGACGTTCATGTTGGAACCTTCCAATTCGCAAACAAATGTTGATGTGTTTGTTGATGCGGGTTTCCAATCGGTCAGCGAGTACTTTTCAGCACGTGTTGCGTTGAAAGACACTGCGACGACCGCACCACCACCCTCTGAGGATCTGTATGTCGAACAGTGGGATGGCGAAGATCCCGAAGAGCTGTTTCAGCAGGTCTACGGGTTATCGATCGCCGCGTTTGAAAAGAACGCGTTTTACAAACCTGTATCGCTCGATGTTTTTCTGCAAATGTATATGCCGGTGCTGCCAGTTCTGAAGAAAGAACTTATCTTTTTCGCACGGACTTCTGCAGGGCGGCTGGCTGGCTTTCTGTTTGCGATTCCTAATTACAACGAAGGTCCTGCTCCGAAGACTGTTATTCTCAAAACCTATGCGAGTTTGCACAAGGGTGCCGGTCAAATGTTGGCGTATGCGTTCCACGAAACGGCCCGCGAACTTGGTTATGAAACAGCTGTTCATGCGTTAATTCACAACGACAACCTGTCGGCGGTGCGAAGTGCCGCCGAGGGGGCAGAGATTTTCCGAAGATATACGTTGTTTGGCCTCAGATTAGATGGCTGACCTGATCAGTTATTTTACGCGGACGGTCGCCGCATATCCGGATCGCACGGCAATCGTGAACGCTGACGGATCGTCTGTGTCTTTTGCTGCCCTTCTTGCGCGCGCGGCAAAGCTTGCCAATACATGGTCCAAAGCCGGCATCTGTCAGGGCGACCGCGTTCTTGTGGCCATGGGGATCAGCAGCGATCTATACGCGACCCTTGCTGCACTTTGGTCGCTTGGTGCGACTGTTGTCTTGCCAGAACCTGCGTTGGGATTGGCCGGTGTGCGGCACGCGGTGAAGACCGCAAATGTAACGGCCTTTTGCGCGACGGGATGGTATGTCGGGCTCCGGGTCGTCGTGCCCGAATTGTGGTTCATCCAGCGCTTAGCGCTGCGCGAAGGCGATCATGGTTTGTTACGTAACGCCATTAACTCAACCGATATCGCATTGATTTCATTCACATCAGGCACAACGGGAGCGCCGAAGGCGATTCCGCGCAGTCATGCGTTTTTGATGGCGCAGCACGACGCAGTCGCCCCACTATTAGAAAGCGATATGCCAGAACGGGACTTGGTCGCCTTTCCGGTTTTTGCGCTGATCAATTTAGCGGCTGGCCGCACATCTGTTCTACCAAATTGGAAAATGTCGCGTCTTGCTGATCTGGGCTCTGATCAGTTGGCAGATTGGATCAAAGACCAAAACGTCAGCCGTGCGTTGCTGCCGCCCGCGCTGTGTACGACGTTGTCACAAACGCAAAGCCTGCCGTCCTTAAAGCAGGTTTTCACTGGTGGTGGTCCGGTGTTTCCTGGCATGGTTGCGGCCCTGCGTCAGGCGCATCCCCATGTGCACGTTACATGTGTGTATGGGTCTACTGAAGCGGAACCGATTGCGCATCTCGACCATGAGGATGTCAGTGTTGACGATCACGCGGCCATGCAAGCGGGGCAGGGGCTTTTGGTTGGGAAACCAACTGCGACGACTGCGGTCCGGATTGTTGACGACGAAATTTTGGTCGCGGGCGACCACGTCAACCAAGGATATCTTGATCCTCGACATGACGTCGAAAACAAGCTGCACGAGAACGACGAGATTTGGCACCGCACCGGTGACGCTGGTCGGTATGATGATCATGGCAGACTGTGGTTGTTGGGACGCATGGGAACCGACGTTTGCCTGAATGGGCAGCTCACTTTTCCGTTTTCGGTGGAGGTTGCAGTGCGGCAATGGCGCGGCGTCGAATCTTGCGCGTTGATTAGCGTAAATGGAACGCCGACGCTTGTTATCTGCGGGGATAAAGCAGATTTTCAGACGTGGATTACATCTGCACACGCTTTAGGAATCTCCGAGATCAGACACGTGACCGCGATCCCCATGGATCAGCGCCACGCATCAAAGGTGGATCGAAAAGCACTTTTGCTTCAATTGAAGACATAAAACGGACGGTTCATCGGCTGATCAGACATTGCCGCCAGTGGCGGGGTGTGGCATCACCAACCTTGACATATTTCAAGAGAAGAGTGTTCCCCGTGGTAGACTACAGCAACCGCCGCACGATGATGGTCGACACACAAGTCCGCCCATCAGACGTCACAAAGTTCCCAATCATCGACGCGATGTTGTCCGTTCCGCGCGAGGTTTACGTGCCAGATCAGCTGCGAGAAGCGGCCTACATGGGCGAACATGTTGTGCTCAGCGCCGATCGGGTTGTGTTGGAACCACGGACATTCGCAAAGATGCTGGAAGTAGTTGATGTCCAGCCAGACCACACAGTGTTGGACCTAGGCTGCGGCCTTGGGTATTCCACAGCGGTTCTGGCGCGTTTGGCAGATTTTGTTGCTGGCGTTGAAGACGATGAAGATCTGGCGAACGAAGCCCAGTCCATTTTGTCGGAAAACGGTGTCGACAACGCAGCGGTGATGGCCGGTGACCTGACAGAAGGTGCAGCTAAATCTGGCCCCTACGATATCATCATCGCGCAAGGTGCTGTCGAAGAAATTCCTGCAACGATCCTTGACCAATTGCGCGACGGTGGGCGAATTGCGGCCATCTTTGCTGAAGGGTCGCTTGGCGTTGTGCGGGTCGGTTACAAGTCAAACGGTATTGTAAGTTGGCGCTTCTCCTTTAATGCGACGGCGCCGACACTATCTGGTTTTAAGAAGGCCGCCGCGTTCAGCTTGTGAACCGCGTTCGGTCCGATCTTCGGCGAGCGCAGAAAGCGCAAAGGGAGCGATCTTAATGAAGAATTTTGCGGTACAATTGAAAACCATTGCTGCTGTTTGCTTTGTTGCATTTGCCCCTGCGGCTTCTGCCGAAACGCTTGCTGATGCATTGACGCATGCCTACGATCATTCTGGACTGCTTGAACAGAACAGGGCGCTTTTGCGTGCGGCGGACGAAGACGTCGCACAGGCTGTCGCCTCTCTTATGCCGGTGATCAACTGGTCCGCGACGGCATCGTCATCCGCACCACGGGCACCGGGTGCCGATCTGATTTCCGCAAACGCAAGTATTTCTGCGAGCTTGACGATCTACGATTCCGGCGCGACGCAATTTGCGATTGATGCGCAAAAGGAACTCGTACTGGGGACACGTCAGTCGTTGGTTGGCGTGGAACAGCAGGTGCTTTTGCGCGCAGTCGAAGCCTACATGAACGTGCGTCGCGACAGCGAATTCTTGGCGTTGCGCCAAAACAACGTGCGCGTCATCACGCAAGAATTCCGTGCAGCCCAAGACCGTTTCGAAGTCGGCGAAGTGACTCGCACAGATGTATCACTCGCCGAAGCACGATTGGCAGCGGCACGTAGCTTGCTGGCATCCGCACAGGGCAGTCTTGCCCAGTCGCAAGAAGAATTCCGCGCAGCCGTCGGGCGCGCACCGGGCCAACTTCAACCGGTATCGCCTGCACCTGCGTCGCGCAGCGTTGCAGAAGCAAAAGCCTACGCCGTCCGCAACCATCCGACGATGCGTGAAGCCCAGCATGGCGTATCCGCCGCTGAATTGAATATCCGGCGCGCCGAAGCCGCGAACAACCCGACTGTCAGCCTAAGTGCGCAGGTTGGCGTCGATGACGAAATCAATTTTGGCCGCCAAGTCGGCGTAACCGTCTCTGGTCCGATTTACCAAGGTGGTCGCCTGTCTAGTCAGGTCCGTCAGTTCATGGCGCGCCGTGACGCTGCCCGTGCTGGACTACATGTGACCCGTCATGGGCTAGAGCAACAGGTTGGTAACGCTTATTCTTTCCTCGAAGTCGCGCGTGCGTCGCGTCAGGCATCCGAAGAACAGATTCGTGCATCGACCGTTGCATTCCGCGGTGTCCGTGAAGAAGCGACATTGGGCGCGCGGACGACTTTGGATGTTCTGAACGCTGAACAAGAATTGCTGAACGCACGTGCCAACCAAATTTCTGCGCAAGCCGATGAAGTGATTGCATCTTACACGTTGTTGTCTGCGACGGGCCTTTTGACTGCCGAACACCTGCGCTTGCCTGTGCAGCAGTATGACCCTGCAGCATACTACAATCTGGTCAAGGACGCGCCGACGTCGACATCTGATCAAGGTGCTGCATTGGATCGTGTTTTGCGGGCTATCGGCGATTAACGTCGAGTCTATCCAACATGTTGTTTGATCGGGCCTGAGTGGTTACACTGTGGCTGAGGCGAAAACAGGAACTTTCAATGTCCGATCCGGTCAGCAATCACGATATCGAGGATGTACTTTCCTCCATCCGCAGGCTTGTTGCGCAAGGCAATCAAGAGATTAAGCCGGAAATAGTTGAAAAAACGCTGCGTGCGGTCGAATCCGAACCGATCGATCGGTTGGTTTTGACCCCGGCATTCCGCGTGCCTGACACGGTTACCGATTCGCCAGAATCCGACGTTTTGAAGATGCCGCCCGATTTCACACCGCAGGACGACACACAGAACGACAAAACCGTGCCGGGTTTAAGCACGCTAGATTTTCCAACAGCGCCCCAGCCAAGCATGCACGCTGAAGACACCGTTGACCGTGCAAGTTTGGAAGCAACAATTGCCGAACTCGAAGCCGCCGTCACCGAAGCCGAAGACGAATGGGAACCCGACGGAAGCGAAACGCTGATGGAAAGTAGCGTGACATCTGCGTTTCTGCACAAACTCGACGCGCGACAGTCCAAATCGCCAGAGGACACCGTCGCGGATGCAGTTGCCGATCACATCGCAGACACGATCGTGGATGAAGTGGCGCAAGGACTAGCCGAACAAGCGGAGCCGGTTGAAGCGACGGTCGATGCCGTTGAAGATGTGGCCGTCGCGGAGGACGATGTGGCTTTTAGTCATACGCGTTTTGACGAAGTCTACGATCCGGTCGCAGAAGCGACAGCAGATGCTGCCGAAAAAGAACCTGGTGATGTGTTCGGGGATGAATTGGTCCCAGACGTTGATCCGACTTTTGGTGCGGTCGCGACGCCTGCAAACGGTCAGTTGGTTGATCCTGACGCATTACGCGCGTTGGTCGGTGAAATGATCCGCGAAGAATTGCAGGGCGAGATGGGCGAACGCATCACGCGTAATGTACGCAAACTGGTGCGCCGTGAAATCAACCGCGTGATTACCGAACAAGACGTCTGACTAGACCTCAGCGGCGCAGCTCAGAATCGTATCGACATCCATGTGTGCCTCTAGATGATCGGCAAGCGCGTCTAACGTGCGCTCAACGCTGTCTTCGTAGCCATACGCTGCAGGCGCTGCACCCAAAGTGGTTAGGAATGCGGTGCGAAACGCATCTGCGCTGAACAATCCGTGCAAATAACACCCTTGAATGCGCCCGTCGGCGCTTGCTGCACCTTCGCGACGGCCCGCAACGTCAAGCCATGCGTTGTCGGTATCCGGACCATCAGTGACACCGATGTGGATTTCGTAACCTTGCAGCGACGATCCTGTGTCCAAATGCGTTGCGGTCACTTCGGTTAATCGTTTGTCATCTTGCATGGTTGTGACGACATTCAGTAGGCCAAGACCAGCGACACGGCTGGGCGGGCCTTCGATCCCTTCATCATCAATGATTTCAGTGCCAAGCATCTGATAACCGCCACAAATCCCCAATACACGTCCACCGCGTCTGACGTGCGCCAACAGGTCAATATCCCAGCCCTGCGCCCTGAAATGCGCAAGGTCCGCGATTGTAGATTTTGATCCTGGGATCAGGACCAAATCCGCGTCAGCGGGTAAAGGACGGCCCGCTTGCACGATTTCGACGGTCACTTCCGGTGTTGCAGAAAGCGGGTCAAGATCGTCAAAATTGGCAATTCGATTGAGTTTTGGCACCGCGATCTTGATTGAGCCGCCCTTACGGGATGCGATGTCCATCACATCTTCGGCCGGTAAGCGCCACGCATCTGCGAACCAAGGGATAATGCCGCAGGGCGCCCATCCTGTTTTGTCCGCAATGATGTCCATACCTTCTGAGAAAAGCGTCGTATCACCGCGAAATTTGTTGATTGCGAAGGCTTTAATCAGTGCATTGTCGTCGTCGGGCAAGACCGCATGCGTACCCACCAATTGTGCGATGACGCCGCCACGGTCGATATCACCGATCAGCGCGACAGGGACACCAGCGGCAGCGGCAAATCCCATGTTCGCGATGTCACCAGTGCGCAAGTTAACCTCGGCAGGGCTGCCGGCACCTTCGACAATGATCAGGTCTGCTTGTGTTTTCAAACGATCAAAGCTTTCCAAAACGGCGGGAAGCAAGGTGGCTTTCATCTTGCCGTAGTCGCGGGCTTTCATCGTTGTCAGTCTTTTGCCGTGCACAACGACTTGGGCGCCAACTTCGGATTCCGGCTTGAGGAGAACGGGATTCATATCGGTGTGTGGTTGAAGCCCGCAGGCCCGGGCTTGTAGCGCCTGCGCACGCCCGATTTCACCGCCGTCGCGTGTAACGGCCGCGTTGTTCGACATGTTCTGGGGTTTGAACGGAGCGACGGACAAGCCGCGACGGGTCGCGGCGCGTGCGAGACCCGCTACCAAAATGGATTTGCCAACGTTAGAGCCAGCCCCTTGGATCATGATCGCCTTGGTCATCGCGTCCTCCTGCGCTACGTGTCTAGAAGTACTTGTGGTGCAGGGGAAGAGCATGAACACACCAGCCCATTTGATTTTTGGCTTGACCGCGTTCGGGCGGGCGAATAGACCGGCTGTCACCTGCGCTGCCTTGGCTGGTGCGATCATCCCTGACCTGTCATTGTATCTGATGGCTGGCGCACATCTCATTGTGCTTGGGACTGATCCCCAGATCGTTTTTGGTCAACTTTACTATTCAGACGCGTGGCAAAGCATATTCCGGATCGATAATTCGATGATCTTATGGGGCATCGCGCTGGTTCTTGGGATTATGGCGCGATCACAGGTGGTTATCGCCTTGTGTGGGGCGGCCTTGTTGCACTTGGTTCTCGATTTTGCCTTCCATCACAATGACGGGCGTGCGCATTTTTGGCCTATCTCAAATTGGATATTTGAAAGTCCGCTTAGCTACTGGGACCCAAGCCATTACGGTAATCTCGTTGGTCCGATTGAAGTCTTGGCGTCGTTGGCATGCTGCATTGTACTGTGGCGGCGGTTCGTTGGAAAATGGATGCGCATCTTCATCGTCGCCTTGGCTGGTATGGAAGCACTGCCGGGGATCGTTTTTGCAGTCATGTTTGCCACAAACGGATCGCCATGAAAAAACGCCGCCCCGAGCAGAGGGCGGCGTTCTGAAAAGTCGGCCTGGCAGGGCCAACATAACTTTTGGTCTGGTCGCTTAAGCGGCGCGTGCTTCTTGCTCGGCTGCGTTGCGACGTTCGCTTTCCTCGCGGGAGAGCGCGACAGAGGTGCGGACACCTTTGCCAACAAATTCCATCAAGCCTTCGACCACACGTTCGTTCGGGTCGATGCCAGCGCATGACAACACTTCGCGCCCATCGCGCGAACGTGCCCAGCGTGCGATTTGTTCAGGACCGTTACCATACTTCTTATCGTCCGCGATAGCGTCGTCCAAAGCGGCGAGGACGACTGCAGCAAATAACTTGCGGGCGCGGTTGCCCTGTTCGTTGTTAAAAGCTGTTCCGTCGACAAAATCACGCATCGTGCATCCTTTTGGTTTTTGGTCTTGTAGTTCTCGCGTTCGACTGGTTATGCCCGATTGAATCCGATTCGGGTGGTCTCTTTTGGAATGGCAGTCATGCAATATCCGCATGGCTGAAACAATCAATTGGGCTTATGTAGTCGTCTTGCAAGGGTTCCTTCACCCAGATATAGGGTCCTTCAAGGTTTCATCAACCTTTTGCCGCAATTCTGACACGAAGAGAATCATGCCAAAAATTAACGGAAACGAAATTCGTCCAAGCAACGTATTGGAACATGATGGCGGTCTTTGGGCAGCTGTGAAGGTAGATCACGTGAAACCGGGCAAAGGTGGGGCATTTGCGCAGGTTGAGCTTAAAAACCTACGTGATGGTCGCAAACTGAACGAACGGTTCCGGTCTGCCGATAAAGTAGAACGCGTGCGCTTGGAACAGAAGGATCAACAGTTCCTGTTCGAAGCAGACGATATGCTCACTTTCATGGACAATGAAACTTACGACCAGATCGCACTTCCTGCTGACATCTTGGGCGATCTGCGTCCGTTCTTGCAGGACGGCATGATCGTAAAGATCGAATACTACGAAGAAGAAGCGCTGAACGTGACGCTGCCGACCCGCGTTATTTGCAAAGTCGCCGAGACTGAGCCTGTTGTGAAGGGCCAGACCGCCGCGAACAGCTTTAAGCCTGCGACATTGGATAACGGCGTTCGCGTCATGATCCCACCGTTTGTTGGGCAAGACGAAGATATCGTCGTGAGCACGGAAACGATGGAATACGTCGAACGCGCGTAAACGAGTTTTAGAATTAGAAAAGCCGGCCCACCGTGGCCGGCTTTTGTGTGTCTGGTCGTCGGGTTGGTATTTTAGGCCGACGAAACGGGCGCGGTGTCCAGTAGAGTGAGCGTCGCGTTCTGCGTTGCCATGTCCTTTGCGCGGTCAAACCGCAAATAAGCCAAGCCAGTATCGCCTGCCACGCTATGAAGCGTTCCGGCGGGTTTGCCGTTGCTCGTGATTTCATCGCCGGGCTGCGCGGATCCGTCAATTGTGACCCGCGCCAGCCCCTTTTTCAATTCGGTTTTATGTTTCATGCGAGCCGCGATTTCTTGGCCGACGTAGCATCCTTTTTTGAAATCGATGCCGTTCAGCCGTTCAAACCCCGCCTCAAGAATATAGCTATCGGGCAGCAGTTCGACGCCGGTTTCTGGGACCATGTTTTCAACCCGCAGTGTGGTCCAGTCTGTTTCATCGCTGACATCCGCGTCGCTGTAGACCCGCCAGCCTAGGTCTGGGTGACGCGGATCGGGCAGGGCACCATCTGGTTCAGCTGTCGTCCCTGTTGAAACGACCAATGGCGTTTCGGTCAACTGCACATCCGCGCGTAGCCGATACATGTTTAGTCGTTGCGAAAGTGCTGCCGCATGGCTGGTCGCGACATCAATCAACAGCTCCTCGGCGCGGCCAATGACAAAGAAGTCAGCGATAAATTTGCCTTGGGGGGTCAAGAGAGCGGCGTAAACGATCCCGTTTTGCGCTTTATCGACGTCATTGGTGATCAATCCTTGCAGGAATGAAACGCGGTCCGTGCCGGTCACCGAGAAAACTGTGCGGGGCTGGGTCATTTTGTGGCCTGTGATTGCGCAAACTGAAGATTGTATAGATCGGCATAAAGTCCGCCACGTTCAAGAAGCGCGTCGTGTGTACCTTGATCCACAACGCGCCCTTGATCCATGACGACAATGCTATCGGCGTTGCGGACGGTTGATAGGCGGTGAGCGATGACAAGCGTCGTCCGGCCGACTGATAGCTTTTCGAGAGCGGCTTGCACGAAGGCCTCTGATTTCGTGTCGAGCGCGCTTGTCGCTTCATCCAGCAACAAAATTGGCGTGTCGCGCAATAGCGCACGGGCAATTGCGACGCGCTGGCGTTGTCCACCTGACAGGTTCGACCCACGCGGTCCGGCTGCACTGTTTAGCCCATCAGGCAGCTTCGCAAGGAAATCGCTGACGTGGGCGGCATCTAAAACCTGCTTCAGGTCCTGATCTGATAGGTCGGTGCGTCCTAGCAAAATGTTGTCGCGCAGACTTTCATCAAAGAGCGCCGCGTCCTGCGCCACAACCGAAAACAGGCTGCGCAGATCGGGCAGGGATAGCTCTGCCGCTGGGGTGTCGCCTATGGTGACGGCGCCGTCTTTGGGATCGACGAGCCGCGTGAGCACGTTGAAGATTGTGCTTTTGCCCGCACCCGACGCCCCGACGAGGGCGGTTGTTTTGCCTGCTTCGGCTGTAAACGTGGTGCCTCGCAGAACCGGAAGATCGCCGTAATCAAGGGTAACGTCGGAAAAGGAAATCGCAGGCGCACCCGTCGGCACGGGCCGCGGGGACGCAGGTGACGTCAGGGTTGGTGTTACGTTCAGAATGGCTTGGATGCGGTCAATAGATGCGGCGGCGGCCTGCCACTGGCCGCTCATCGCGCCAAGGCGGCGCAGCGGTTCAAAGGTCAGCGACATCGCCGTGAAGAACGACATGAACTGGCCGACCGTTTTTTCGCCTGCGATGATCTCGGAGCCGCCGAACACAAGAACACCAAGAAAACCGATGCCAGTCATGATGTCGATCAATGCGGGCACCGCTGCTTTGCCTGTGGCTGATTTGACCTCTGCTGACACGCGATCTTTTTGTAGGGCTGCATATTGGTTCGACTGATAGCTCTCGAGTGCGTTCAGCTTGATCGGGTTAATCCCGTGAAACACTTCGTCCAGGCGGGTCGACATACGGCCCGCTAATTCGCGGGCGACGCCTGTTCTTTTGCGTACGTAAGCTTGGGCGGCAAAGGACGGCAAGACCAAGAACGGAATGCCGACCAAGGCGATCAAGGTCCATTGCCAATCAACAGAGATTGCGACGCCGAACAGCGCAACAAGCGCAATCAGATCTCGTCCCAATCCTGTCGCGATACCCGCCCAGATTTGGTTCACGGCAGTCACATCACCCTGAACACGTTCGATCAACTGACCCGGAGGGTTTGACTGGTGGTAACTGCTGTCCAAGTCCATCACGTGGCGCAGCAAGTGGTTGCGCATTTCTGCTGCAGATAGCTGGGTTAGTTTTGTCATCAGAATTTTTTGCCCTGTGCCGCTGATCGCGCGGACAAAAAAGATGATCATGATGCCAATGCCGACCCACCACAATGTGCTCGCTTTGCCTTCAACAAACACATCGTCGAACATGGGCTGGATCATCCAGCTCAGGAATCCCAGCATCGATCCTTCGATTGCCATCAAGGCCAGCGCCCCAATAAATAGGGCCTTATGCGGGCGGAGGTAGTCGCGCCAAAGCCAGGCGAACAATCGGGTTGCTGATGTTTCGGACACTGGGGAATTCCTGTAGTTGCCCAACTGATCTAAGCCGGAAGTGGGGACGGGGCAAGGCAAGCGCTTGACCTCTTTGATGATGGGCGTAGGGTTCGCGCATTACTGTCTCACCGCGAAAGTGTACTCATGTCTCTTGCAAATGGCCGCGCCTATCTGGCGATCCCTGGTCCTTCTGTCATGCCCGATGCCGTGTTGCAGGCCATGCATCGGCCGTCACCGAATATTTACGAAGGTGAATTGCACGATCTGACTTATTCGCTTTTCCCCGACCTGAAATCGATCGCGGGCACAGCGCATAACGTTGCCATCTACATCGGTAACGGTCACGCCGCTTGGGAAGCGGCGCTCGCCAACGTTCTCAATCGCGGCGATACGGTGCTGGTGCTTGCGACAGGGCGGTTCTGCGTGGGCTGGGGTGAAATGGCAAACGGTCTGGGCGTCAACGTTCAAACCATCGACTATGGAGACAAAGACCCAGTCGATCTTGACCAATTAGCGGAAACGCTGCGCGCGGACACCGATCACAAGATCAAGGCGGTTCTGGCCGTGCATGTGGATACTTCGACTAGTGTGAAGAACGATGTGCCGGGGATGCGGCGTGTATTGGACGAGGTCGAACATCCTGCACTGCTGATGGTGGATTGCATCGCTTCATTCGGGTGCGATCGTTTCGAGATGGATGCTTGGGGCGTGGACGTGATGGTAACGGCTTGCCAAAAGGGGCTGATGACGCCTGCAGGCATTTCGTTTGTCTATTTCAACGAAAAGGCTAATGCGGCGCGGGGTGACTGCGTCACAGGTTATTGGGATTGGCGGCCGCGCATTAATCCGGAAGTCTATTATATGAACTTCTATGGGACAGCGCCGACGCATCACCTTTACGGGCTGCGGGCTGCGCTTGATATGATCCTTGCGGAAGGGATCGAGGCTGTTTGGGCACGCCATGCAACATTGGCTCAAGCCGTTTGGGCGGCTTTCGATGTGTGGTCTGTGCCGGGCGGAATCGGTCTGAACATTGCCGATCCGGACCATCGATCCCATGCAGTCACGTCGTGCTTTGCGGAATCTCCTGACGGGGACCGCTTGCGGAATTGGTGCGAACACCAAGCGGGTTTGACGCTGGGCATCGGTTTGGGGCGTACGCCTGCGGATGCCTATTTCCGGATTGGGCACATGGGACATGTGAATGCACATATGATCATGGGCGTACTGGGTACTATCGATGCGGGTCTAAAGGCGCTTGATATCCCACATGGCGATGGCGCCTTATCAGCTGCCGCGACCGTGATTGCGAAAGCTACTCGCGGCGGGGCGTGAAACGGGACAGGCCTTTGTCACAGACATAGGCCGACCCGATCGCCCAAAGAAACCCGAACACAATGCTGATCGTCCATAGCATGATAAACACGAGCACCCCGAAACTGACGAGAAAAGCGCTAGTGAAGTCTTGAACACGTCCGGGGGGCTGGTGCTGGCTCATGCTGGGAATGCGGTCTCTGCGGCTTGTAGTGCCGCGGGCAGCGCTCGAGCGAAGGCCAGCATGTCGGCCGTCGGGCCGCAGCTGACACGGATGCAGCGGTTTTGAGGTGCAACAAAAGGCATACGAACAAAGATATCGCGTGCGGACAACGCTTCAAGTAACGCTTTCGCGAACTCGCCGTCGCGCCCGCAATCAATCGTGACAAAATTGGTTGCTGATTCCAGCGGAATTAGACCGTTATCCAGTGCGGCCGCGGCGATTGCTGCCCGCGAGTCGGCGACCATATCGCGAACCGAAGCGATGTAGTCCTGATCCTGTATCGCAGCCAAAGCACCTGATTGCGCGATGCGGGACATTCCGAAATGATTACGGACCCTGTTGAAGGCGTCAATCACGGCAGGATGGCCGATAGCATAGCCGACACGGGCACCAGCCATGCCGTAAGCCTTTGAAAATGTGCGCATCCGGATGACGCGTGGATCATCTGGGTCAATTTCGGCAAAAGCGGTTTCAGGAGCCAGTTCTATGTATGCTTCATCCAAGACCAGCAATGTACCGTCCGGTACGGAACTGACCATGCGTTTGATGGTCTTCGCGTCGTGGCAGCTGCCCATCGGGTTGTCAGGGTTCGAGATATAGACCAGTTTTGCGTTCACTTCGGCAGCCTTGACGATCAAGCGTTCCGGGTCTTCAAAGTCACCGGTGTAAGGAATTGTATGCAATTCACCGCCGAAGCCCGCGACATGGTAGTTGAATGTCGGATACGCGCCAGCAGAGGTGACAACCGGATCACCTTTGTCGACGTAAAGCCGGACGACGAGGCCAAGAAGCGTGTCGATGCCTTCACCAACCATAATATGTTTCGGATCCACATCGTGGTGGGCTGCAATCGCTTCGCGCAAATCGTGGTTTTCAGGATCGGCGTACATCCACGCCTCTGACGCGGCTTGCTTCATTGCCTCAATCGCTTTGGGGGACGGGCCGAAGCCACTTTCGTTTGCCCCCAGACGGGCGACAAATTTTGCACCACGTGCACGTTCCTGTGCTTCGGGCCCGACGAACGGAACGGTTGCGGGCAGGCTAGTGGCGAGGGCGGTAAGGCGAGGATCATGTGTCATACCAATAGTTACGCGTGCAGGGACGCCCCTTGCAATCGTCTTTTTCATGATTACATGAGAACGGTTCGCAACTAGTTAAGAGGTGCGCAGATGAAGCTGAGTAGACGTGGATTTTTGGCAAGCGCCAGTGCGGCGACTGTCATCCGTGCGGTGCCTGTTGTTCAAAAAACAGGTGGGCGACGGATTTTGACTCTGGTCTATGACAAAACGCTCGGGATGATGCGCGCCGTGGAACGGGTCGTCTATTAACACGGCTTTGTCGCCAGAGGCATCTTTTCAGGATGCCGCCGGCGGATTTTGTTCTGGGCTCAGAAAATCAGCCCAGCTCTTGGAGACGTGCGATTGCCGCGTTCAGCTGTGCTTCTTCGTCTTCGCGCAGGCGTAGGTTTTCGCGGGTTTCCGCGATGACCTCTTCGGGGGCGGATTCCACGAATTTCGGGTTCTTAAGGCGTCCACGTAGGCCACCCAGTTCTTTCCCCAATTTCGCTAGCGACTTTTCCAAACGCGCGATTTCAGATGGCACATCGATCAACCCTTCCAGCGGAATGCCGAAGGTGCCGCCATCCATGGGGATCGTGACGCAACCTTTCGGGAAATCCGTGACCGCTTCCAGGCTTTCAATCCGCGCGAGGCGTTGGATCAACACCTGATTGTTGTCCCAAGCTGATTGGCCTTTGGCGTCCAGACCTTGCACCAGCAGCGGCACTTTTGCGCCCGCAGGTACGTGGACTTGGGCGCGGTTGGACCGCACGGATTCAATCAGGTTGATCACCCAGTTCATTTCGCGGTCCGCATCTGCATCTACTAGATCGGCGCTGGTGTAGGTCGGCCAATCAGCGTGGACGAGCATTTTCGCGCGGCTGTCTGCGAGCCCCCACAGTTCTTCGGTGATGAACGGTTTGATTGGGTGCAGCAGGATCAGGCATTGGTCGAGAACCCAGCGTAGGGTTTTCTGTGTTTCCTCTTTAGCGACTGCGTCGTCACCCTGTAGGATCGGCTTGGAGAACTCCAGATACCAGTCGCAGACCTTGCCCCATGTGAAGGCATAAAGTGCATTGGCCGCGTCGTTGAACCGGTAGTCGGTCAAAGCTTGGTCAACGGTTTCGCGCACCTTCGCCGTCTCGCCGATGATCCATTTGTTGAGCGTCTGGGACACCTCAGGCATCGGTGCATCACCGGGGTTCGGGATCTCGTAATGCTCCGCAAAGCTGAACGCGTTCCAAAGTTTGGTACCGAAGTTGCGGTAGCCTTTGATCCGGTCCTCGGACAGTTTCAGCACGCCGCCAATCGCCGCCATCTGCGCCATGGTAAAGCGCAGGGCGTCGGCGCCGAATTCGTCGACGACCACGAGGGGGTCCACGACGTTGCCTTTGGTTTTCGACATCTTCTCACCCTTCTCATCGCGGACGAGTTGGTGCAGGTAGACGGTGTGGAATGGGTTTTCGCCTTCGACGGCTTGGGCCATCATCATCATGCGGGCGACCCAGAAGAACAGGATGTCTTGGCCGGTAACGAGAACATCGCCGGGGAAGTATTTCGCCAGTTCGTCGGTCTGTTCAGGCCAACCGAGTGTCCCGAACGGCCACAGGCCGGAAGAGAACCAAGTGTCGAGGACGTCGGGGTCGCGGTACAACACGACTTCATCGCCATCGGAGATATCGTCTTCGTCCGTCGACACGCGCACCGGTAGGTCGTAATGCGCAGCAGCCATTGTGACGATTTCGGCTTCAGTTGCGGCACAGAAAACCTTGTTGTTGCCGGGTTCGTAGGACGCGTCGATTCGAACTACACCAGCATCGTCAATCGCACCGGTCGCAGTTGCTGGACCATACCAAACCGGAATCTGATGCCCCCACCAGAGCTGCCGCGAGATGCACCACGGTTCGATGTTTTCAAGCCAGTGGTAGAACACTTTCTCGCCGCTCTCAGGCATGATGGTCACGTCGCCGTTCTTCACCGCATCCAGCGCAGGCCCGACGATCTTGTCGGTGTCCACGAACCATTGGTCGGTAAGCATCGGCTCGATAACCACTTTTGAGCGATCGCCAAATGGCTGCATTATTTTTTTCTGTTCAAACATGGGGACAATTTCCTGCATGTTCGCACCGTCGTCATCTGTTATATTACGCACGGTCATCACGGCGAGACCCTCGGCGGTGATGTCGTCCACGACCTTCTTGCGCGCCTCGAAACGGTCCAACCCACGGTATTCCTCCGGCACAAGGTTCATCGCGGCGATCATCGCTTCGTTGAATTCCTGCTCGCCATTTGCAATCGCTTGAGCAGTTGCGGCTTCCTCAACATAAGGCCGTCCGTCGGCTCGCATCGCCCCTTTGGTATCCATGAGGGAATACATCGGGATGCCGCCGCGTTTGGCCACTTGGTAGTCGTTGAAATCATGCGCGCCGGTGATCTTCACTGCACCAGACCCAAAATCTTTGTCCGGGTATTCGTCGGTGATGATCGGGATCAGGCGGCGTTGCGCCTTCGGTCCTACGGGAATTTCGCACAACATCCCGACGATGGGGGCGTAGCGTTCATCTGACGGGTGCACCGCAACCGCACCGTCGCCGAGCATGGTTTCGGGGCGTGTTGTGGCGATAGAGATGTAGTCGCGCTCTTCTTCCAGCGTGACGTTTCCGTCTTCATCTTTCTCGACGTATGTATATGTCGCACCGCCCGCGAGCGGGTATTTGAAGTGCCACATATGGCCGTCGACTTCGATGTTCTCCACTTCGAGGTCGGAGATGGCCGTTTCGAAATGGGGGTCCCAGTTGACCAGCCGCTTGCCACGATAGATCAGCCCGTCTTCGTACATTTTGACGAAAACCTTGATCACGGCGTCGTGGAAATTGCCGTCTTCGCCTTCGGGCGCATTCGGGGCGCCGGACATGGTGAATGCATTGCGGGACCAATCGCAGGACGCGCCGAGGCGCTTGAGCTGTTCAATAATCGTGCCGCCAGATTCCGCTTTCCATTCCCAAACTTTTTCGAGGAATGCGTCGCGCCCCATTTCAGCGCGTTTCGGCAGGCCATCAGCCGCGAGCTTTTTCTCGACCATCAGCTGGGTGGCAATACCCGCGTGGTCTTGGCCGGGCTGCCAGAGCGTGTCGTAACCCTGCATGCGTTTCCAGCGGATCAGTATGTCTTGCAGCGTGTTGTTGAAGGCGTGACCGACGTGCAGGACACCTGTGACGTTGGGCGGTGGGATCATGATGGTGAATGTTTCATCGCGGGACTTATTGGCCCCAGCTTTGAATGCGTCAGATGCTTCCCACGCCGCGTAGATACGGGCTTCTGCGGATTTCGCGTCGAATGTCTTGTCCATCGCCATAATCGGTGTCCTTTTATCCTAGGCACGTCTTATCCAAAGGGGCGATGGGCGAAAAGGGCTAATGCCCAAGTTATCAACGGTTCCTTCGGACTTGCGCGGGATTGATTGAACACACTGGCATTGTGGCTTGATCCGGCCTAGGTCATCATGCGGGAAGCCATTCGAAGGATGATCAAACATGGAAAAATTCGGTCGCAGCCAATCGGTTAAACGGGTCGAAGATCTGCGGTTCTTGACGGGACATGGCAGATACGTTGAAGACATCGCACCTGCGGGCGCGTTTCGTGCGTTTTTCCTGCGGTCATATGCTGCCCATGCCGATATTTCCGAGCTTGATGTTGCGGATGCACGTGCGCTTGATGGCGTCGCACTTGTTCTGACGGCTGAAGACCTTGAAACCGCTGGCGTGAAACTGTCGATGAAGCCTTCGATCATCAAGAACATTGATGGCACCAAGGCTGCTGATCCCGCACGTCCGTTGTTGGCAAAAGGGCGCGTGCGTCATGTCGGCGAAGCGATTGCGGTTGTGATTGCAGACACTGTTGAGACCGCGAAAGATGCGGCCGAGATGATCGGTCTGGTGCTGGATGATCTTGATGTTCATCTCGACCTTGCGACTGGTGGGGCTGAAATTCATCCGGAAGCTCCGCAGAACCTGTCGTTTACTTATGGAAATGGCGCAGAGGCGGAAACCAAAGCAGCGATTGATGCTGCAGCACATGTTGTGACCGTCGATGTCCCCGACAACCGCGTCATTGCCGCGTCGATGGAACCACGCGGCTGCTTTGCCGAGATAACCGACGGGCGGTTGCACGTTGCTGTGAACGGCCAAGGTGTCTGGGGGCCGAAGTCCGATTTGGCCTATCACCTTGGTATGGATAAGATGGACATTCGCGTCACGAACCCCGACACTGGCGGTGGTTTCGGGATGAAGGCCATGATGTATCCCGAGACAATTGTGGTGGCCCATGCGGCACGCCTTCTGGGAAAACCCGTGCGGTGGATGTCGGAGCGGACAGAGGCGATGCTGACCGACAATGCTGGCCGCGATCTGACGACAACGGCGACGCTGGCCTTGGATGCGGATTACAAGATTACGGGTTATCACCTTGATAGCGTTTGTAATCTGGGGGCCTATAACTCCGGCTATGCGCAGTTCATCCAGACGGATTTATTTTCGAAGGTCCTGATGGGGACTTATGACGTGCAAGCCGCCTACATGCGCACCATCGGGGTTTATACGAACACGACGCCTGTTGATGCCTATCGCGGCGCTGGGCGACCCGAAGCGATTTTTGTGCTTGAACGTGTCATGGACGAAGCGGCGCGGCAGCTGGGTATTGATGCGTGGGATTTGCGGCGTAAGAACTTCATTGCGCCCGATCAATTTCCATACACGACGGCGACGGGCGTGACCTATGACGTGGGCGAATTCGCCAATCTGCTGACGCGGGCAGGGGATGAGGCAGACATTGCCGGATTCGCAGGGCGCAAGGCCGCATCTGCAGCGCAAGGCAAACTGCGTGGTCACGGGCTTTGCTATTACATCGAAAGCATCCTTGGGGCGCCAACCGAAACGGCGCGTATTGATTTCGCGGAAGATGGTGCGCTGATCTACGTTGGTACGCAGTCAAACGGGCAGGGGCACGAAACAGTCTTTGCGCAGTTCCTTGCGGATCAAACGGGCATTCCTGCGGATCAAGTGCGCGTGATCCAAGGTGATAGTGATCTTATTCCGACGGGTGGCGGGACAGGCGGATCGCGGTCTGTGACGGTCCAAAACACGGCGACGCTGGCAACCGTCGAGAAAATCACGACGGCTTTCGCTGCGTTTCTTTCAGATGCCGAAGGCGTTCCCGCGACTGAGATCAGTTTTGATGACGAACGGTTCCGCATTCCCGGGTCGAACCTGACCCCGACAATGCTTGAGGTGGCGGACATGGTCCGTGACGCGGGACGTGACGATCTTTTGTCCCACACTGCGACAATTACCTTGGAAAACCGGAGCTTTCCGAACGGCGCCCATGTCGCGGAAGTCGAAATCGATCCGGAAACTGGCGTGCTCGAGGTGACAAACTACAGCGTCGTTGATGACTTTGGTAACCTTATCAACCCTATGCTGGTGGCGGGTCAGGTGCACGGCGGTGTTGCGCAGGGTATCGGACAGGCCGTTACCGAACGGGTCGTCTTTGATGACTATGGTCAACTGCTCACGGCAAGTTTTATGGATTATGGCATGCCAAGGGCCGATGATGTGCCCATGATTAAATTTGCGACCCAAGGCACACCGTCAAAATATAACCCCATGGGCATGAAAGGCTGTGGGGAAGCGGGCACAGTCGGTGCGTTAGCTGCGGTGACGAACGCGGTTGTCGATGCGTTGTGGGATCAAGGTGTGCGGGACGCGACGATGCCGTTCACACCGCACCGGATTTGGGCGATGTTGCAGAAGGCGAAGGAAAATAGTGCAGCTGCGTGATTGGATATTTGGGTTATTTGGTGCGCAGGCGCAGACGGCCGAAGGACAGCCGCGTCATCGCGGGCAAGCGACCCATGTGATCATTCTGGATGGGACCGCGTCATCGCTGAAAGACGGCTGTGAAACCCACGCTGGGATGACTTACAAGTTGCTGAACGAAGTGGGGCATCAGGCAAACCTGACGGTCCATTACGAGGCCGGAATCCAGTGGCGCGATTGGCGCGGCACATGGGATGTCATGACGGGCAAAGGCATCAATAAGCAGATTGAGCGGGCCTATGGCGTGCTTGCGTCCCGATATCGACTTGGCGACAAAATCGTCCTGATTGGATATTCACGTGGTGCTTATGCGGTGCGGTCCCTTGCTGGCGTCATCGAAATTGTGGGTCTTGTGAAAAACGATTTTGCAACGGTCCGGACCATTCGGACGGCATATCGTCACTATCGAACCGGCGGACGCAGTAAATTTGCGGAACGGTTCCGGGCAGAGCATTGCCATCCCCGTACTGAGACTAGCATCGAAGCCGTCGCCGTTTGGGATACCGTCAAGGCGCTGGGCATACGGGTTCCGATCATCTGGCGCTGGATGAATCCGGCTCAACCGTTTCACAATCACACGCTTGGGCCACAGGTTCGCAACGGGTTCCATGCCCTTGCGCTTGATGAAACACGCGAAGCGTACGCACCAGTGCTTTGGACGTCACCGACAGGCTGGACGGGCAACATGGAACAGGTTTGGTTTCGTGGTGCACACAGCGACATCGGCGGTCAGATTGGCATTTTCCCACCGGCACGGCCTTTGGCGAACATTCCATTGGTCTGGATGTTGAAGAGACTGGAAATGTGCGGTGTGCCGCTGCCTACAGACTGGGGTGCGCGGTTCGAAACAGATGTGAACGCGCCGTCCTTTGGATCTTGGCGCGGTTGGGGAAAAGTGTTTTGGGGGCGCAGGCGGCGATTGGTCGGCATGGACCCATCCGAACGCTTACACGTTACTGTTGATCCTGCACGGTATCGCAAAGTGTTCGTTCGGGATTTTCAGCAAACGCAGCCGGAACGGGCTAGTCCGCAATCTTCATAATCAGGCAGGTGGTTGATCCGGTTGCGTAAAGTTTTCCGTCCTGCGCACCGCGAATTTCGCCGCTCGCAACGCCGGTCGTCCGACCTGCATGATCAATCGTGCCAATAGCAATGATTTCTGTGCCTAACGGAATGTTGCGCGTCAAATTTACCTTGTATTCAAGGGTCGTATAGATCGATCCTTTCGGAACTTTGGTCATCACGGCGCAAGCCATACAGCTGTCGAGCAGGGTTCCGTACCACCCGCCGTGGACAGTCCCCATCGGGTTTGTGTGATCAAATTCGGGCGTGCCACGAAACACGACTTTGCCGTCTTCGACACTATCCAAAGAATAGTTCAGGACCGCAGAAATTGGCGGTCGTGCGACGGTCCCTGCGATGACACCTTGCATGAATTCTAAACCTGACATGGCCAACGTTTCATCACGCGTTGGCAAATCATCTGGCGTTTTGGCTGTGAACATGCGGCATCCCCTTTGGTGGTTCTGCCGCAACTTGTCGGGTCAGGCCACGTTTTGCAATTGGGCTTTCGGGGTGACGCCAAGGGCATGGCAGACGTCACGCGTCAATTCAGGGCGGTTCAATGTGTAGAAATGCAGGTCTTCGACGCCACCGGTCAACAAATCATCACAAAGCTCGGTCGCCAAGGCTGTGGCCAGCAAATCTGCGGTCCCATCGCGTGTCGCGTTTGCGAATGCATCGCTGACGACCTGTGGAATGGATGTACCGCAGCGCCGCGCGAATTTCTCGGCTCCTGACCAGTTTTCGATAGGCAAGATCCCTGGGATGATCGGCGCATCTATGCCCGCTTTTACACAAGCATCGCGGAACCGGAAAAATGTTTCGGCTTCAAAAAAGAACTGTGTGATCGCTGACGTCGCGCCAGCGTCGAATTTGCGTTTCAAGAACGCAATATCAGCAGCTTGATCACGTGCTTCAGGATGTTTTTCCGGGTAGGCGCCAACACGGATGTTGAATTGACCCGTGTCGGCAAGCCCGGCGATCAGGTCAATTGAGGAGCCATATCCTTCCGGATGTGGCGTGAATTTTTCAGCCCCTTGAGGCGCGTCGCCCCGCAGGGCCACAATATCGGTCACACCGTTGTCGGCATAAGATTGCGCGATTTCCAGCGTCTCTGCCTTCGTTGCATCGACACAGGTCAAATGGGCAGCAACATTCATGCCGCTCGATTTGTGGATCGTGGTGACGGCATCGTGGGTCAGTTGACGCGTCGTGCCGCCAGCCCCGTAAGTGACTGAAACAAATGTAGGATCAAGTGGGGCCAGCGTGTTGACGCAGTCCCAAAGCCGGAAAGAACCGGCAAGTGATTTAGGCGGAAAGAACTCGAAAGATACATTTGGCAAAGTCATGAGACGGATCCTTTTGGGTTAATCGCTTGTCTCATTTTGCGGTACATGAGACAATTTCATAACTTTCACCAAGATGATGAGTTGTACTCACAATGCATATCGAGTTCCGCCACCTGCGCACGATCAAAGCTATCCACGATTCTGGTGGTCTCGCGCGCGCTGCCGATCAGCTCAACATAACGCAGTCTGCCTTATCGCATCAGATCAAGGGAATTGAAGATCAAGCTGGGGTGGAGCTGTTCGTCCGGCGGTCAAAGCCACTAAAGCTGTCAGCCGCAGGCATGCGTTTGCTTGTGGCAGCTGAAAACATATTACCGCAAGTCGCCGCGTTGGAGTTGGAATTCGAAGGGTTGATCGCGGGTAAATCTGGACGTCTTCATATCGCGATTGAATGTCATGCCTGTTTTGAATGGCTGTTTCCTGTTTTGGAAGAGTTTCGTAAGGCGTGGCCTGACGTTGATGTCGATATTAGGCCGGGGCTTGCGTTTGACGCATTGCCTGCGTTGCGAAAAGAAGAAGTGGATTTGGTTGTTTCCTCTGACCCCGAAGATTTGCCAGGCACAGATTTTACGCCGCTTTTCGATTACGAACCGGTATTCGTGGCCGCGTCCAATCATCCCCTAGCACAAAAGAAGTTTGTAGAAGCATCTGATTTCGCGGGGGAAACGTTGATTACCTATCCAGTGGACCGCGAACGTTTAGATGTTTTCAGTCAACTGCTTATTCCCAATGGTGTTGAGCCAAAAGCGATCAGACAGGTTGAATTGACGGCTGTCATCTTGCTTTTAGTTGCTTCAAATCGGGGGGTCGCGGTTCTGCCTGACTGGGTTGTGCGGCAAGTGCGTTACAATTCCGACTATGTCACGTTGCCGTTGACAAAAAATGGTGTGACGCGGCGTTTGTATGCGGCGACACGGACGGAAGAAACAAGTCTGCCGTTCATGTCGCATTTGATCCGTCTAGCACGACGAGAAGCGGTTAAATTGCAGCGCAATTAAGCTGCGTCACCCGACCCTTCCGCAGATTTTTGGGTGTTAGTGAAAGGAACGCCAAGGGTGTGCTGCCGCCATAGCGCATTGCGCGCCTCCTTGCTGGGCATCGCTGGACTGTAGTAAAACCCTTGGCACACAGAACACCCCATTTCGCGTAGAAGCGTTCTTTGCGTTTCGGTTTCAACGCCTTCCGCAATAACCTTGACGCCCAACCCCTTCCCAATTCCAAGAAACCCTGCGACAAGTACTTCCGCGGCTTTGTCATGACCCAGTCCGCGCACAAAACCGGTATCAAGCTTCAGTTCGTCAAATTCGAGTTCGCGTAAATGTTTGAACGACGCGAATCCTGTTCCAAAATCGTCGAGCGAAATGCGGATTCCTGCCTGTCGAAACGCTGCGATGGATTCTTGGATGAGGTTCCCGGACCTCGCAATGAAAACGTCCTCGGTGACCTCAAAAGTTAATTTTGCACGCGCACGTGGAAATTTTTCGATAAGGTCCATGACCGCCGCCCGACCTGACAGCGTTGCAAGCGTGACTTCTGGTAAATTGACAGATACTTCGCCTGGATCGAAACCCTGCTCTAGCCAGTCTTCAATTTGCTGCAAGACCAGGCCTGTCGTGCGCATCAGAAAATCAGTTTGAAGCCCTAGTTCATTGATATATGGTAAAAATTTTCCGGGGAGAAGAAGACCGCGTGTTGGATGACGCCAACGGGACAACGCTTCGAAACCTTCAATGAAGCCGGTATCCAGATTGATCTTGGGCTGGTAATACGGGGCAATGTTTTGTTTTTGCATTGCACGCAGGATGGTGACGCGGTCATCCAACGATGCACGCACAGGAAAGCTGTCCCTATCATAGACAAAAGCCACCTGTCCGGGATCGCCTTTGGCCTTGTACATCGCTTGATCGGCGCCAGAAGCAATGCCTGCCAAACTGTCTTGCGTCGACGTGGTAAGCGCAACGCCGACGCTCGCGCCGACTTCCAGACGTTTGTGGTCCACGATGATCGGTTGCTTAATGAGCGTTGCAATTTCGTTGGCGAGCCGCAACGCTTGGACGGCGTTACGAACCCCGGAAATGGCGGTCGCAAATTCGTCTCCACCCAATCTTGCAACGACCCCGCTATTACCGACAAACTTGGTTAACCGTTCTGCAACCGTCACCAAAACAGCGTCACCTGCTTTGTGGCTATAGCTGTCGTTGATCGGTTTGAACCCATCCAAATCGATCAGAAAATAACCTAACTGGTTGCGGTCACGATTGCTGCGCCTGGGCAACAACGCTGTTGCGGCTTCTTCGAATGCGCGTCTGTTCATGAGGCCGGTCAAGTGGTCATGCCGTGTGAGAAATTCCAACTCTGACAGGCGTTTGTCAGCGTCTTTGCGCGCTTCTGCCAACTTCACCAGGGTGTCTTTTTGCGCGGACATCGTTTGAAGCGTGTTGCCTGCATAGACCAAAAGCATCGCGGTCGCCGCGCACCATTCTAACAATGTCGACGCGATAGGCGGGGCCGTATAGGCTTGCCAAAACATGATCGCTGTCATGGCAAATGCGGGGATCATCAAGCTCCAATTGAAGAATGGCAGCGCTGCATATGAGTTCGAAATATGAACATGAATTCCGAATACCCAGAGTAAACTCGCGACCAACAATGCGTCGGATCCATGCCCAGCGAGAACGACCGCAGGAACAAGCATCGGCCAAAGCGTCAGCCAATTGACCGCCCAGATCGCGAGACAAATGCCAAAGGGCAGCGGCGGTCCGGTTAACGAAACGCGGCGATTTACGATTCGCCCCAATAGTTCAGAACAGACGATCACGGCAGACCAGAATACCGCAGCCCTTTGATCACCAAATAACCAGCAGACGGTCATGATCATCATCGCAGCGAAAAGCCGCTTCAGCGCATCACGATTGTTTACATGCACTGCGACACGGGTTTGGTACGAAAAATGGTCAACAAGTGATAAAGACATTGGTGTCCCGCGCTATTTCTGCTGAATACACCACGCAGCTCTCAATTTTGCGTTAAGCGTTGGCCAACAAAATCGACCTCTGCTCTTGTTCCGAAAAGCGTTGCAGCCTATAGCCCCGTTTCATCCTGCAATCGGAGGCCCCCATGTCAGGCAGTGCGAATCTCAACGTGATGATGAAAACGGCGCGCAAGGTGGGCCGGACGTTGCTGAAAGACTTTACCGAAGTTGAACAGCTTCAGGTCAGCACCAAGGGGCCGGGTGACTTTGTCACGCGCGCGGACAAGCAGGCTGAAGAGACTATTCGTGAAGACCTGATGGAGGCCCGCCCAAGCTACGGCTTTCTGGGTGAAGAAGGATCCAGCATTGAAGGCGAAGATCCGACGCGCCGTTGGATCGTTGACCCGCTGGATGGTACTACCAATTTCCTTCACGGTTTGCCGCATTGGGCCGTTTCCATTGCGTTGGAACACAAAGGTCAAATCGTGGCTGGCGTCATCTATGATCCCGTGAAGGACGAAATGTTCTATGCCGAAAAAGGGCAGGGCGCATTTATGAATGAAAGCCGGATGCGGGTATCCGCACGTCACCGGATGAACGAATGCTTGTTCGCTACGGGGCTGCCGTTCGCGGGTCGCGCCGATTTGCCAGAAACGTTGCAAGACCTCGCGCGTATTTTGCCGGCAACGGCTGGTGTGCGCCGGTTTGGCGCGGCGTCTCTTGATCTCGCTTATGTTGCGGCTGGTCGTTACGATGGGTTCTGGGAACGGCGCCTAAAGGTTTGGGATATTGCCGCAGGCATTATCATCGTCAAAGAAGCTGGCGGTCTGCTGGAACCAATGGACCCTGAAGGCGACGAACTGAACGACGGCGCGTTGATCGCAGCAAACGAAGCTGTTTTCTCGACTTTCGCAAAAGTCGTTCGCAACGGTTAATCAACGTCTTTTGACGACTGGGATAGACGATTTCTGAAAACGATACTGTGCGTCGGGATGTGGCGGATGACCATCTGTGGCATCCCAATATCCCGCAGCGCCGCGTTTCAGCCACATCGGTAGGGTCAGCACGAAACCGATGATAAATCCGCCTGCATGTGCCCAGTAGGCGACGCCGCCGCCATTTGGATCGGCTCCAACGCCGCCGACCAGCTGTAGCAGGAACCAAAGCCCAAGCATGATCCATGACGGCACCGGGAATATCTTGAAGAACACAATCAGGATCAACAAAATATCGACTTTGGCCTTCGGGAACATCAACAGATAGCCGCCCATCACGCCTGCAATCGCGCCAGATGCGCCAACAGTGGCGACCTGTGACATTGGCCCCGATGCGTATTGCGCCAGATCAGCACCGACGCCGGACAATAGATAGAAGGCAAGGAATGGGATCGGTCCCATTTCTTCTTCCATGTTGTCCCCAAATATCCAGAGAAACAGCATGTTCCCAGCAAGGTGCATAAAGCCCGCATGCATAAAGATCGATGTCACTAAAGATGGATAGTTTTCGCCTGCGTTAATCCGTGCAGGGATCATCGCGTAATCATAGTAGAAACGATTCAAGGTCGCATCGTCCGTCAACGCCACAAGGCCATACAAATAGACGATCACGTTGATCGCGATAAGCGCGTAGGTCACGTAAGGTGTGGATTCAGACGGGTTGTGATCGCGGATTGGAAACATGTGCCGACGTTCGGCGAATGGGGCAGCGAGGTCAAGCGCGGCATTGTGACTTGATGGATTTGATCCGCGCAACAGATCATAAGGCATGAAATGGATCATCTTTTGCAGCCTCTTTGCCACGCCCGCGTTTGCTGAAACCTGCCCTGCCGCGGCAGATCATTCAGTGCGACAAGCGGAAATTATTGCTTCGTTACAGGGGCTTTGGGATGGAACCGGCGCGCGACCATTAAGACAGGAGCTGTGGAATCTGTGGACCGACGCACCTGATGTGCGGGCCCAAGAGCTGCTGGATCGTGGGATGCGTCAACGCGAAGGATTCGATTTTCTAGGGTCGCGCGACACGCTGGACCAGTTGATTGAATACTGCCCGGATTACGCCGAAGGGTACAACCAACGTGCATTTTCAAGCTTCTTACGGCAAGATTTTGATGCAGCTTTGTACGATCTCGACGCAGCTTTAGCGATCATGCCGACCCACATAGCGGCTTTGTCGGGCAAAGCGCTGACGCTGATGGGCATGGGCCGCGTAGAAGAAGCACAAGTGATTTTGCGAGAGGCACTGGCGCTGAATCCGTGGCTTGCCGAACGCAGTCTTATTGTTGAACCAGATGGCGAGGAAATCTAACGCACGACCCTTGCCCCTGCGCAAATGACCGCATAGACAAAAGCCATTCAAGCACGTGCCCGCGTGGTGGAATGGTAGACATCGGAGACTTAAAATCTCTTGGCCGAAAGGCCGTGCCGGTTCGAGTCCGGCCGCGGGTACCACCTTCCCAATCTCAGTATTTTGGCAATTCGGTCAGTGCACACATCTGTTGATCCGGATTTTCGCAGCACGACTTGATGTCCGCAACTGAGGTGCTGTGAAATGTGCTCCACGCGGCGCGCGTGAGGCCGTGTTCGGGAGGCATCGCATGTGACAGCGGGTATTGTTGCGCCAAAGGATCAGCCCCTTCAGGCACTGTGGCACCTGTCATCCAGTCGGTCAGTGTGTCGCAGGTTGTCTGCCGCCCGATCCGGTGGCAGCCAAGACAAGTATTGTCCCTTAGATCAAACGTCTTGGTTGGCCATTGATCAAAGCCGAATTCAGCACCGACATGGTAATAGGGCCCTAGCGGATTGGCTGGGATTTCGTCCCAGACCTGACCGACGAACGGTGAATACATGAACGGATCGTTGTCATGGCAATTTCCGCAGCCGTCGGTGACCAATGCGTCGGGATCAGCCCAGATCGCAGGTGCTGCGGGATTGGTTGGCGACACAACCTGCGTCCCGTCAATCGGCGCGTCAGGATCATCTGCTTTTGCTTGGAACCAGCAGGTCGCCCCTGTGCCGGGATTATGGGCGATAATGTCGATTTCATCGAAGGCGAATTCATTGGCAGGGCGGTTGTGTTTCTGTCTGCACATAGCCGAAATTTGTGCGGCATCAGTGGAAAGGTTCAGAATGCGTGACCCCGGCACACACTGCCCGTCCGACTCATGTCCGTTGCTGAGCAGGGCTGGCCGGTCGCAGTCCATGCCCGCCTGAAATGTATCGTAGGTGACAGGTTGACCGTTAACCGTCACGGGCACCACTTCGCCATCGCCGCAAGAAAAATCCGGAATATCCGCGATCTGTTCAACGCATTGCAAAACATAGACTTCGTGCTCTTCACTTTCGAAGGCCCAAATGGCGGTGACCGTCAGTAAAAGAGCCGCAAGCGCAGCAAGGATCAGAGACTTCATTGCGCGGCCTCCCCGTTGATCACGGCCAAAGCTGTTTCGCGCAAAGCTTCTTGGTAGCGGACATAACCGGTGCAGCGGCAGATATGATCACCGATCGCGTCTTCGATAGCTGCGTCTAATTCGGCCTCGGTCACTGGTGCGGTCGTAAGCCAGTCGAGGAAAATTTGAGACGCCATCACGAACCCGGGTGTGCAGTATCCACATTGAAAAGAGAAATGTTTGAGAAACGCTGTTTGAATGGGCAGCAAGGCATCGCCGCCCGACACGCCTTCGATTGTTGTGATATCGGCACCGTTCACCGTGGCAAGGGCGGTGGAGCAACTGACGATGGGTTCCGCGTTTGGGTTCGGGGCCTTGGTCATCGACACCGTGCAGGCGCGACAAATTCCCATACCGCAGCAAAATTTGGTGCCGGTCAAGCTGGGCGTCATCATCTCGTGCATGTAGTCGAGCAGCTTGATGTCACCTGCGTCATCCTGAACAGACTGCGGCTGTCCATTGATCGTGAAGGAAATGGTCATGACTGTAATCCTTCCAAGACTTTTTCGGATGTGATGGGCAAAGACGTAAGGCGCACGCCTATGGCGTCCTTGATCGCGTTTGAAATCGCAGGCGGGATCGAACACATGACAGCCTCGGCGATGCCGCGACCCTGTCCATTATCGCCGGGCGTTTCAGGCATAATGTGCAGTTCTTGGGATCGTTCGCCTTCAACGTAAGATGTTTTGATTGGCACATCCTGAAAACGGGCGACATGATATCGGTTCAGGTTCCAGGTGCCATTTGCAGGACCTGACATGCCGGGCGGTAGGTCTTCGTGTAGTGTGTAGCTTATCGCCATTGCGACGCCGCCTTGGCTTTGGCCTGATACCAATTCGCGCACATGTACGCGGCCTGCATTCAAAACGCTGACTACGTTTTCGACTTGGACCCGACCTGTGTCGGTATCCACAGTCACGGCGACAATGTTGACGCAAGGAGCCCAAACAAAGCGGGAGAACGCTTTTGTATACGCTTGTGGCCCGAACCCATTTTGCCGTTTGATCGGTTGGGCTTGTGTGTCACCATCCAGATAAACGGCAAGACCGTCCAAGATCAGATGTTCGGTACCGCCGCCAACATTATAGTCACCTTCGGCCCATGTATTCTGGAAATAGGCATGGCCGAGCGTACCGCGCGGCAGGTTCATCTCACCTGCAATTTTCGCGATATCGGTCAACGTGATCGGGTCAGTTGCGCCATTCACGAGCGTAAGCGCGCCGTCGATCCAGGTGACGTCCGCTGCTGTAAGGTCTGGCAAGCCCCAGACCTGTCGGGCAACTGGCAACACAGTCGCAATAAAGAAGGCTTTCGCCGTTTGCTGGACCACGTGCACTTGATGCAGTGCGGTTAGGCAGGCGGATGACGATCCCACGCCCTTTGCCGTCCAACTTGGATTGTCCCAACGCAGGCCGTCAGGGTCATCGGTCGTAAGGCCGGTTTGCCCAAACAACGTATACCCACCCATATCAACCTGCGTGGCGTTTGACCCAAGGATATCGCCAATGACGACGCCAAGGGTCGTTGCTGATCCGTTGCCCATGTCAACGGCATCGGATTGTACGCAGAACGTACCGTCGTCTTGCAGCAGCACAGCAGCTACTGTGCCATCGCCCGACGTGCCGTAGGCCTGCAACGACATTGCCATTCCCGTCCCATAGGATTTGCCAGCCGTTTTGTTCTTGAGTTTTAGGTCCGCGCGATCATGCCAAAGAGGATGTTGCTCCGCGACATCCAGCATCTGACTGAGCTGCAGCTCCTGATCAATCGGTCCACCAACGACCGTTGTTTCACCTTTTTTGATGATGTTCTTGCGACGCAACGCAATCGGATCCCATTCTTGATTACGTGCGATATCGTCGAGCGCCGTTTCAATCGCAAAGAACGCCTGTGGGCCACCGAACCCGCGCTGCGACCCACCCGAGATATTTTCGGAATGGATCGCATCCGCATAGATGTTCGCCATCGGTGTCTTGTAGGCGCCACCAGCGCAAAGGGCGGCAAGGCTGGCGACATAAGGGCTTAGGTTTTTGCGTCCACCCCCATCAAACTGCATCGTCATTGCGATATTCTGCAGCATCATGTCTGGTCCGACCGACACCTGTCCCTCCAGCGTTGCGGCGTGTCGTTTCAGGCCAACGCGGAACTGTTCGAACCGATCATACATCAGTTTTACGGGGCGTCCGTCCGTGAAGGCGGCCGTCAATGCCAGCATCAACGAAAACGGAGATTTATCGCGGCCGCCAAATCCTCCGCCCGGGTAGCAACTGGTCAGTTCGACCGCGCTTAATTTAAGGGGGGCGTCATCTTCTTCATTATACATCGACAAAATGTCTTTGACGTCGCCATCAGGAGATTGCGTGCCGAGAACTAATCGCAACGTTTTTTCATGCGTGGTTTCGTCCAGCCAAGCAAGTCCTGCCTCAGGTTCCATGAACATCGGATCCATGGCCCGCATGTCGCAGGCTAAGTCTTGTTGGATCAGGCCATCAATTTGAGAAAGGCGATCGTCAATCTTTTGGCGGTATCCGTTGACTTCGTAAGGATATGTGTAGGCGTTGGCCGTTGCGGAATCGAATGTCTCGCCGTCCAAGGCGTATTTGACGTAGGTCGTCTTGGGGTCGAATGCGACACCTTTTGGGGGCAAAGGCCCCTCGGGATCGCCGTAGGACTGGAATTGGTTGTCTTGGAATTGCATCGCTGTGCGGGCGGCATGATAACTTGGAAAGTCATCGAAGATCAGCAAAGCCACGGCTTGCCCCAGAAAGTCCGGCACATTGCCGGGCTGAACGATCAGATCGTAAACAACTGCGCTGGGACGATCAAAACCTTCGGGGTCGGGTGTGATGCTGGCCAACGCTTCGACCTGTTCGTCGATATGTAAATCACGCGAAGAACTGATTTGCGGAGATCGCTGGGCGTCGCTGAGTTGGTCACCTAGGATCAGCTTGCCCTTTTTGGCTGCGGGCGGCAGTGCGTAGGACTTGATCCCCAGAAAGACCTGTTCAGTCGTAAGCGCACGCAAGAACATCGCATAGCATTGTTTCGTCGGCCAGGGCGTGCCCATATCGGCGGCGCTGAAATCCCGCGCGTAGACTTTTTGGCCCGTCACCTTCGCGACACCATCAATCCGTTGGGTCGCAACGCCGGGGGAAGGTGATGCAGTATTCCCAACTTGGGCCTGACTTGGCTGTCCGGCAGAACTGGGCAGGGGCAAGAAAGACGCGGCAACGATACCTGCCGATGTCTGTAAGAAACGCCTGCGGCTGATGTGGGATGACTGGGCTGACGGTATGTGTTTCATCTAAGTGCTTCCAACGTTGATTGATTTGGAAAACAGCAACTCTGTATTCAACCAAAGCATGTGCGAAGTTGACCTGACGGTATGTCGCATAGCTTACACTTGGGGCTGACAATGCCCCTAGATCGTGCGAATTATCGAGTGGGATGGTACAAAACTACGTCCAATTGCGGCAAGTATAATACAAATTTGCCATAATTGGGGTATTTTGGAATGCCACCAAAAATTTAATGCATAAATATATTCAATAAACTCAAGGGTTGTAAGCCTCTGACGCCCCGTCAGACGCAAACTGGTGAACAATCTGTGAAATCGACGAGAACTGGTCTCATTTTGTACGCAATTGGTACCCAACACTATGTCTCATTGCCGGGCTACCGGTCGAAACCAAGACGACACAATATGTGAATTCATCACAACGTTGTCTGGTGGGTAAATCTTGTGAGGAGACAAACAATGAAGAACTCAGGTTTTTCTATCAAGGCAGGTGCATTCTGCATTCTATCTATCGTAGGCGCAGCGGTTCTACCGACCAACGTCATGGCTGGCGACGTTACACTGAAGTCCGCCGACGGTACTGTGAACTTGACCGGCGAATTTCTGGCATTTGAAGACAACAGCTACATGGTACGCACACCACTGGGTGACCTGCGGATCGCAGCGACCCGGGTGACGTGTGAAGGCGAATCTTGCCCGGTTTTCGAAATCGATAGCGCGGATGTCCAAATCGCAGGTTCCGATACGCTGGGTAACGGTCTTGTCCCTCTGCTTTTGGAAGGCTACGCGGGCAATATCCAAGCCGCAGCCACGATTAGTGCTGGTGCAGACAACAACATTGTTGCTGAATTGATCGGCGATGACGGCTACGGCGATGATCTGGGATCTTACCTGGTCAAATCGGCTGGCTCCAACGACGCATTCAGCACATTGCTTGAAAAAGAGGCACACATCGGGATGTCATCCCGCCGCATTCGTCCGGATGAAGCTCGTGCATTGCGCGACGCTGGTGCTGGCAACATGGTGAGTCCGTCGCAAGAACATATCGTCGCGGTCGATAGCCTTGTTGTGATTACGCACCCAAGCAACCCGATTAACACACTTACAACCGAACAGCTTGGCAAAATCTACTCCGGTGAGATCAAAGATTGGTCCGAGGTCGGTGGCACACCAGGCAAGATTCTGGTTGTGGATCGCCCAGAAGGGTCCGGTACGCGGGCTGTGTTTTCCAATGCCATTTTTGGCGACAAGCCAGAGCTTGAATTGGCTCCGCTGGAAGTTCGTATCGCGAACGACAACAGCAAAGTTTCAGAACTGGTCAACGAGCACGAAAATGCGATTGGTTTCGTAGGATACGCCTTCCAACGTGGTGCCAAGCCGCTGACGTTGATTAACGAATGTGGCCTTTCGATCCGCGCCGACGCGTTCTCTGCACGGACAGAAGAATATGCGCTGCAGCGTCGCTTGTACCTTTATAACCGCGCAGATGCTGATTCAGAGCAGATGTCTGATTTCCTGACATACGCAACGTCGCCTGCGGCCGATGCTGTCATCTCGAAGTCGGGGTTCATCGGCCTGAGCATTGATCGCCGGATCCAATCTTTGGACAGTGACCGTGGACGGGCTCTGCTGAACACGAATGTCGATGCTTACGAAGGCGCATTCATGCGGGATATGCTGGCGAAAATGGTCGAATATGACCGTCTATCCACAACTTTCCGTTTCCGGACTGGATCATCCGCATTGGATGAACGTGGTTTGGTCGATATGCAGCGCTTGGCTGATTACTTGAAAGCCGAACCTGACGCAGAAGTTCTGTTCGTTGGCTTCACAGATGATGTTGGCGCATTTGATAGCAACCGCAAATTGTCTGAGGATCGTGCAAACCAAGCGTTGGCACAATTTGAACAATTCCTTGGTGATGACATTGCCGGATATACGCTCGATTCAGCTGGCTACGGCGAAATTGCGCCATCGGGTTGTAACGTGTCCAGCGAAGGCCGTCGCATCAACCGTCGTGTGGAAGTTTGGGTGAAAACAGCTGGCTAAGCCACGCTATTCCCCCAATTCCAGACTGTTCCAGAGCCGCAATTTGGCTGTGAACAGTCTTAGACAAAGGAAACAATATGTTTGAAAAAACCACATCAGAAGGTGCGACGTCACACGTCAAGTTGGCTCATGTCTTTAAAGGTGCCGTAGCTGCGATCAGCCTATTGGCCGCATCTCCGGCCATGTCTGCGGACATCACAAAAGACGTCGGTTCAAGTGAAAGGGTTAACCTTTCCGGTCAGCTTGGCACGTTGTCTGAACGCATCACGGCCGCGGCCTGCAATCTGAGCGCAGGCGTTGCCACAACCGAAGCTGCTGCAGTTCTGCATATCTCGACGCATCACTTCAGCCGCATCAACCAAGCGCTTTTGGCGGGCAACCGTGGCTTTGGTATCTTGGGCGAAGAAACGCGTCCGCGGACCTTGCGGGCGATCGAAGATCTCAACGCGAAATGGGAACCATTGCAAGAGCTTGCCAATGGCCTAGAAGCCGCATCGAATGATATCGGTGCCGTGGAAAGCCTTGCTGAGCAAAGTGATCCATTGCAGCGTGAAGCCCAAATTCTCGTGTCAGAGATTACGGGCCAATACGCTGATCCGGTCGCCTTGCTACATGCTGATGCCTTGCTTTTGGAAATCGCAGGCCGCCAGCGTATGCTGTCCAACCGGATGTCGAAGAACGTATGTCTGATCGCATCAGACGTGCACGACGAAGAAGCCATGGCTGAATTGAGCGAGACGATTACATTGTTCGAAATCTCGCTTGGTGCATTACAAAACGGCATGGAAAGCGTGGGCGTTCGCCCGCCGCCAAACGATGCCATCGCCGCTGGCCTTCAGGTTGTTGCGGATGAATGGGCGACGATCCGTCCTGTTCTTGAGGCAACTCTAGGTGGTGCAGAACTGACTGACGAGATGCGTGCAGAGGTCTTCCTCGCCTTCCTTGGCATGGAAGGACGCATGAACAACGTTGTGACGCAATACATGAAGAACTCGAAGCAAGTCTTCGGCTAAGGTTCGAAAAGTGAAAACAGAAACGGCGGCGCAGGTGATGCGCCGCCGCTTTGCGTTGAATTTCTTCAATTTAACCGTCGATGCGTACAGCCGACAATGCAATCGCTTTCTGGTAAACCGTCGCAGCATTCCATTCATTCAGAACGCGGAAGTTTTGTGTACCTTCCTGATATGGCTGACCTGGCTGCCATCCTTTTTGACGCAAGAAATTGGCGGTGGATGCAAGCGAATCCGAAATAGAATAGAGATCAACGCGGCCGTTACGGTCTGCGTCAACACCGTAGGTCAATGCGTTGCCGGGCAGGAACTGTGTATGTCCCATTTCGCCGTGGGCAGCACCGCGTTGATTAGGCGCAAGGCCCCCGCGATCAACCAGCTTGAGCGCTGCAATCGCATGCGGCACGAAAAATGCAGAGCGGCGGCAGTCGTAGGCGACCGTTGTGATAGAATCAACGACAGGGGTGTTGCCAAGGTTGCGACCAAAACCAGTTTCCATGCCGTGAATCGCAAGCAAAATGCCCGCAGGAACGCCGTAAACCTGTTCGAGGGACGCGTAGAACGCCGGATTTTGCGACTTCACGCGGCGGGCTTGCCCTGCGAAGCTATCAAGCGATCCTAGACGGATGCGAATGAAATCATCGAGCGCATATTTCACACCGCGCTGGTTCCGGTCTGCGGCAATTGTAGACGTAGAATAGGATGCGTTTGCAAGGGCTTGCAGACCAGCCTGACCAACGCCGTTGGCAGCGGCTTCGGCGGCAAAGGCCTGTTTCCAAGCAGCAAATCCGCTCGCGTCGTTCCCGCAAGTTGCTGCCATAGCTGTGCTTGCCATGAGCGCAATGCCGACGGCGGTCGAAAGTGTCTTAAACATAAATATCGTTCCCCAACTCAGTAAAGTTGGGCGAACTCTATCACGTAGAGGCAGGGTGCCAAGGTCAGGCTTTCCCTATCATTCCCCGTTAATCGCGCGTTCCAGCAAAGCGTTCGGCCCATTCCGTGCGTTCATCGTCCGTGATCTTGCGGAACAGATTTTCGGGCACGTCAAACGCGTGCCCGACCGGTAGGGCATTGAGCGCGACTGTCATGTCTGTTGGCCAAGCGTCATCTTCCGTCTTCATGGCCGTCAACATCGCGGCACTTGCGTCCGGAATAAACGGTTTCGAAAGGATCGCATAGATGCGGATCAGGTTCAGGCCCACGCGGACCTGCATCGCAGCCGTTTCTGGTTCGCTTTTGAACGTGGTCCACGGCGCGTTGGCTTGTAGGTATTCGTTGCCCAACACCCAGATTGCGCGCAATTCAGCCGCGGCTTTGCGGACTTCAACAGTGTCCATGAAGCCTTCATAGGCTTGCACGCGTGCAGTCAGATCAGCGATCAATTGCTCCTCTGCTGGCCCAAAGGCGACGCCATCTGGCACGGCTTCGGAGAATTTCGAGCGGCAGAATTTGGTGATCCGGCTCACAAAGTTTCCAAGCACATCTGCGAGGTCTTTGTTGGTATCGGTTTGGAACTGGTCCCACGTGAATTCTGCGTCAGACGATTCCGGTGCGTGCGACAAAAGCCACCAGCGCCAGTAGTCGGACGGCAGCAATTCGAGCGCCTGATCCATAAACACACCACGCCCGCGCGAGGTTGAGAATTGGCCGCCATCATAGTTCAAGTAGTTGAAAGATTTGATGTAATCGACCAGCTTCCAGTCCTGGTCCATGCCCATGATCGTGGCCGGAAACGACAGCGTGTGGAATGGCACGTTATCTTTGCCCATGAATTGGGTGTAGGTAACGTCGTCCGCACCTTTGTCAGTGCGCCACCAGCTTTCCCAATCGCTGCCTTTGCCCGCATCAACCCATTCTTGGGCGCAGGCGATGTATTCGATTGGCGCATCAAACCACACATAGAAGACTTTGCCTTCCATGCCCGGCCAATCCTCTGTCCCGTTTTTGACGGGAACGCCCCAATCAAGATCGCGTGTGATCCCGCGGTCCTGCAGCCCGTCGCCGTCATTGAGCCACTTCTTCGCAATAGACGTCGTCAGGACAGGCCAGTCTTTCTTGCTTTCGATCCAATCAGCCAATGCACCTTTCAGTTCTGACTGGCGCAGGTACAAGTGTTTGGTCGTACGGACTTCCAGATCAGTCGATCCAGAAATGGTGGAATGGGCATCAATCAGATCGGTCGGGTCCAATTGCTTCGTGCAATTGTCACATTGATCGCCACGCGCACTGTCAAAACCACAATTCGGGCAGGTGCCTTCGATATAGCGATCCGGCAGGAAACGACCGTCAGCGATGGAATAGACCTGTTCTTCGGTCACTTCGCGGATCAGCCCTTGTTCGGCCAAGCGTCCGGCAAAAGCTTGTGTGAGCGCGTGGTTTTGCGGTGATGAAGACCGGCCAAAATGATCGAACGACAGACCAAAACCATCTGCAATCTTGGCCTGCACATCATGCATTTCAGCGCAATACTCCGCGACGGGCTTGCCGGCTTTTGCGGCGGCTAGTTCTGCGGGCGTGCCATGTTCGTCGGTTGCACACAAAAACAACACCTCATGGCCGCGTCCGCGCAAGTAGCGGGCGAACAAATCTGCAGGCAATTGACTGCCTACTAGGTTACCAAGGTGCTTGATCCCGTTGATGTAAGGAATAGCTGAAGTGATCAGATGACGGGCCATAATTCGTGTCCTTTGCGGTCTTGAAGGACTTCTAACCGCGTCGGCGCGTAGATGCCAGTCGGATGCCATACTGTCGTGCAGTTTCGCGAATGTCGGCGGTGTCGCTTTTCATTTTGATCTTCGCAGGATTATATGGCCCCAAATCCATTGCAGGAGATGATCAATGAAAATCCAAGCAGTTTTGGCCGCAGTCGCAATTTCCATGGCAGCACCGGTCGCTGCCCAAGACCTTTATGTTGGGGCAGGGCTTGATTACGGCTACCCACATTCAGGCGATAAAGAATTCTTCGGGTCTTTGATGGCGGGCGTTGTATTTGATGTGGGTCCAGTGGGGATCGGCATCGAAGGGGACACGGGCCACCAGTTTGGCGACGGCGACGGGCGCGAAACATCGCGGGTCCGTGGCCTTGTGACCTATGACTTTGGGCGTTTTACGGGGATCGCAAGTGCGGGCGCCGTTCAATACAAGATCGGCAACAGCGTCACGGACGGTGAAACTTACGGCTTGGGCGCGCAAATGCCTGTGACGGATCGTTTTGACGGACGTTTTGAGATGATCCGCGATTTTGTTGGCGGTGATTTTGGAACCGATGTGACAACAACGCGGTTGTCGATGTTGTACAAGTTCTAATTGGACCTCGGAAAAGGACGCTCCCCTCTTATGAAAATGCTTAAGCTTGGCCGCACCGATATTGAAATTAGCGATTGGTGTCTCGGCACGATGACCTATGGCAACCAAACGCCTGAAATCGACGCACATCAGCAAATGGATATGGCCTTGGACGCTGGTATCAATTTCTTTGACACTGCCGAGGCGTATCCGGTGAACCCAATCTCAGCGGAAACAGCTGGGCTGTCAGAAAGCATTGTTGGAAATTGGATCAAATCAAGCGGGCGGCGCGACGACGTTGTAATCGCCACGAAAGTTTCCGGACCAAATCCGGGATGGGTGCGCGACGGTCGTGGCTACGATGGTGAGGTGATCAGAGAGGCGGTTGATGCGTCGCTGAAGCGTCTCCAAACGGACGTCATTGACCTGTACCAGATGCATTGGCCGGTCCGTGGGTCTTATATGTTCCGCCAGAACTGGACGTACGATCCGTCGGGTCAGGATCGCGCGCAGACCATGGATCATATGATGGACGTGCTAACCGCACTTGATGACATGGTGGAGGCGGGCAAAATTCGCAGCATTGGCATGTCGAACGAATCCGCATGGGGCATGACGCAATGGACCCGTCTTGCGGAAGAAAACAACCTGCCGCGCATGGCGTCCGTGCAAAACGAATATTCGTTGATGTGCCGTCTTTACGATACTGACATGGCGGAAATGGCCGTGAACGAAGATATCACGTTGTTGTCGTTTTCACCACTGGCTTGCGGGCTTTTGTCTGGCAAATATCAAGGCGGCGCTGTGCCTGATGCGAGCCGCTTGTCTTTGAATGGCGATCTGGGTGGGCGCATGACGGATCGCACATTGCCTGTCACACAGGTCTACCTTGATCTTGCCGCGAAACATGGCTTGGACCCAATGCACATGGCAATGGCATGGCAACGCACACGACCGTTCCCCGTTTCTGCGATTTTTGGAACGACGACGACGGCACAATTGAAGCATCTGCTTGATGGGCTTTCCTTGAGCTTGTCGGATGAGACTTGCCAAGAAATTGATGCGACGCATCGCACACATCCGATGCCCTACTGATCACACGTCAACGGCGCATGTTTTTCACCAAACGATAACCACAAAGCCGGGCACGTTTCCCGCTTGTCACGCGCGTTGAAATCGCGGACGGTCATCCCAACAAAAGTGGGAGATATTGCATGCCGTTAGAGATGAACCGTGAGGTGTTTATCACCTGTGCCGTGACGGGGTCGGGCAGCACGCAGGATCGCAGTCCCCATGTGCCGCGGTCGCCTGAACAAATTGCGGCAAGCGCCATTGATGCCGCCAAGGCGGGTGCCGCAGTGGTTCATTGTCATGTGCGTGATCCGGAAACCGGTGTGCCTTCCCGCGATTTGGCGCTGTATCGCGAGGTGACTGATCGCATTCGCGACGCAGAGGTCGACGTTGTCTTGAACCTGACTGCGGGTATGGGCGGCGACATCGTATTTGGTGGAACGGACGCGCCGTTGCCGCCCGTTGCTGGCACCGACATGGTGGGTGCCGCCGAGCGTGTCGCGCACGTGGCCGAATGCTTGCCAGAAATCTGTACGCTTGATTGCGGCACAATGAACTTCGCAGAAGCCGACTATGTCATGACCAATACGCCCGGCATGTTGACTGCCATGGGCCGGATGATGACGGAACTGGGCGTCAAACCCGAAATCGAAGCCTTCGACACCGGACACCTTTGGTACGCCAAACAATTGGTCAAAGACGGTGTGCTAGCACCCGACGCCTTGGTGCAGCTTTGCATGGGGGTGCCTTGGGGCGCGCCCGATGATCTGAATACGTTCATGGCGATGGTCAATAACGTACCTGATACGTGGACATTTTCAGCCTTTGGGTTGGGACGATCACAGATGCCATATGTCGCGGCGTCTGTTCTTGCAGGTGGGAACGTCCGTGTTGGTTTGGAAGACAACCTGATGCTCGACCGCGGCGTTCTTGCGACCAATGCGCAGTTGGTCGAAAAGGCTGTGGGCATCGTCGAGAACCTTGGCGCACGGATCATCGGCCCTGACGAGGTACGCAAAAAGTTGGGGCTGACAAAACAGGCCCCACGATCATGAAGCGGCTTCTATTCGCAATCACTTTGGCCGGATGTTCAGCCCCGTTACCCGACGAACCCGTTGGTGCACTGTTCGAAGTCTATCGCGATACAGACGTGCAAATCGCATCAAAGGCGCTGTTCGAACCTGAAAAGTACCTTGGTACTTGGTACGAAGTTGCACGGTTCCCCGTGCCATTCGAACGCGGTTGCGCGGGCGTGACAGCGGAATACGGACAGGGCGATAATGGTCAGATCACGGTATTGAACACCTGCCGCAATCTTGACGGCACTGTCCGGTCGACCATTTCAGGTTTTGCGGACATCGTCGGGCCAGGGCGGCTTGCTGTGACGTTCCCGACCTTGCCGTTCGGGGCGTCCGATTATTGGGTTTTGTGGACCGACGATGGATACCGCACTGCTGTCGTAGGCGCGCCCGACGGCAGGTCTGGGTGGATCCTGAATAGGGATCCGGACATCCCTGCGGACCGCTTGAATGCCGCGCGAGAAGTGCTTGATTTTAATGGATATGACTTGTCGCGACTTGTCATGGTACCGCAAGGAAACGTGGAATGACACGCATAGCAGCAATCATTGGTGGCGGGGTTATTGGCGGCGGGTGGGCTGCGCGATTCCTGCTGATGGGATGGGACGTACAGGTCTTTGATCCCGATCCGGAAGCCAAGCGCAAGATCGACGAAGTTCTCGCAAACGCGCGGCGTTCATTGCCGGGCTTGTATGATGTAGCACTGCCCGACGAAGGGCAGCTTAGCTATCATGATAACGTCCCTGACGCGGTACGGGGTGCGTGCTGGATACAGGAAAGCGTGCCAGAGCGGTTGCCGTTAAAACACAAGGTCTACCAGTCTCTTCAAGAATACTGTGAAGGCGACGCAATCATCGGGTCATCGACGAGCGGCTTCAAGCCCTCCGAATTGCAAGAAGGGGCAACACGACCAACCCAGATCGTAGTTACACATCCTTTCAATCCCGTCTATTTGCTGCCGTTGATTGAACTGGTTCCATCGGATCAGAACTCGCCTGAACTGATTGACAAGGCCAAAGAAATCCTGACCGGAATTGGGATGTATCCGTTACATGTGCGCGCGGAAATCGACGCGCATATCGCCGACCGCTTTCTAGAGGCTGTCTGGCGCGAAGCGCTTTGGCTTATCAAGGACGGCGTGGCAACGACAGAGGAAATCGATAATGCGATCCGTTACGGTTTTGGTCTGCGTTGGGCGCAAATGGGCCTGTTCGAAACCTATCGCATTGCCGGTGGCGAAGCGGGCATGCGTCACTTCATTGAACAGTTCGGCCCGTGTTTGTCATGGCCTTGGACGAAGCTGATGGATGTGCCTGACCTTACAGACGACCTGATTGATCAGATCGCATCGCAATCTGACGATCAGTCAGGTCACCACACCATCCGCGATCTTGAACGCATTCGTGACAACAATCTAGTGACGATTTTGCGGGGCCTCAAGGCTCAGGATTATGGCGCTGGAACGCTGTTGAAAGCGCAAGATGTCAACATGAATACCTTGGCGCGAAGTATTGATGACATTGTTGAATTGGCTGAACTTGTCACCACGGTACAACGCGCTGTTCCGCTTGATTGGACAGACTACAATGGGCACATGAACGAAGCGCGGTACCTGCAAGCCTTCGGGGACGCCACGGATCAGTTGATGCACAACATTGGTTGCGACGCTGATTATATCGCATCCGGTGGTAGCTATTTTACTGCGGAAACGCACATTCGTCATATTGATGAAGTGCATGCAGGCACGAAGATTAAGGTCGAGACGCAAGTCCTTTCTGGAGAAGGGAAAAAGCTTCATTTGTTCCACCGTATGATGGAAGGTGATCGACTGATCGCCACAGGTGAACATATGCTCATTCACGTCAGTCTTGAGACACGCAAAGCCAGCTTGCCTGACGCGCGGGTTTCAATCCCGCTGGCAAAACTTGCGGCAGCGCATGCTGATCTGCCTTTGCCTGAAGGTGCTGGGGCGGCAGTTGGTGTGCGCTGATGACAACGCTGACCTCGCCCGCTTTGGTGTGACAGCGTGATCGCAACTTGGGTATGGATCACGTGCCTCGCCGCGTTTTCGCAAGCGCTGCGGTTCATGTTCCAAAAGAAATTGAAGGTCGCGGGGCTTTCGACGGCGGGTGCTACCTTTGCGAGGTTCTTCTTTGCAGCACCCTTTGTGGTCGCCATTGCCGTTGCATATGCGACGGCGACCGGACAAGGTTTGCCGGAGGTGCCGGGCGTTTTCTGGTTGCACGTCATTGTCGGCGGGGCGTCGCAAATTCTGGCAACGATGTGTGTCGTCGCATTGTTTTCGCATCGAAATTTCGCAGTCGGGATTACGTTCAAGAAAACCGAAGTCCTGCTGAGCGTTCTCATCGGGTTCATCATTCTTGGCGATGTAGTCACACTGTCTGCGTTGATCGCAGTCCTTATTGGGCTTGGCGGCGTATTGCTATTGGCTGACCCGCCAGAGGCAACCGGTCCATGGCGCAAACGCATCCTGAATAGAGCAGTCTTATTAGGACTGACGTCGGGCCTGTTTTTTGGACTGTCCGGCGTCAGCTACAGAGGGGCGTCATTGTCCATTGCGGAAGGTGACACCTTTTACCGCGCGATTGTCGCGATGGCCTTTGTCGTTATTTTTCAATTTCTTGCTATGACCCTTTGGCTCAGGTTGCGCGAAAAGGGACAAATCAGGGCGGTGCTACGTGCGTGGCGCGTCGTCAGTCTTGTTGGCCTCACCAGCATGATCGGCACAATGTGTTGGTTTTCAGCTTTTACGTTGCAATCCGCCGGATACGTGAACGCGGTCGGGCAAATCGAATTGCTGTTTTCAATCGCGATCGGGGCGCTCGTCTTTGGCGAAAGAATTTCGCGTCGTGAGTGGCAAGGTCTGATCTTGCTGACGGGCAGTATCGTGATGTTGGTCTTGGTGGCCTAAAGCGGGTCAGCGTTGCCTAATCTGGAAATCAGGTGTGCTTCGTCATCGTTCCGAAAGAAAGGAACTGATGCGATAGGGCCGTCTCGGTCAATGTGATCAATCAATTCAGCCAAAACGACTTTCGTGATGAAGGGTAGGTCGAACCGGCGCGCATCTTTTAGTGGGACCCACTGCAGATGGGACAATTCATCTTCAGCGGTCGAAAAATCATCCGGATCAGATGCGAGTGCGGCCGCATCGGCAAGGAAAAAGCGGGCGTCAAAACGACGGGGCCGACCATGCGGCGTGACCGCACGGAAAAAGAATGACAGCGGAGATGGATCAGGTCGAAAGCCTGTCTTGGCAAAGTCTGCCCAGTCCGCTGGCGCATCATCCCAAGGTTCCGATGTCCCCAAAATCTGACCGGTTTCTTCCCAAAGCTCACGAATGGCCGCCGCCGTTAAGGCCGTCGCGGGTAAGTCAGATTCGGATTGAAGGCGGTTTTCACACGTTGGATTTAATGGCGGCAAAGTGAGGTGCGCGTCACCTGGATCAACAGCGCCTCCCGGAAAGACAAACTTACCGGGCATAAACGCCGCTGAACTGCCGCGCTGTCCCATTAGAACGGACGTCCGATCCCGCAAAACGATGACCGTAGCCGCATCACGGAGCGCCGATTTATCCATCATTTACTCTGCCTGACCGAATCCATGCATCCGTTTGGCCCATTGAATGCCGACAATCATGCCTTTCAGGCGCGGAAGCAGAAAGAGCGACAGTGCGACGCTGCCGACCGTAAAAATCGTGGCCATCACCAATGGTTCGGGACGAAACCACGCCCAAACAAAGTGAATGCCAAAACCCAAAATATGCGCCACGATCAGAATGGTCAGATATGCAGGGCCGTCGTCAGCACGGTGGTGCGACAGTGTTTCAGAGCAGACCGGACATTGATCCGCAACCTTAAGATAGCCATCAAACATATGTCCTTCGCCGCAATTCGGGCATTTGCGCTGCAGTCCGCGCCACATCGCAGGCTTCATCGGGCGATCGGCCATGTCGGTCGTTTGAGCAATGTCAGTCATCTGATTTCCTTTTCACGTAATACATGCGCCTTTGTTCGACGTTTGAAAAGGGACGGACGCCTTTATGCGGCAGGATGCCTCGGGTCAGTGAAAAAAACTTAAAAAGTTGCGACGGAAGTTTTTTGTGCAGTCGTTTGAAAGACAGATCCGGCGGTAATCCGGCAATGACTGAAAAGGAAAAGTTATGAAAACTCCAGTATTGATGGCAGCGATCGTTGCAGGCTTTGGTTTGGTTGCAACTGGTGCACAGGCACAGGAACGCCCTGATTTTGCAACATTGGACACGAACGGTGATGGCTCAATCACAGTGGAAGAACTTGCAGCACAGGGCGAACAACGCTTTGCGACCGCCGACACAGATGGCAACGGTGCCCTGTCCGAAGCAGAGCTTCTGGCGCGTGCGTCGGAACGTTCAGAAGGGCGCGCAGCACAGATGGTCGAACGTATGTTGGAACGCCTTGACGAAAACGGCGACGGCGAAATCCAGCAATCCGAATTGCCAGAACGTGACGGTAATCGTACCGAGCGGGCATTCGAACGCGCCGATTCCGATGATGACGGCGTGATCAGCGAAGATGAATTCGAAGCTGCTTCTGAACGCGGTGGTCGTGGTGGTCGTGGCGAACGCGGTGGCAAAAATGGCGGGCGTCATGGTCACGGCGGCGGTCGCGGCTGATCTGAACGCAAAGAGGGGTTGTTTGTGCCGATAAAATGATGTGGCCTCACACCTGATGACAGACACGATCGATCCCTCGATGCCAGATGCGGCATTGCTTGCGGCTTATGCGGCAGGCGATTCCGGTGCGGCGCAGGCCCTAGCGTCCCGGCTGTTGCCGGGGGTTTTAGGGCAGGCCACGCGCATGTTGTCTGATCGGATGGAAGCCGAAGACGTTGCCCAAGAGGCGATGATGCGACTTTGGAAAATCGCGCCAGATTGGCGTGATGGCGAAGCGCAGATTTCGACTTGGTTGCACCGTGTGGCGGCCAATCTTTGCACGGATCGCCTGCGTAAAAGGAATAGAGGCGCGTCCGTCGGGATGGATCAGATCGCAGAACCGGCTGATCCAACACCGGGTGTGGCCGATCAATTACAAACCACCGCGCGGATGGCTGCCTTATCCGACGCGATGGCGCAATTGCCGGAACGACAAGCGCAAGCCGTGTCATTGCGGCATCTCGAAGGGCTCGCGAACCCTGAAATCGCGCAGATCATGGACATTAGCGTGCGGTCCGTGGAAAGTTTAACTGCACGTGGAAAGCGGGCCCTTGCTAGTCTTTTGGCAGGACGCCGCGCAACACTGGGGTACGACGATGACTGATCAGAATCAGACCGAACTTGATGATTTGCTCGGACAAACGGCGCAGATCAAACCGACCGTTCCCTCAGATTTGATGGCAAGGGTCTTGATCGATGCTGCGCAAGTACAACCGCGCAATATTGCCCCCTCGCAGCAAACGCTTTGGGGCGCAGTTCTTGATATGATCGGCGGCTGGCCAGCAATCGGTGGGATCGCCATGGCTGGCGTCGCTGGGCTGTGGATCGGTGTTGCGCCACCTGTTGGTCTGGAAAATATGGCGACGACCGTGCTGGGTTCAACGCAAACTGTCGATTTGTTCGGCGGCGATATGTTGGGTAGCTTCAGTGATGGAGTGGATGGGTAAGATGCAGCAACAGGCGAAACCACGTCGCGTTTGGCGCATCGTTCTTGTGATGTCGCTGGCGGTAAACCTACTGATGGTTGGGTTGATTGGTGGCGCGTTCTTGCGGAGCGGCGTGTCGCCGCCCGGTGCATTCGACGTGCGACTAGGCGCATTTGCCGCTGCTCTTTCGCCGAAAGATCGGCGCGAGATCGGGGATCAGTTGCGGCGCGGTGACGGCAAGCTTGGGCAATCGCGCGCGGAACGCCGCAAAGCCTTTGAAGACTTGATCTTGGTGCTCGAGAGCCGGCCATTCGATCCAGAGGCATTGTCGCGCATTTTTCAAAGCCAGCAGGAACGCCAATTTGAACTTCAGGGCAAGGCACTGGCAGCGTTCGTCGTGCGCGTATCTGAAATGACTTTCGAAGAACGTACTGCCTTCGCAGGGCGCCTGCGTGAAAGCAGTGAACGCCGCGGAAATCGCGATGATCGGCGATCGCCGCCGCCTAACTCAGGCGGCTGAGTGGGTTAGCGAAACGCGGTCGCGGCCGGATGACTTTGCAACATACAGCGCACCGTCGGCTTGGTGACACATGTCGTCCGCTCCTATGATGTCGGTGCTTTCGACGCCGCCGACGGCGACGCCGACTGAAATGGTAACGCGCAATGGGTGCCTATTCGCCCCGACGCTGAAGTGTTTTTGATTGACCAAGCGACACAGACGGTTTGCGGCAGTCTGCGCTTGTTCTGGCGTGCTATGGGGAAGTGCGACCAGAAATTCTTCGCCGCCGACGCGCGCAATCAAATCAATTGCGCGTAGGTTGTTGCGCAAACGATCGGCAAGTTCGACTAGTACGGCGTCACCTGCCGCGTGCCCGTGTGTGTCATTGATGGCTTTGAAGTGATCGATATCGATCATCATCACTGCAAATTCCTGTCCTGTTTTTTTCGACTGCTTGGCAATTTCAGTCAGGTAAGGGGTCGCATACCTGCGGTTGTACAGGCCAGTTAACGGATCGGTGACCGCCGCTTTAAGTCCATCCCGAACGGTGGTGCGCAATTGTTCCTGTTGCCGCTTGCGTCGGGCCAGCGCGACACACCGAATGCCCAATTCATCAGACGCAACACTTGTTGTGATGACATCGTCCGCGCCAAGATCCAACGCCATAGCGGCTGTTTCGACGGCATCGGATGATAAGCTAACAAGTTGGGAAATATGGCGTGTTTGATCACGTGATCGCAAGTCTGCAACAAGACGGAACAAGTCCTCGCGCGGGTTGCGCATGGTCGTACTGTCAATGACGAACAAGTCTGGGCTCTGTGAGATTGCGGTCGTTCTTAGAACTTCATCAATGCCAAGGACCGTCACGCCCAACGAATTGATGCGGTTAAGGCGCGCTGTCAAACCTGTGCTGAGCACGGGGTTTGCGGTAAGCAATGTGATACGTGGTGGGCGTTCGAAACCTGCGACAACCTCTTCAAAGCCCAATGCGCGTTGTGTCCCTTCGCGCATCCAAAGTTCTGCAGGCGTGTGCCGCTTTCGTAGTAAACTGCGGATACGTGCGTGCAGCAATGCATCGTTAATTGGGCTGGGCAGAATATCATCTGCGCCTGCGTCCAGCGCCGCAAATCTGGCACGTGCGGTGTCGGCAATGCCTGTCCCGACAATGGAAATATCGGAAGTATCAGGGCAACTTTTCAGCGCCCGACAAAAAGCGTGGTGATCTTCGACATGATCAGCAAGATTGATGACAATCAGATCCGGGCGTTGTTCGATAAATGATGCTTTGGCTTCATCTTGGGTTGCGCATGCGACAACATCATATTGCGCCGAAAGAAGTTTCACTTTCATCACGATACGATTAGTCGCGACCGTATCGATAATCAGTATTCTACCTGACATCGTATTTCCTTTATCAAGGGCTTGTTCCACCCGGCCCCTGCGGTCAATTTGATGCGGAATAGTTAAAATATTGTTGCCAACAAAAGTGAGCACCGAAAATGAGCCCAGACACCGCAGAAACGATTGCTTTACAGGCGCTTGGGTGGCTTGTCGGGAACGAGGACCTTTGCCCCACGTTTCTGGGTGCGACAGGAAGCTCTGTCGAAGACCTAAAGGCGCGGGCAACGGATCCAGCCTTTCAAGCTTCGGTTCTTGAATTCATAACGATGGATGATTCTTGGGTCATGGCGTTCTGTGACACGATCAATTTGCCTTATGATCAACCCCTTATGGCACGATATGCTTTACCAGGCGCGGAGGCCGTCCATTGGACCTGAACGTAGCTGGCATCATTTTTGACAAGGACGGCACCCTTTTTGACTTTAATAAAACGTGGGGCGCGATCACGAAGACATTAATCGAAAATGAATGTGCCCATGATCTTTCGCAGACGCCTGTATTGGCCGATGCACTAGGGTTCGATCACGCAAATGCTGTTTTCCGCCCCGGAAGCATCGTGATTGCATCGACAGCAGAAACCGTGGCCGAAGCAATCCTTCCGTTCACGTTGGATCAGGACAAAGACGCTTTGATCGACCGGATGACGCAGGCAACGTCGGACACGCCTCAGGTGCAAGTGACTGACCTGCAATATCTATTCTCTGATCTGCGTCGCCGCGACTTGAAGCTAGGAATCGTGACCAACGACGGTGAAGCACCCGCGCGGGCAAATCTTGCTCAGGCAAATGTAACGGACTTTTTCGGGTTCATTGCTGGGTATGATAGCGGCTTTGGGGAAAAACCCGCACCTGGGCAGCTATTGGCGTTTTGCGAACATGAAAATCTAAAGCCCGCCGAATGTGTGATGGTCGGTGACAGTTTGCACGATCTGCACGCTGGTCGCGCTGCAGGCATGCGAACCGTTGGGGTTTTGACTGGGCCCGCGCTGCACGCGGAGCTGTCTCCGTTTGCGGATATCGTGCTCGATTCTATCGCAGACCTACCGAATTGGTTGGACCAGCTGCGTAACGCCTAATTAGGTCCAGTCTGCGCGCCCGGCACCCACGGCATCGATAACATGCGCAAATCCATCACGTTCCAAAAGCGCGTCAAGACCACGAGTGATGTCGTCGACTAGGGAAATCCCGCCATAAACCAAAGCGGTGTATAGCTGCACGGCACAAGCACCGGCCCTGATCTTTTGATAGGCTTGTTCAGCCGAACCAATACCGCCGACACCGATGATGGGCAGAGGGGTCAGACCGCTTAACTGAGCAAGAACGCGCGTGGACTTTTCGAACAAGGGCTGACCGGAAAGCCCGCCTTTTTCGCCTTTGCTTGCACTTTTCAGGCCATCGCGATCCAAAGTGGTGTTCGTAGCGATAATCGCGGAAAGCTGCGCATCGGTCGCAACGTCGGCTACGTCTGCGATATCACCGGGCGTCAAATCGGGCGCGATCTTTAGGAAAATCGGCACGCGTCGTTCGAGTTTGTCGTTCGCCTCCATGACGCCATTTAGAAGCGCGGAAAGGGCTGCTTTACCTTGCAGGTCGCGTAGCTTTTCGGTGTTTGGCGACGATACATTCACAGTCGCAAAATCCAAATGTGGACCGCAATGGGTCAGAACGCGCGCGAAATCAGCGGCGCGGTCGTCGCTGTCCTTATTCGCGCCAAGGTTGAGACCGATGATGCCATCAGGGCGAGCGGCCAAACGCGGCTCAATCGCGTACATGCCTTCGTTATTAAATCCAAAGCGGTTGATCGCAGCCTGATCTTCGGTCAGCCGGAACAAGCGCGGCTTGGGATTGCCTGGTTGCGCGCGCGGCGTGGCGGCACCGACTTCGAGAAAACCAAAACCCGCACGGGATAGCGCGTGCAAAGCGGTCGCATTTTTGTCGAATCCTGCGGCAAGCCCGACCGGATTGGGTAATTCCAAGCCAGCCAGCGACGTCTTCAAGCGGTCTGATGAAAATGGACCCGACCGTGGCCCCAGTCCTGTGTTCAATGCGGCGATGGCAGCGCCATGCGCTATTTCAGGATCAAGTTTATGGAGCGCCTTGAGGCCGTATTCTTCGAGTATTTTCATGGCTCTGCCGGAAATTGATGGACGCTGTCGATGATTGGAAGCGGCTTGTGCCACACCACGTCATCCAACGTCAGTTTGCGGAAAAGATGTGGGAACAATGCGCCGCCACGTGATGCTTCCCACTTGAGATCGCGCATACCTTCGGCCTCCACCGCGACAAGGACCAGATCAGCCTCGTCCGCAAAGTAGAGAGCGGCAGTTTTGGCGACTGTGTCTGCCCCCGAAAAGTGGACAAATCCATCAGCAACATCAATTGGTGCGCCGGACGTTTCGCCATTCTTCACAAGGTCCGCCCACTCGGGGCCCCGAAATATTTTGTAAATCAGCATGAAGGTCATTTGGCGCTTTGCACGCAAATGGTCAAGGTGATCAAATGTTACGCATCAGTCATAACTTGACCCTAGGGGAGGGTGAGGCGGTGTTTGACTCTGGCTAAAGGCGGGGTCACGATGCTGTTAATTCAACTTGGGGGACCCAAAATGCTTTCACGTATCCTGACATCAACATGCGCATTGGCGCTTACTGCTGGTGCAGCATCTGCAGACTATTCGCTGCATGTAATCCACATCAACGATCTTCACAGCCGGATTGAACCAATCAGCAAATACGATTCGACTTGCGGTGCGGAAGACAACGCAGCGGGTGAATGTTTTGGTGGCGTGGCCCGCGTTAAGACAATGATCGACCAACTGCGCGGTGAACTGGCCGATCAGAACGTGATCGTTCTGGACGCTGGCGACCAGTACCAAGGTTCACTGATGTACACGACGTACAAGGGCGACGTTGAGATCGAATTCATGAACAACATCGGTTTTGACGTGATGGCCGTCGGAAACCACGAATTCGATGACGGTGACGAAGGTCTAGCGAAGCTGGCCGATGGCGTTGATTTCCCCGTCATCTCGGGCAACATCGACGTCAGCGCGTCCAACGTTTTGGCGGGTAAAGTCAGCGATCATGTGATCCTTGAAGTAGGTGGTCAGAAGATCGGCATCATCTCGGCGCTTGCATCTGACACGGCAGAAACATCTTCACCGTCTGACGCGGTTGTTTTCTCGGACGAGATTGAAAGCCTGCAGGCTGACGCAGATGCACTGGCCGCTGAAGGCGTCGATATTATCATTGCGCTGAACCACGTTGGCGCAAAGGGTGACATGGCAATTGCTGAAGCTGTGACAGGCATCGACGCCGTTGTTGGCGGCCACTCACACACGCTGTTCTCGAACACCGAAGAAGGCGCGATGGCGTACCCAACAATGGTTGGTAATGTGCCTGTCGTACAAGCCTACGCATATTCGAAATACGTTGGTCACCTAGAGCTGACCTTTGATGACGAAGGCAACGTGACTGGCGCAACCGGCGACACGATCTTGTTGGATGCATCTGTTGCTGAAGACAAAGCGATTGTCGCACGCGTTGCCGAATTGGCTGGCCCAATTGAGGAAATGAAAGTGCGCGTTGTTGCTGAAACTGCAGACGCGATCGAAGGGTCACGCGATGTTTGCCGTGCCATGGAATGTGCAATGGGTAACCTTGTTGCGGACGCCATGCTGGACCGCGTTGCGGGCCAAGGCGTTCAGGTTGCGATCCAAAATGGTGGTGGTTTGCGGTCCTCTATCGATGCGGGCGAAGTCACGATGGGCGAAGTCCTGTCTGTCCTGCCATTCCAGAACACGCTGTCTACGTTCGAAGTAACCGGTGAAACCATCGTTCTTGCACTGGAAAATGGTGTGAGCCAGATGGAAGAAGGCGCAGGCCGTTTCCCACAGGTTGCAGGCATGTCCTACACTGTTGATCCGGCAGCAGAGGCAGGTGCGCGTATTTCTGACGTAATGGTCGGCGGTGAGCCAATCGATCTGGCCGCAACATACGGCGCAGTCTCCAACAACTACGTGCGTAACGGCGGTGACGGCTATGCAATGTTTGAAGGGGCTGCAAATGCGTATGACTTCGGTCCGGACCTTGCGGATGTAACTGCTGAATATCTGGCTGAGAACGGCCCATACACGCCGTACACAGACGGTCGTATCACAGTAAAATAAACCCAGTTTTCTGGTAAACTTAGCGCGTCGCGGGCAACCGTGGCGCGCTTTTCTTTTGGCAGACCCTTTATGGAGACGTTACAGTAAGACGAACGAAACAGGGGGCGGTGCGACATGTGCGGGCGAATGGCGATTACTTTGCCGCATGAGGCGGTCGTCGAAATGTTTGGGGCAGTGCCGGCAAACGACCTGCCAGACACGCCAAATTACAACGTTTGTCCAACCGTCAACGTGCCTGTCGTTACATCGGACGATGGTGTGCGCCGCCTGCGCCCGATGCGGTGGGGCTTCATCCCTCATTGGTACAAAAAGCCGAACGGTGGCCCGCTATTGATCAACGCACGAGCAGAAACGATTGCGGAGAAACCCGCGTTTCGGGCTGCATGTCGCGAAAGGCGGTGCCTGCTTCCTGTAACCGGTTTTTATGAATGGTATCGCGACGGCGATGCCAAACCATTGCCGTGGTTTATCCAGCGTCAGGATGGAGAACCGCTTGTAATGGCTGGTATCTGGCAGGACTGGGAACAGGACGGGGCGGTGATTTCGACTTGCGCGATTGTCACGACTGGCGCGAACGAAGCGATGGCCCGTATTCACCACCGAATCCCGGTGATTCTGACAGCCGAAGATTGGCCGCTTTGGTTGGGCGAGGCGGGAAAAGGGGCGTCCAAAATCATGAAAAGCGCGCCCGAGGACGCGCTTTTGTTTCATCGTGTTGGAACTGAGGTCAACAGCAACCGCGCAGCAGGTGCGACGTTGCTGGATCCGATCGCTTAGGAATCAGGGGCAGAACCTGACGCGATGTTAAAGTAGTTGCCTGATTTGTACCCTGAACCGAACAGGTACGGCGTTTTGATCGTCCGACCATTAATTGTGGAAACGTTCAGGTACGCATGGTTGCCAACAGCAATCTCGTTGATCAGAATGGAACCACCAGTGGTGTCGACACCTACTGTGTAGCCTGTTTTGTTGACGAATTTGATACGTGTGGCTTCATCTGAGTATACGGTGTTCGGGAAATACCCTTTTTCGTAAACGTATACAGTGAAGTCCTGCGCGAGCGCTGCGGTGCCCGCAAACGCGGTCACGCTGGCAAGTGCCGCGGTTTTTAACAATGTTGACAGACGTGTCATGGCGCGAATCCCTTTAAGCATTACAATCCCCCGATCCGGGCCAGATATGACGGTGAAATCAGGCAAGAATGAGGCAACATTGAGACGGCTTGACGCTGTCGTTGCCTTGGCCTATCTGAACGTTACAGCGCGCGGGCGTTGTGTAATGGTAAGACCTCAGCCTTCCAAGCTGATGATACGGGTTCGATTCCCGTCGCCCGCTCCAAATTCCCTTATTTAACAGTTCATTTGGATCATCTTGTGATCTGGACAGCCTCCTATTATGTCGGGTGAAACAACGCCGGGACAGATTGATGGCTGACGCACCACCACCAAGCGACGAAGAACGAAAGTCATCCAAGGAAATCGGCGCATTGCGTCAATTGTGGCCGTTCATGAGACCGTATCGGGCCATGATGTTTGCCGCATTGGGCGCGTTAAGCTTAACGGCCTTGGTTTCGTTGATTCTACCTTTGGCCGTCCGTCGCGTGGTCGATAATTTTGAAGGTGCCGCGACCTCCATTCTTGACCAATACTTTGGCGCGGCCCTTTTGATCGCAGCGCTTTTGGCTGTCGGGACTGCGATGCGGTACTATCTTGTGACCCGCTTAGGGGAACGCGTTGTTGCTGACATTCGCAAAGCCGTCTTTGACCGTATGATCGGGATGTCGCCTGCGTTCTTCGAAAAAGTCATGACTGGTGAAGTCCTCAGCCGGATTACCACCGACACGACATTGATTCTTTCCGTGATCGGTTCGTCCGTGTCCGTTGCACTGCGTAACGTGCTGATCTTGCTTGGCGGTCTGGTGTTGTTGATGATCACGTCAGCTAAACTGACTGGCCTTGTGTTGTTGATCGTCCCTGCCATCGTGATTCCGATTGTTGTTTTGGGCCGCCGCTTGCGCAAGTTGAGCCGCGAAAACCAAGATTGGATCGCCGCCAGTTCCGGTAACGCGTCAGAGGCGCTTTTGTCTGTGCAAGCTGTCCAAGCGTTCACGCACGAAAAGATCAGTCGCAATCGTTTCGATGACATGACCGAGAAAAGCTTTGTGTCTGCGAAACAGCGCATCGGCACGCGGGCATGGATGACGATGATCGTGATATTCCTGATTTTCGCGGGCGTTGTTGGTGTTCTGTGGATTGGGGCTCGCGACGTGCGTGAAGGGCTGATGACCGTCGGCGAATTGGTGCAGTTTGTGATCTACGCCGTCATGGTCGCGGGGGCCGTTGGCGCCCTGACTGAAGTCTGGAGCGAATTGCAGCGCGCAGCAGGTGCGACCGAACGCTTGGTTGAATTGCTTGGCGCTGAAGACGCGGTCGCTGACCCCGAAAATGCGGTTGCCGTGCCTGACGTACAAAATGGCGCGATCACCTTTGACGACGTGATTTTCCGCTATCCAGGGCGTCCGACAGTGTCTGCCCTTGATGGAATCAATCTGACAGTCAAACCGGGTGAAACTGTTGCCTTGGTTGGGCCATCAGGTGCAGGCAAGACAACAATTATTCAGCTGATCCAGCGGTTCTATGATCCGTCCGAAGGGGCCATTTCCATTAATGGCGTCGACTTGCGTGACATGGATCGTGCCGCGTTCCGCCAACATATGGCGTTGGTGCCGCAAGATCCGGTGATCTTCGCGGATACAGCTCGCGAGAACATCAGGTTTGGTCGCCCGACTGCGACGGACGGCGAAGTCGAAATGGCTGCAAAATCCGCCGCTGCGCATGACTTCCTGACCGCTTTGCCGGATGGCTATGACAGCTATGTCGGTGAACGTGGTGTCATGTTGTCAGGTGGACAAAAGCAACGCATCGCAATAGCGCGTGCGATTCTACGGGATGCGCCGATCTTATTGTTGGACGAAGCGACGTCAGCTTTGGATGCGGAAAGCGAACGGGCGGTGCAGGCGGCTGTTGATGATCTTGCCAGAACACGGACGACATTGATCGTAGCGCATCGGTTGGCCACCGTGAAAAAGGCGGATCGTATTGTTGTGTTCGACGCAGGCAAGATCGTCGCGGAAGGCACACATGACGCATTGGTTGCGCAAGACGGGCTATATGCCCGCTTGGCAAGGTTGCAATTTACTGCGGGTGCCGTTGCGGAATAATTGCCCGCAACGCCGCGTTAGACTTGCACGAAAACCACAAAGACCACATCCTGTACGGCAGGGAGGCCCGCAGCGTCATAAGCTATGGGTAAAAAATAACGGGAGGAAACCTGGAATGCCTTATGCAAACATGGCAGACCGCAATGCAATTGTGGATGAAATGCCGTGGGAAGACAGGGATTTACCTGTCACAACGTTCGGTCAATTGTCGAAGACCGCAGCGGCTTTTCCCAATAGACCTGCTGTCACATTCCAGATGTTTTCGGACCCCGGTGCGCCGGCTGAGACGCTGTCTTGGTCCGAATTGCAGGCGCAAGTCGCGCAATCCGCCAATATGTTCCGTGATCTCGGCGTTGGTGAAACCGATGTTGTCGCATATCTTTTGCCAAACACATCCGAAACAATTCTGACATATCTTGGCGGGCAGGTTGCGGGCATCGTGAACCCAATCAACCCGCTGCTTGAGGCTGAACAGATTGCGGCGATCTTGCGCGAAACCGGTGCGAAGGTGCTTGTGACGCTCAAGGCATTCCCGAAAACGGATGTGGCCCAAAAAGCGGCAGAAGCTGTCGCAATGGCGCCGAATGTGAAAGCGGTCGTTGAAGTCGACCTGCTGCGCTACCTGACCGGATTGAAAAAGTTTATCGTGCCTTGGATTCGTCCAAAGTTCGAAGTCAAACATTCCGCCAAAGTTGTTGATTTCCGTAAGGAAATGGCAAAGCACGGCCGCGAATTGGCATTTGCCGATAGCACCGAAGATCGTGTCGCGGCCTATTTCCACACGGGCGGTACAACGGGCATGCCAAAAGTTGCCCAACACCGCTATTCCGGCATTGTTTACAATGCTTGGTTGGGTGCGCGTTTGTTGTTCACTGAAAAAGACGTGCAGATTTGCCCGCTGCCGATGTTCCATGTGTTTGCGGCTATCGTGTCGCTCGGTGCGTCGTTGGGATCAGGGGCGCATGTCGTTTTCCCAACACCGCAAGGCTACCGTGGTGACGGGGTATTTGATAACTTCTGGAAGCTGATCGAGCGCCACAAAGTGACGTTTATGATCACCGTGCCAACGGCATTGTCCGCGTTGATGCAACGTCCTGTTGGCGACGCTGACATCTCGACATTGCGGATTGCATTCTGCGGGTCGTCACCGTTGCCGCTCGAACTTTACAAGCGGTTCGAAAAAGTCGTGAATGACGCGACCAAAGACAAACCCGGCGAATTGTCGATTTGCGAAGGTTACGGTCTGACCGAAGCGACATGTTTGGTTTCTATCAACCCGCCTGACGGTGAAAAGCGTGTCGGGTCAATTGGTTTGCCATTCCCGTATACCGATGTGCGTATCGTATCTGTTGCGACCCAGCTTGACTGTGGTGTTGATGAAATTGGCGAAATCTGTGTTGCGTCGCCGGGGGTTTATGATGGCAAAACCTACACAGAAGCGGACAAGAACAAAGACTTGTTTTATCCGGGTTCTGAAAATCCGGCCCATGAGAATGTGCAATACCTGCGCACAGGCGATTTGGGGCGCATTGATGAAGACGGGTATCTTTGGATCACGGGTCGCGCAAAGGATCTGATCATTCGTGGCGGTCACAACATTGACCCGGCCGAAATCGAAGAAGCATTGGCAGGTCACGAAGCGGTCGCATTTGCTGGCGCAATTGGTCAACCAGATGCCCACGCCGGTGAAGTACCTTGTGCCTTTGTTGAGTTGGTCGATGGCGCAACCATCACAACCGAAGAACTGATGGCTTACGCAAACGAACACATCCACGAACGTGCGGCGCACCCAAAGCATTTGGAAATCATGGATGAGCTGCCGAAAACGGCCGTTGGTAAAATCTTTAAGCCGGACCTGCGGAAACGGGCGATCACACGCATCTTGAACCAAGCATTGGCCAAAGCGGATGTCGCAGCGAAAGTTGATAGCGTCGTTGAAGACAAGAAGCGTGGTTTGGTAGCGCAGCTTGCAAAAACCGGCACTGTCACAGACGAAGATGTTCTTAAGGCGCTGGGATCATTTACGAACCCTTGGGCTTGGGCTGAATAAACGTCTACAGAGAAAAAGGAACGCGGCCCCAAATGCGGGCCGCGTTTTGCGTTTGGCGAGACGCCGCGCGTGCGCGAAACTTCCCCCTGACAAATTGTCTGCGGCCGATCATGTTAGTGTTCAAACAGCTACGATAGGTTTTTGATGCTCAAGAAAATGATATTGCTCAGCGTTGTGTTGCTGTCGGCGTGCAATGATCGCCGTCCTTTGCCGACAACGGGAACCTATATCATTCGCAATGATGGCGGCGGCCAATTGATCAGCGCCGAAACAGATCGTGCTGTTCTCAAACTTTGGGGTGGTCCGGTGCGGATCGAAGGGTACTGCAATTCGGCCTGTCTCATGTTTACGACGCTATCGAATGCGTGCCTTGCGCCGGGGCTGAAGCTTGGCTTTCACGGGGCGAACGTGAACGTTGGATTTGTCGGAAACCCGCAAATTACCAAGTACTTGCGCAACGGTGTGCAGCGCAAATTTGTGGACGAATGGCAGCACATACCTTTTACCGAAATCCACCGGATTACCGCCGAGGAATACGTGCAACTTGATCCTGAGGCAAAAATTTGCGCGAACTGACCGAGGCAGGGCAGTTTGGTCTAGGTTGACGTTAGGTTCTGGGCGTTTCCATGAAAATACGTTGCTTTTGTTAACCACTTCCAGTTGCATGTCTGTGTTGTGGGAGGGCGCAACGCGAAACCGAAAACCTATGCGACAGTTCTGCTTTTGCTGCTTCGAATAGTTTTTGTCATTCAGCTGTCACGAACATCTCCCACTTTGCATATTGAAAAGCGGTTTGAATTCGAGCCGCTACATCTTTGGAGAGAAACGACATGTCCATGGTATTAACAGGTGTTTTTGATGGCCCGCTCAGTGGGGGACTCCCGAAGGGTGTCGAGGTTTATGTGACGGCCGACATTGCTGATCTGTCTGCCTATAGCATCGGTTTTGCCAACAATGGTGGCGGAACAGATGGCGAAGAATTCACATTCCCTGCCTTTGCGGCCGCTGCGGGCACGTATTTGTATATCGCAAGCGAAGCGCCTGGTTTCGAAAGCTTCATGGGATTCGCGCCCGACTACACAACGGGTTTTGCCGCAATCAACGGCGATGATGCAGTTGAGTTGTTTGAAAACGGAACGGTCATCGACACCTTTGGTGAATTGGATGTCGACGGAAATGGGACCGCTTGGGAATATCTTGACGGCTGGGCCGCGCGCAATCCAGGCACTGCTGCCAATCCGACGTTTGATATCAATAACTGGTCATTCTCAGGGCCCAATGCGTGGGATGGTGAAACGACGAACGCAGGTGCCGCCACTGGGTTTGCCACGGGGTCTTACGATACGGTGACGCCGCCAACGCCAACTGCGACATTTGTCATCAATGAAATTGACGCCGATCAGACAAGCACCGACAGCGCGGAGTTTATCGAAATTTATGATGGTGGCGTTGGAAACGCGTCTTTGGATGGTCTGTCCCTGGTGCTGTTTAACGGGAACGGCGACGCGGCTTACAATACGATTTCACTCGATGGTTTGACGACGAACGCTGAGGGATACTTTGTCATTGGTTCTGAAGATGTGCCGAACGTGGATTTGGTCGCCTTCACATCGAATGGCATTCAGAACGGGGCCGATGCGGCAGCGCTTTACACAGGCACACCACCTGCAACCGCGACGACTGAAAATCTGGTTGATGCGATTGTCTATGGCACGTCTGATGCTGATGACACGGGCCTTTTGACGGGGCTTGGCCAGACTGTGCAATATGATGAAAACGCGAACGGCGCAAAAGATACCGAAGTTCTAGCGCGTGATCCTGATGGTAGCGGTGCATTCACTGCACAGGCTGCAACGCCGGGTACGTCTAACTTCATCGCACCGCCTGCAGTTATTACCTTGATTTCTGAAATTCAGGGCAGCGGCGGCACGCAAGACATGGCCGTTGTTGGCGTGGATGATCGTAGTGCGCTGGTCGGTCAAACTGTCACTGTATCCGCCATTGTGACCGCCGATTTCCAAGACGGTTTGCTCGGCGCTCAGGGTGATATGAACGGGTTCTATATCCAAGAGGAAGAAGTTGACTACGACTTCAACGACCTGACATCCGAAGGCATCTTTATCTTCGACGGATCGAACCCGGATGTTGATGTGAACATTGGTGATCTTGTCGAAATCACCGGTACGGTCAGCGAATTCTTCGGCCAAACCCAGATTTCAGCGACTGACATTTCTGTCGTTGCCGTCGATCAAGTGGTCCCAGACGCCGTAGAGGTCACATTCCCAACCGCGAGCGTCATGGATGACGGAAGCGGCAACCTTGTCGCCAATCTAGAGGCCTACGAAGGTATGCTGGTGAATATCCAGCAGGACATGACGATTTCGGAAATGTTCAATCTTGATCGCTTTGGTCAGTACAACGTCACTTCAGATGGTCGGCTTGTTCAGTATTCCCAAGCGAACGATCCGGATGCAGCGGGCTACGCGCAGCATCTGAAAGATGTCGCTGCACGGACATTGGTGTTGGACGATGGCCAATCGGCCCAGAACCCTGAACAGATCAAAGTCATCGATGGCAACGACGGCATTCTGGATTCGTCCGATAACTTCCGCATGGGTGATACGCTGTCGTCGATCACTGGCGTGGTGAACTATTCGTTCAGCGAATTCCGCATCAATGCGGCCGAAGGCGAGTACACAGAGGTCAACACGCGCCCCGATACCCCAACAGAACTGGGTGGAAACTTTAAGGTCGCGAGCCTGAACGTGCTGAACTACTTCACCACAATCGACGAAACCGGCGTGACGACGGACATCGGTCTTGATCCACGTGGTGCTGACACGCCTGAAGAATTCGAACGTCAGGCCGAAAAGTTGGTCAATGCAATCGTCGCAATGGACGCCGATGTACTGGGTCTGATCGAGATCGAGAATGATTTCGCTGGCGATACCTTCGCAATCCAGGATCTTGTGGACCGTGTGAATGCCGAACTGGGCGACGAGGTTTATGCATTCGTTGACCCGGGTCAGGAATTTGTCGGCGGCGACGCGATTGCCAACGGCCTGATCTATAAAGTCGATAGTGTTGGCCTGAATGGTGACATGGCGATTTTGGAAACCTTCGACGGACGCAATTTCCTTGATCCCCTGAACGCAGGGCGTGACCTGAACCGCGCGGCCATCGCACAAACTTTTGAAGATCTGGACACAGGCGAAACGATCACGGTGTCTGTGAACCATCTGAAATCGAAAGGGTCGTTGTCAGGTTTGGCAGCGGACGAGGACCAAGGCGACGGTCAGGGCAACAACAACGCGACACGTTCAGAGGCCGCAGATATTCTGGCTGACTGGTTGGCAAGCGATCCAACAGGGCAGGGGGCTTCAAACTCCCTTATCTTGGGTGACCTGAACGCCTACGCGAAAGAAGATCCGCTGTCTGTCTTGTCTGACGCAGGCTATACGGACCTTGCCGCACAAGAACTCGGCGATGACGCTTATTCTTATGTTTTCGACGGTCAGATCGGGACGTTGGACTACGCACTTGCCAATGATGCACTTGCAGACAAAGTCGTCGGTGTCACCGAATGGCATGTGAATGCGGACGAAGCGGATGCCTTTGACTACAATCTGGACTTTGGCCGCGATCCCGCCTTGTTTGACGGGGACACGCCTGCGCGCAATTCAGACCATGACCCTGTTATTGTCAGCTTCCAGTTTGACCCTGTCTACAATCTGGTCGCAGGCACCAATAAGCGCGATGTCTTGATCGGCACCGAATGGCGCGATCAAATCGATGGCTTGCGCGGCAATGATTTCATCAAAGCACAAGCTGGCGACGACCTGATCACTGGTGGTGCTGGTAACGATAAGATCTTTGGCGGAACAGGTGCCGACGATATCGATGCGGGTACGGGCAATGACTTTGTATTTGCAGGGGAAGGTGATGACGTCATTCATGCAGGTGACGGGAAGCGTGACTTCATCTTTGGTGGGGACGGCGCGGACACGTTTGTGTTCTCGGAAGCCTTGGCCACTGACAACACCAAAGACCGGACGATGATCCTAGACTTTGATGTCAACGAAGATGTCATTGATCTCGGCGGTGCAGAGATCGGAAGCATTCGCGATGGCTTCTTTTCAGTGGACATCACGCTGGACGGCGGACGGGACAAGATCACGCTCTGGGGTGTTCACGACGCGGATGACATTGTCTTCCTCAACGAAATGGCGATCACCTAGGGCGCAGCCTTCTATAAAGCGACGTGTCACCCGAAAGGGTGGCACGATTCGACGGGCTAGGCATTTCACTGCCCGCGATTCTTCCCCGCCGCTGCCTGATTCAGATCGGATTCACGATTATTGCGCTAGGTGACTTCCGAAAATCGATATTTGTGGGAAATTCTAGCAGAAATGATACCGGCAGGATGCGAATACCCCCCCCCGCAACCTGCTAGAATGCCTAATTTTGCGGCAAAACGAGAAAACTGAACTTTTCTTCAAAAAACTGCTTGCGGCTCTCGGGAGGTAACACTAAAAGCCCCCTTACCGGAGACGCAGACAAGCAGACACGGTGCAGCGGACGGAACGAAGCGAAGACGCGGAGTTGCTGAAGTTGGGAAAATTCCGAAGGTACTGATG